>JAFGVK010000043.1 GCA_016938035.1 Deltaproteobacteria bacterium | reverse complement strand
CTCGTCCTGGATGTAGGCGCGCTCGTCGTCGTGGAGGGTCTCCGAGGAGGACTCAACGGCCAGCTCGCGCATGCGCTTGAGGATGTTCCCGACCTCTGCGGTGGCGCCCTCTGCGGTCTGGATGACGGAGATGCCGTCATTGGTGTTGCGGGCGGCCTGGCGGAGGGACATGCCCGAGGAGTCGAGGTTCTCTGCCACCGCGAGTCCCGCGGCGTCGTCGCCGGCCTGGGAGATGCGCAGGCCCGAGGAGATCTTGCGGAAGGACGAGGCCAGGTTGCGGTTGGTGCTGTTGAGGTTTCCGATGGCGTTCTGAGAGGAGATGTTGGTGTTGACGGTGAGAGCCATGACTCTGTCTCCGCGTAGTTGTGGGGTTTCGGGGGCTGTGGGGGATGCCCCCGTTGTGGCTCTCTCATCGGATCAGCGCGTGGAGGCGTCTAGCGAAAAGAAAATCGCTAAACATAGTTAGGCAGGAATAACCGATGATAATCTGTGCATCATTTTTGCGATGGAGAAAATGTAGCTGTTCGGTGAGCAGGAGGGGGGCCCGCGGCCTTGACCAGCGTCTCGCCCAAGTGGGTGATGCGGGGGGCCTCCGGTGCGGGCTTTGCGCCCGATCACTCAGGGGGAGAGGGGGCGGCAAGCCCCCAGCAGGGGGGGATTGGGGGGGGGAGACATTCCCCGACCCCAACGGGGGAGACGAAGGAGGGGGAGGCGCCCTTGGCGGCGGCCATCTAGCGGTCGAAAATTAGGGTCTCAGCGCGCTGGCAGCACCCTCTCCCGCCGCCAGCACGGCAAGCCAGCAGACTTTGGGCCAAACGATGATCATGGCCCGTCGCGCGGCGTGACTCGGCACGACATAACAAAAGACCCCCACAGCTTCGGACTGTGGGGGTCAGTGTGGGCGTGCTCCGCCCTCTCCAGTAGACCTGTGAATCCTCGGGAGGACCCCTGGGGGTGCGGACACCCCCTTGGTGGGTTCCTCTTCGGATCGTCCGAGAGAGGTTGTGAGCAAAATATGGATCGGTTCCGCAGTGAAGGGAAAAAAGGTGCGTTAGACCGGTCGGTGTCGCTGACGCTCGCTGGAGCATCGGGCCGCGGTCAGTCCTGTACGACAAGACCCACGGACGTGATGAAGGCCCGCTCCAGCGCCAGGATGGCGGCGCTCTCCTCCGACAGGAAGCGCGCGCTGGCCTCCTCACCCTGCTGGAGGCGCGTGAAATCCGCGTCCGCGGAGAATTGCGCGCTCCAGGTGTCGGGCACCAAGCGGCGGTCGCGCCACCCTCGGAGCTCATCGGGGGTCGCGACCACCCACGCGGCGGGCGCGCTGTTGTCGAGCTCGGGTGCCAGCTTGTGCAGGGCGCCGGCGCCGCGCTCGCCCAGGAGCTGGGCCGGCTGGTCATGGCCACGCCTCCGCGCCTCCTCGCAGCGGATGAGGACCCGGGCCATCGCCCGGACCGCCCCCCAGCGCTGCTGGTGGGGCATCTCTCGGACGGCGGTGCCCTCCAGCGGAGACGGCCTGCCGTCCAGCATGTCGAGGAGCATCTTGAGGGACTGGCGGATAGTCTTCCCGGTGGCACCGGTGAACCACTCGGTGAGGGTGGTCTGCCAGAGCCAGCGGTGGACGGGATCGAGCGGGAGCGGCCCGGCGAGGCCGTCCGCTGATCTTCTTCGGATCGCCTCTGCCAGGATCAGGAGCTGGTACTTGTAGGGGAGCGCAGCCCCCCCGTGCACTCCGTGCAGACCGAGGGAGGTGGAGGCGGCGATCGCGTCTTCGAGCAGGTCGTGGCCAAGGGCCTTGAGGTGTTCGCTGTCGCGTATCGACTGGAGGAGGGCCTGGATGTCTGCGCGATACACGTCCAGGTCGAAGCGCAGCTTGAGCAGGTTGAGCAGCGCCCCCTCGTCCACGACGCCCCAGCCGAGGTCCTGCATGAGGCTGGCGGTGGTCGCCAGCTCCTCGCGCAGCGGCACGCGTCCATAGGCCAGCGCCATCGCCAGGTGGGCCTCGCTCATCGGCGTCCCGCCGGTGTTGACGCGGGCGAAGGCGGTGGTCACCGTGCTGAGCTCCTCGCTGAGCATGGGCACCACCGGCACGGTGTAGTCGCGGAAGGCCCAGGCCACCTGCTCCAGCACCTCCGCCTCCCTGTCCAGGCCCTCCCGCCACAGCGCCTGCTGGTGGGTGTAGAGCAGCCGGTTGGACAGGAGCACCGTGGTGGGGACCAGGGTCGGGCGCCGCCTGAGGGAGGTCCGGGGAATCTGGAAGGTGGGCGCGTAGGGGTTGTCCAGGTCCAGCAGGAGCGGCCAGCGTCCCTCCTCCGCGTCGGTGATCTCGGGATCGTCGACGGGGGTGAGCGCGGCGAAGAGGGTGGTCAGGCGCTGGCGTCCGTCGATGAGGTAGGTCCACGGGCCCCGGTCGGGGTCTGCCAGAGGGAGCTTGTGTGGCCCCAGCGCCTCGTGGGTCTGGAGGAGGTGCGCGCGGGTCCGCCACACCAGCAGGGAGCCGATGGGCACGCCGCGGGCGATGCTGTCGAGGAGATCGAGGCGCTGCTGGTCCTTCCACACGAAGGGGCGCTGGAAATCGGGGAGCAGGATCTGACCGCTGCGGACCTCCTCCAGCAGGCGGACCAGGGTGGGCACGCTGGGGTTGTCGAACAGGGTGGGCATCAGAGGCGCTCCAGCAGGGTCTCGATCAGCGCCGCGGCGGCGCCGGGGCCGTCGGGGTGGTCGCGGTCGTACTCAGCGGGGAAGGCGGGGTCGTGGGAGGCGGTCTCGAAGAGTGTCGCGATGGTCGCTTCCAGACGCTGCTTCATGTTCCAGCTCGCCGCCTGGGCGGGATCGGTCTTGCGGAGCTCGAGCAAGGCCTGCACGGTGTCCTGCACGTCCTCCTTCTGGTCGTGGGCCCACGCATCGAGCACCACGTCGGGCAGGAAGCTCTCGATGTGCCGACGGTGCAGGCGGGTCCAGCCGAAGCGCCACGGATCGGGCACCTCGGACAGCGCGACACACGCCTTGCGGGCGGCCACAGACTGGCTGGAGGGGCGTGAGGCGTCCGTCTTCGTTGCATCCCGGTCGAACAGCACCCAGGTGCGCAGTCGGCGGAAGCGCTGCAGGTCTGGCTGCTGCTCCGGTGGAAGCAGCGCCTTGAGGGCCTTGGTGAGCTCTGGCAGCCCCCCACCCTGTCGCGGCAGCAGCCACCCCTCCCGCAGCGCCTCGTCCAGCAGTCGCCGCTGGGCCGGCTGCGCCAGACGGCGGACGAAGTGCCAGTCGCCGCGCTCGTTCTCCAGCAGCAGCTCCAGGGGGAGGGCGAGCAGGCGGAAGGCGTCCTCTGGGGAGAGGCGACCGCGCTGGCTGTCGAGGTCCTCCAGGGTCACCGTGATGGTGGCGTGGGAGGCGCTGTGGAGCACGAACTGGCTGCGGTGGGCGTCGAGGAGGTCGCGCACCGCCTGCTGGAGGTCCTCTGGGAGCGTCTCGCTCCACGCATCCGCTGCCTCAAGCTCGGTCGCCAGGGCGTGCCCTCTCGCCTCGCTGAGGGCGAGCAGACCGAGCACCAGCAGGCTGTGGCGCTCGGAGAGCAGGGCGCTGTCGATGCGTACTCTCACGGGGTGTGTCCCCTGGAGGGCGTCATCCCGGCGAGGGCGGCGGCCAGGGCGCGCTCTTCCTTGAAAGCCTGCCGGAAGGTGCTGGTCTTGGGGGCGCCGGAGTCGGTGAGGGGGATCCGGGTCAGGGTGGAGCGCCCGTCCCCTTGCTGCTCGGTCCAGTAGAGGCCGACATCCGCAGCGGCGATGAGTCCCTGGCGAACGGCGAATTGGACCGACATGAGGAGCGTGTGGGAGTGCGTCTCCAGGACAAAGCCCCCTCCCTGGGTGGTCGGAGCGCTGGCCATGGCGACCAGGTAGCTGACCAGCTGCCGGACGGCGTCGTCGTGGAGGTGCGCCTCGGGATCCTCGAGGAGCAGCCACTGAGGGACCGGTGAGGAGGCCGTGAGGGCGGCGGCGGTCAGGATCGGCAGCACGCGGATCATCCCGTCGCCGGTGTCTCCCAGCTCGATGTCGAGCCCGTCCCTCTTCAGGGGCGGGAGGAGCAGGCGGTGCGTGGTGCCGTGGAGGTGCTCCAGGCGCAGGGTCCTGCCGATCGCCTCGTCCTCGTAGTACCGGTTGACGAGGTCGATCAGGCTGGGGGCGTCTGGGAGCACGTGGGTGGCGAGCAGCTCCGAGGTGCCGGATCCGTCGGGCTCTGGGAAGGGCAGGCGCTCCTTGGCCTGGAAGGTCCGCTCGGGGAGACGCCGGGCGCCGTGGAGCCAGTGGATGTTGCCTCGCAGGGTGCGGAGACGAGCTGCCAGGCGGTCCAGGACGGCTCTCGAGGGCTCTGACCAGTCCGCGTAGGCGGTGGGCACCAGCCCATGGAACGCGATGGTGCCCGTCTCAGTGGTGCTGGAATAGCGGTCCGTGACGCGGTCATCGGAGCGGTCCAGCGTCCAGCGCGTCGCCTCGGAGCCCTGCGCGATCTCCAGGGACTCGACGTAGGGAGAGTAGGCGGGACCGGCTCCCTTGAGCAGCGTGTAGGTGAGGCGGAGATCGTCACGCCACGTCATCGTGACGCTGAGCCTGGGGGCTCCGCCTTTCCAGGGAAGGTCCTGGAACAGCCCTCCGAGGCCGGGCCCGCCCTCTCCCCCGAGATCCCACGGGACGCGGGCGTCCTCGCGCACCGACCGCCCCAGCGTCGCCAGCGCCCGGATCAGCGTGCTCTTGCCGGAGTTGTTGCGCCCGTAGATCAGCGTGAGCGGCCTCAGCTCCAGGGTGCTGCGGTCGCGGAAGCTCCGGTAGCCCTTCACGCTGAAGGCGGTGAGCGCGGGGGGGGGCGTGGACATCGCGGCTCCGTGTGCGGCGAAGCCATCCTATCGCGTCCCCCCGCCGCTCTCTACCTCGCCAGCTTCCGATACTTGATCCGGTGCGGCTGGTCCGCGTCCACCCCGAGGCGCCGCTTGCGGTCTCGCTCGTACTCCGCGTAGTTGCCCTGGTACCAGACCACCTGCGAGTCTCCCTCGAAGGCCAGGATGTGGGTGGCGATGCGGTCGAGGAACCAGCGATCGTGGGAGATGATGACCGCGCAGCCGGCGAAGCTCTCCAGGGCCTGCTCCAGGGCGCGCAGGGTCTCTACGTCCAGGTCGTTGGTGGGCTCGTCGAGGAGGAGCAGGTTGCCGCCAGCCTGGAGCAGGCGCGCGAGGTGGACCCTGTTGCGCTCGCCACCGGAGAGCGTGCCCACAGCCTGCTGCTGGGAGGTGCCCTTGAAGCCGAAGGCGCCCACGTAGGCGCGGGAGTTCATCTCGCGGGGACCCACCTTTAGGAGCTCGTTTCCGCCGGTGATGTTCTGCCAGACGCTCTCCTCGTCCTTCAGGTCGTCGCGGTGCTGGTCCACGTAGGCGAGGCGGACGGTGTCCCCTACCTTGAGGGCCCCGCCGTCCGCGGCCTCCTCCCCGATGATCATGCGGAAGAGGGTGGTCTTGCCCGCGCCGTTGGCACCGATCACCCCGACGATGCCGCCGCGGGGCAGGTCGAAGTCCAGCCCGTCGAAGAGCAGCTTGTCGCCGAAGGCCTTCTTGACCCCCTCGGCCCGCACCACGATGTCGCCGAGGCGGGGCGCGGGTGGGAGGATGATCTCGTTGCGGCCGCGGTCCTCGCTGGACTGGGACTCGGCGAGCAGCTCCTCATAGCGGGCGAGGCGCGCCTTGCCCTTCGCCTGGCGGGCCTTCTGCCCCATGCGGATCCAGGACAGCTCCTGCTCCAGGGTCTTCTGGCGGGCGGAGGAGAGCTTCTGGGACTGGGCGGTCTCGGAGGTCTTCTGCTCCAGCCACTCGGAGTAGTTGCCCTCCCAGGGGATGCCCTTGCCCTGCTCCAGCTCCAGGATCCACTTGGTGACGTTGTCGAGGAAGTAGCGGTCGTGGGTGACGATGATGACGGTGCCCTCGTACTCGCGGAGGGTGCGCTCCAGCCAGGCCACCGACTCGGCGTCGAGGTGGTTGGTGGGCTCGTCGAGGAGCAGCAGGTCGGGCTTGGCCAGCAGCAGGCGGCACAGGGCCACCCTGCGCCGCTCGCCCCCCGAGAGGGTCGCTACCGGGGTGTCGCCAGGGGGGACGCGGAGCGCGTCCATGGCCACGTCGACGATGCGGTCGAGCTCCCAGGCGTTGGCCGCGTCGATCTTGTCCTGCAGCTCGCCCTGCTCGGTGATCACCGCGTCCATCTCCTCGTCCGAGAGATCCTCGGCGAAGCGCGCGTTGATGGCGTCGTAGCGGTCGAGCAGGTCGCGCATCTCCTTGAGGCCCAGCTCCACGTTGCCGCGGACGTCGAGGGTCTCGTCGAGGTCGGGCTCCTGCTGGAGCCAGCCCACCTTGGCGGTGGGGTCGATCCAGGTGTTGCCCAGGTAGTCCTGGTCGGCGCCCGCCATGATGCGGAGCAGGGTGGACTTGCCCGCCCCGTTGTGGCCGACCACGCCGATCTTGGCGCCGGGATAGAACGAGAGGTAGATCCCCTTGAGGATCTCCTTGCCGTTGGGGGCGATCTTGCGAAGGCCCTGCATCTGGTAGATGAATTCGCGAGCCATGAGGCACTCCAAGGGGTTCGCCGGGGTCCGGCGGGGGAGGGGATGGCGGGAGCGTCGCTCCGCGCCAGAGAGCTTGAGGGCGCTAGAAGTCGGCGCTGCCGGGGGTGCGCGGGAAGGGGATGGCGTCGCGGATGTTCTTCATCCCGGTGAGCCAGAGGAGCATCCGCTCGAACCCCAGCCCGAAGCCGCCGTGGGGGGTGGATCCGAAGCGGCGCAGATCGGTGTACCACCAGTAGGGGGCCTCGGACATGCCGTGGTGGGCCATCCGCTGCAGGAGCACCTCCAAGCGCTCCTCGCGCTGCGAGCCGCCGATGATCTCGCCCAGCCTGGGCACGATCAGGTCGGTGGCGGCGACCGTCTCGCCGTCGTCGTTCAGGCGCATGTAGAAGGCCTTCTGGTCACCGGGGTAGTCGGTGATGAACACTGGCCCCTTGAACACCTCCTCCGCCAGGTAGCGCTCGTGCTCCGCCTGGAGCGAGGTGCCGGGGCCCACGGGGTGCTCCCACTGCCGGTCGGCCCTCACCAGGTGCTCCTGGGCGTCGTGCCAGGTCACCCGCGCGAAGGGCGCGTCGAGCACGGCCTGGATCTTGTCGAGCAGGCCCTTCTCGATGAACTTGTCGAAGAAGGCGAAGTCCTCCGGGCACTGGGCGAGGGTGCCGCGGGTGATCTCCTTGATGAACTCCTCTGCGAGGGCGATGACGTCGTTGAGATCGGCGAAGGCCATCTCCGGCTCGATCATCCAGAACTCGGAGGCGTGGCGGGCGGTGTTGGAGTTCTCGGCCCGGAAGGTGGGGCCGAAGGTGTAGACGTCGGTGAAGGCCTGGGCGAAGCTCTCGACCTCGAGCTGCCCCGAGACCGCGAGGAAGGCCGGCTTGCCGAAGAAGCCCTCCGGGGCGTCGCCGGCCTGCACCGAGAACAGCTCGCCCGCGCCCTCCGCGTCCATGGTCGCGAGGATGGGGGTGTGGACCCACTGGAAGCCCCGCTCCTGGTAGAACCTGTGGATCTGCCACGAGAGGGCGTTGCGGACCCGGAACAGGGACTGAAAGGTGTTGGTGCGCGGCCGCAGGTGGGCGATGGTGCGCAGGTGCTCGAGGGAGGTGCGCTTCTTCTGCAGGGGGTAGGTGGCGGGGTCGGAGGTTCCCACCACGATCACCTCGGTGGCGCCGATCTCGTGGTCCTGCTCGCCCCCCGGTGAGGCGACCCAGCTCCCCCGCACCCTGAGGGCCGCGCCGATCCCCAGCTGATCCTTGAGCTCCGCCGCCTGCTCAGCGGTGAGGACCACCTGAACGGTCTTGGTGGTGGAGCCGTCGAACAGGTGGACGAAGGACACGTTCTTGGAGAAGCGGGCGGTCTTGACCCAGCCCGTGGCCTCTACCGGCGCGCCTGCGGTCGCCTGTTCGAGGAGGGTGCGGATGGAGATACGGCGCTGTGTACCTGCGGTGCTCATGGGGACCTCTCGCTTTGCGCTGCCAGCTAACCCGGCTCGCCGGGGAAGAAAGGCACCTCGACGGGGGTAGGCGAGGCGAGCTACACACGGACACCCCATCGGAGGCCTCATGCTCTGGCTCCTCGCTCTCACCGCCCTCGCCGCGCCACAGGTCCACTACCACCCCGACGAGGTGGCCCGCGCCAGCGATCAGTACGCCCGCGCCGCTGAGCAGGCGGGCAGGCTGTGGGAGCAGCGGGTGGGAGAGGTCTCCGCGAGAGCCGACGCCCTGCTGGAGTGGGAGCTGGGGATCGACCTGCTCGGCGAGGCCGCGGAGGGCGATCGCGCCGCGCTGAAGGAGCAGGAGGAGCGCTTCCACCGCGAGAAGGCGGTGATCGAGGTCTTCGGTCAGGTGATGATGGACGACTTCAACGAGGTCTTCTCCACCTCCATGGAGCGGGCGCTCGCCGCGCTCCCCGGTGAGGAGCTTCGGTGCGCCGCGCAGATCCCCGTGGGGCGCTCGGTGCCGGGGATCCCCCAGCGGATGCAGGACAACCCGGACTGCACCGGGCCCTCCGCCAGCGAGGGCGTCGCCCAGGCGATGGACCGCGACCCCGCCCTCAGGGCAGCCCTCGACGAGATCCTGGCGCTGGAGTGGCCGGCGCTGAGCGCGGTGAATGGCCAGTCACCTGCGTATGGTGGGGGGGATGGCTGGCTCTCTCCGCAGGAGCTGCTCCGGCGGACTCAGGGCGAGGCCCTGCGGCGCATCGCCGAGGAGGACGACGCCGCCAGGGTGCCGTTTCAGGCGGCCCTGGAGGAGGGCGAGAGCCCCGAGGCGCTGCGGGCGCTGCTGGACCGGTCCCACGCGATCGACGCGCAGACCGCCGCCGCGCGGACCGCCCTGGGGGCGCCGGTGCTGGCGCTGGCGGAGGCCCGGCTCCAGAGGGCCTGGGCGACCGACCCTGGCTGGTGTGCGCGGCCGGCCTCCCTCGGGGGCTGCGCTGGGGAGGACCGCACGGTCGAGGGGCTCAAGATCCTGCGCGACGACGGCAAGTTCGCCCGGCGCTACCTGGTCCGGTAGCGCCCGTCTGCAGTCTGCAAGGTTCGATGGGCAACTTCATCTTGCTGTTCCTCTCGAAGGATGACGCGCGTCCTGTGAGACTGTCCGGCTGAAGGTCCTGTTAGGAGATCCGGCCCATGCGTCCGCCATTGGGTCACGCCGACTTCCGATTGAGTGGATAGCTCCTGTCCTATAGAGGACACTGTGGGCATCGTGATCGTTGGGCTCGCGCTCAGTAGCCCCTTGCGGCCCCTTGCGGCCCCTTGCGGCCCCTTGCGGCCCCTTGCGGCCCCTTGCCGCCCCCGCCACGCCCGGGGAGCGTCCCGGCAGGGTGCTATCACGAACGAACCACCATTATCGGCGCTGGCCTCGCGCTCCACGCCGGGCGCTGGGGCATTCCGAGCCTCGGACATGCCGGTGGTTCCACGACTTTGGGGGCTCGGACCTGATTTCCTGCCGGTGGGCCTTGACCATCGTCTCGCCCAGATGGGGCCTGCGGCGGGCCTCCGGCACGGGAGGTCGCGCCCGATCACGCAGGGGGAGAGGGGGCGGCAGGCCCCCAGCAGGGGGGATTGGGGGGGCAGCAGTCCCCGACCTCACCGGGGGCTACGAAGGATGGCGGAGCCCCCTGGGCGGCGGCCCTAGGGCCGTCGGTAAACAGGATCTCAGCGCGCTGGCAGCACCCTCTCCCTCCGCCAGCACGGCCAGCGGTGAGCAGGCCTTGGCCCAAACGATGACCATGGCCGGACAGGCGCCCGCCCGGGGCCCTAGGCCTCCTCGCCGGAGGGGACCTCGCCGGGGCCGCGGAAGCCGCCGATGCCCATCCTCGGCGAGTTGATCACCGGGATCGCGACCTGATCGAGGGAGGCGCCGCACGCGGGGCAGGCGTCGGTGCAGCCGCACGAGAAGGCGCCGCAGGCCGAGCAGACCGCGTTCGCCTCGTTGTCACAGGCCCTGCAGGGCCAGGCCACGTCGTCGTTGCGCGCGAGGATGGTGAGGTGGTCGTTGCCCCCGTTGACCAGGCCTAGCGCCTTGCCGTGGAGGTGGGTGGTGTTGGTGAAATCGTAGCGGTAGGTGAGCACGGTGCCGGTGGGCAGCACGCTCTCGATCTCCACGTCCGCCGACCGGGACGAGGCCATCCAGCCGCTCAGGGGGCTGTCCTCGAAGTGGACGCCCTTGATGGTGAAGTCGCTCTGGTGTCCAGCGGCCTCGAACCAGGTCTCGCGCAGCAGCTTGTCCAGGTCGCTCAGGAGGGCCTCTGGCGAGGCCACCGCGAGGATCCACCAGGGGCCCTCCGGGGAGGACACTGAGAGGAGCGTGTGCTCGCCCTGGCCGAGGGTGGCCAGCAGGTGGCGGGACATGCCACCCTTGGACAGGGTCTGTCCACACCGCGCGCAAGTACCGTTGCCTGATTTCATCATGGTTGACTCCCTGGAGTTGTCGATCGTGGGGCCGTGGGTCTGTTCAGCGAGGGGACAGCGCGCGCGGTGGCGCGCACTCTAGCACCTGGCGCAGCGCCGGCGCGAGGTCTACCGGCACGGCGAGGCGCCGCAGGCCGTGGTGGAGCCCGAGCAGCGCCCGCATCAGGGCGATGGCGTCGGAGCTGAGGTGCAGGTGGAGGGTGTCGAGCGGGTGCCGCTGCTTGATGAGCCCAAGGCCCTTCATCGCAGAGCGCTGCTCGAAATTGTAGGGACCAGCGAAGAGAGGGCGGAGCACGTCCGCGACCTGCTGGGCGAACCGCGCCCGCCGCGCTGTGGGGAGGTCGAGCACGAAGCCCGCTGCCGCGAGGCGATCGGCGCAGCCTGTGGGGGCTGGGGTGATCAGCAGGCCCTCCAGCAGGGCCCTGAGCCCGTCGGCGTGGGCATAGGGGCGCACCGCGCCGAAGTCGAGGAGCCCCAGCGAGCCCTCGCGCACTACGAAATTGCCCGGGTGGGCGTCGGCGTTCACCACCCCCGCCAGGGGCGGACCCACCACCGCCCGGAGCAGCCGCTCCGCGACCCGCTGCCGCGCCGCGGGGGACGCCCCGCTGTCGCACCATTGGTGCAGGGTCGGCCCGCCTAGCAGGTCGAGGGTCAGCGCGGTGGGGCCGGACAGATCGCGGTGGACCCTGGGCACCACCAGGTCGTCCCACGCCGCCAGGGTCTCCGCCAGGAGATCGCGCCGGTCCGCCTCCGCGAGGTAGTCCAGCTCCCCCATGAGGTCCTGGCAGATCGCGGTGAGGTAGGTGCTCACGTCGACCAGGGCGCCGCCTCCGGTGACGGTGGTGGCTGCCCTCCCCAGCAGATCGAGGTCTGCGCGCAGGGCCTCCCCCACCCCTGGGTACTGGAGCTTGACCGCCACCTCGGTCCCGTCCACCAGCCGGGCGGCGTGGACCTGCCCCAGGGAGGCGGCGGCGAAGGGCTCCGGCTCGAAGGAGGAGAAGGCGCCGGGCGGCAGGCTGTCCAGGACCGCCAGGGCCCCGGGCATGGGGGGCGCCTGGGCGTAGAGGCGCCCCAGTCTGGCGCGGGAGGCGGCGGGGAGGTCGTCCGCCACCTGTGCGAAGATCTGTCCCAGCTTGAGGGAGCCGGCCTTGAGCTGCCCGAGGGTCTCCTCCAGCACCTGCCCCACCGCCTCGCTGTCCTCGGCCCCCAGGCCCTGTCTGAGCGCGGCCACCGCGGTGCGGGGCCCGAGGGTCGCCAGGCGCCCCAGGCGCGAGAGGCGCCCGGTGCGGAGGGGCTCACCCACGGCGCGACCTCGGGCGTGGGAGGGAGAGGGCGGTCTGCGATGCGGTAGCGGCGGCGTGGGACATGCGTACCCCCAGGTGGCCGAGGCTACCACAGGCGCGGGGTGGGGCGGCGCCCTCCGTGCCTACCACCTGGCGCCCGCGGGCCCCCCAGAGAACGGCGGCAGGGGGTCGCTGGGCCTGTGGGGCGCCGGGGCCAGCAGCCGGTCCGGGACCGTCCCTCTGTCCAGCGCGACCCAGTCCCCCTCCACCTGGACGAAGATCGCCTCAGGCGGCACCGGGAGCCGCTCCCCCTGGACCGGCCCCAGGGCGTCGGCGATGGTGACCCAGGCGGGGAGGGCGGTCTTTCCGCCGGTCTCCCGGTCTCCGAGGGTGGTCACCCCGTCGGTCCCTATCCACACCGCGACGGTGTGGGCGGGGGTGAACCCAACGAACCAGGCGTCCACGCAGTCGTTGGTGGTGCCGGTCTTGCCCGCGCGGTCCAGCCCCTGCTGGTAGGCCCTCCTGGCGGTGCCGGAGCGGACCACCTGGCGCATCATGTCGGCGAGCTCGTAGGACACCCCCGGAGGCAGCGCCCTGGTGCCAGGTCCTCCGGGGAGCGTCACCTGGTCCTCGTCCACCTGGAGGGTGTCGCCCGCGAGGGACTGGATCCCGTGGACGTCCGTGAGCCTGTCGATGTAGACGGGCTCTGTACGCACGCCCCCTCGGGCGATGGTGGCGTAGCCCAGCGCCTGGTCCATCGGGGTGACCTCGCTGGAGCCCAGGGCGATGGTGGGATCGTGCCGGATCGGGGTGCGGACGCCCATCCGCGCGGCGAGGTTGGCGACCTGGATGGAGCCCGCTTCGAGGATCAGCCGCACCGCGACGGTGTTGGTGCTGGTGGTGAGGGCCCTGCGCAAGGTCATCGGCCCCGCGTAGCCCCCGCCGTAGTTCTTGGGCGACCACGCGCCGCTGCCCCCCGCCAGAGAGAGCGGGCCGTCGAGCACCACGTCGAGCTGTGAGTGGCCGCCGAGCAGGGCCGTGGCGTACACATAGGGCTTGAAGCTGCTGCCCGGCTGCCGGCGAGCCTGGGTCGCGCGCACGAAGCCCTCCAGGCCCACGTCCCACCCGCCCACCAGGGCCAGCACTCTGCCGGTGTCATTCTCCAACACCACCGCGCCGCCCTCGGCCCATGGGCGATCGGGGAGGCGGACCCTCCCGTCCTCCTGCAGACAGGCGGTGAGCACGTCGTGGGCCGCGGCCCGCGAGGAGAGCGGCACCGGCCCGCGCGAAGGGCTCGCCACCCCCGCGCCGCGGTCTTCCGCACGGAGCGAGAAGGTGAAGCTCCCCGCCTGTAGCCTGTCGAGGGACCGGTCCTCCGGCACCATCACCTCGAAACACTGCCCCACCACCGGCGCGGCGAGGGCCCCGTCCTCCCCCCGCGTGAGCCCCTTGCCCTTGGCGAGGAAGGCCTCGGGGGTCGCGGTGTGGTCCAGGCTGTGCAGCCTCCCCTGGCGCTCACCGTGGTCGCGGAGCGCCTGCCGCACCGCCCGGTAGGCGACGGCCTGCAGCTCGGGGTCCAGGGCGACGTGGACCTGGAGCCCGTCCTCAAAGGGGGCGGTGTCACCGAACAAGCGCCGGACCTCACGCCGCACCTGGGTCACGTAGGCCAGCTCCTCCGCCGCCCTGGGCAGGGTCTCGCGCGGAATCATCACCGGATCGTCGAGGTAACTCTCCGCCTGCTCGCCTGTCAGCAGCCCCTCCTCCACCATCCCCCGGAGCACGAGCCTGCGCCGCTGCGCCGCGGTCTCTGGGGCGGTCCTTGGGGAGTAGCGGGAGGGCGCGGGCACCAGCCCCGCCAGCATGGCCGCCTGCCCTGGATCGAGGTCGCGAGCAGAGATCCCGAAATAGGTCTGCGAGGCGGCCTCCACCCCGTAGTTGCCCGCTCCCAGCGCGATGTAGTTCAGGTACAGCTCCAGGATCGCCCGCTTGTCCAGCTCCTGTTCGAGGCGGTAGGCCAGCACCGCCTCTTTGAGCTTGCGCCTGTAGGAGCGCTCCTTCCCCACCATCAGGTTCTTCACCAGCTGCTGGGTGAGGGTGGAGGCGCCCTGGCTGGAGGTGCCCGACTGGAGGTTGATCACCACCGCCCGCGCGATGCCCGCGAGGTCGAAGCCGGGGTGTTCGAAGAAGCGCCGGTCCTCGGCCACCACAAAGGACTGCCAGACGTGGGGCGGCAGGTCGTCCAGGTCCACCCACACCCGCCGCTCCACATAGAACTCGTCGATCAGCCTGTCGCCTCCGTCAAAGACGCGGCAGCTCGTAAGTGGGCGCCACGCGCGGTAGAGGGAGAGGTCCTCCGGGAGCGACTGCAAGATGTCCCTGTCGAACCACACCAGCCCGTTGAAGGCCACGCCCAGCACTAGGCCGAGCATGGCGCCCGCCGCGATCCAGGGAGCGGCCCCCGGCCGTCGCTGGATCCTCTTCTTTGGTCTGGGGCTCATGGCTTGTGAGGATTCTCGGGTGGAGGTGGAGCAGATCATCGCGCCGGAGGCTCCTTCACCCGTTGCCCTCGCGCCGTCGATGATCGCGACGGTGAGCTTGAGCCTCCCGGAGGTGGAGCGAGGGGGCCGGCTCGCGGATCGGACGGGCCTGCTCCTGGGGCTGCTGGAGCTGGGGCTCACCGATCTGGCTGGGGTGGTGCCCTCGGTGGGGGACGCGGTGGTGTCACCGGGGCTCTCCGGTGCGGTGAGGACCGGGGCGGAGTCGTGGACCGGGGCGCTGGCGGTGCTCTCCTGGGAGCCGCTCGCGCTGCGGCTCAGGCTCTGTGACGACCACCAGTACTGTGAGGATCACCTCGTCGACGGCGGGAGCGCAGAGGAGCCCGCGCCAGCGGTGGCCGGGCTGCTCCAGGCGGTGTCCGCGCGCATGGGGCGGGCGCCCTCGGCTCGCAGCGCCGAGGCGTGGCCCAGCACCGGCACCGGGGACCCCTACGCCGCGCTGCTCGCAGGGCGCAGCGCGGCGGTGGTGTACGGGCTGCGCGAGGGGCCGCCGGACGCGGTGGTGGGCGACAAGCGGGCCGATCCTGTCCGGCGGGCGGTGTATGTGGACCCCGGCCTCCCGGTGGCGAGCTGGCTGGGCGCCCGGCGGGACGCGCGGCGGGGGGAGCTGCTCGACGCGCGGCAGGGCTTCGGCCGGGCCGGGGTGGCCCGGCCGGGGAGCGTCGTGCTGCTCGCGGACGAGGCGACGGTCACCCTCCTCGACGGGAAGCCGGCGCTCGCCTGGCGCCTGTGGCGCGAGGTGGATCTGCGAGCGCCGGGGGATCTGCGCTTCGTGCTGCCCCTGGCCACCGCGGCGCTGGAGGCTGGTGAGGTGGCCGAGGCCTGGTCCCGGCTCATCGCGCTACCGGCGGAGGTGGAGGGGGACCCCGGGGTGGCGGCCCTGCGGGTCAGGGTGGCGGAGGCGCTGGGCGACAACCCGGCCTTTGACGAGCTGCTCTCCGCGTGGCAGCGGGCCGTGCCCAGGGACCCTGCGCCGGTCCAGCGGCGCATCCAGCTCCGGTTGGACGCGGGGCGCTACCAGGACGCCGAGAGCCTCGTAGACGACCTGGCGCGCAGGGGGAGGCCCGAGCAGGCGGCGCAGATCGAGCTCGCGCTCGCTGCGGCGCTGGGGCGCTGGGAGGAGGCAGCCTCCAGGGCCGAGGCGCAGGGGCTGGGGGCGGGGAGGATCAGGGCCAGAGCGGCGCTGCAGGAGGGCAGGCCCGTCGAGCTGGCGGGGCTCCGTGACGATCCCAGCCCCGCCGCCCAGCTGCTGCTGGCCCGCGCCGCCCTCGACGAGGGGCGCAGCGCCGAGGCGATCGCCCTGAGCAGGCAGGCGCTGCTCGGCGCCCCGCGCGACGCCGAGGCCTATCAACTCCTCGGGGAGGCCCAGGGGAGCGAGGAGGGCGCCGACAGCCTGGCGCGCGCGGCACGGCTTCAGCCTCAGGGGCCCCCGTTCGTCCCCGCTGGGCCCAGCACCGCCCCGGGCGAGACCGGCACGGGGGTGCAGGCGCAGGGCGCGGTGGAGTAGCAGGCGCGCTCGCCCTCCACCACCGCCACCCCGCTCACCGGCACAGCGTCGGCGCCGGCGCACAGGAAGCCGGGCTGGAGGGTCGCGATCGCGGTGGCGCGCGGGCGCTCCTCGGCGGGGCGGTGCTCGCGCCGCGGCAGGCCGCTCGCCTCGGTGAGCGCCGGCGCGCAGCGCAGGACGTAGGGCTCGGCGTAGCGCTGGTGCCAGGCCGCTGCCTCAAGATAGGTGGCCTGCGCCGCTTCGACCGCCGTGAGCGCCTGGTCGAAGCGCTGCCGGTCCGCGTCGGTGATCAGGGGGGTCAGGGTGGGGCCGTCCCAGAGCTGCGCGACCCGGTCTCGCGCTCCCAACGCGCGCTGCGCGGCGTCCCTCCAACTCGCCCCAAAGGCCACCATCCGCGCCGCGAGGGAGGCAGCGTCGGGATCGGCGCAGCTGGAGCGGTCGGCGGCGCCGGTCTCCACCCACCCGTTCTGCAGGCGCGCCACGGTCTCCTCTAGCGCAGACGCCACCAGCAGCTCGCGGTCCAGCGTGTCGAGGTGCTGGTGCAGGTCACGGGGGGTGGGGGCTAGGGCGGCGGGGTCGGGCGCCGCCTGCGCGGAGATCACAGCGTACAGAGCGAACCACATCGGGGACCTCGTCGGGGGCTCGCCCCGCCGACAGGGTATCCGCCCGTCGGGGGCGCGTCGCGCGGTGGTGAGAGGGGTCGCTGCCCCACTGCGCCCGATAGACTTCCTCACGCGCAGGCGCCGCCCCCGGCTATAATCCCGCGGTGATGTACCCGGAGCTCCGATGCGACACGCCCCCCTCGCCCTGATCCTCCTCGCCGCCTGCCCCAAGGCGGACACGGGGGACACCGCGCCCGACGAGGCGATCGTCTCGTTTGCGGTACACCCCGCGCTGCTGGGGCAGGGGGTGCGCGTCGAGGCGGACCTCACCGCGGCCGCGCCCACCTTTGCCTTCGGGCAGACCTACGCCACCCTGGGCGAGGGGGTCTTCGTCGAGTCGATCACCGTCAGGGACAGCTACGCCGCGACCCTCGATCTGGTGGTCGACGCTGACGCGCCGCTCGGCCCCCGCGACCTGCGGCTGGAGGTGGACGGGCGGGTGTGGACCCTTCCCGAGGTGGTGCAGGTGGTGGAGCAGTCCCTCACCGCCACCCCGGCGAGCGGGAAGATGGGGGCGCTGGTGGAGGTGGAGCTGGCCGGCGCGGCGACGGCTTGGGAGACCGGCTACACCTGGGCCTCGTTCGGGGCGGGGATCGACGTGCTCGAGTTGGAGATCGACGCCCCGGATCACGCCACCGCCCTGCTCGCCGTGCACCCCGACGCGCGCCCTGGCTACCGCGACGTCTCGGTGGAGAGCGGCCCCTCAGTGGTCACCCTCACCGACGGCTTCTTGGTCGACCGGCAGGTGATCACCGCGGTCTTCGACCCGCCAGAGGCGGAGCAGGGCGACACGGTGGACTTCGTGCTCGACGGGGTGGACACCTCGTGGGACAGCGGCACGGCCCTGCAGTTCTGGGACGAGGGGGGCCCCAACCCCGACATCGCCATCACGCAGCTCACGGTGGTGGACGGAGAGCACGCATTTGGCCGCCTTCGCCTCTCCAACGCCGCCAGGCTGGGGGAGCGCGATGTGCTTGTCCGCGCCGGTACCGGCGAGGCGCTGCTCATCCCCGACGCGATGGAGGTGCTGGAGGGCCCGATCGACCTCTCCCATGTGGCGGTCAACATCGGCCTCGACGTGTTTCGGGAGCGCGACAACGCCACCGGCGAGCTCTACGAGCGGGTCCAGGCCTACGCGATGTTCTACGTGCCGCTCGACCCCCCCTGCGGCCCGCCGCAGGCGATGACGGACAGCCCCAAGCCCTACGATCTGAACGGCGTGTTCCCTGATCCCCCAGAGCCCGAGCCTGTGGACTGCCCCTACCCCCGCACCCTCCCCGCGGGGGACGTGGTGTGGTTTGAGTCGGACGAGAACATCATCACCATGGCCAAATCCACCAGGCCCTCCACGGGCCAGATCCTCTACATCGGGCAGAACCTGCTGCTCTCGGACTACCGCTTCGGCCAGACCTACGACCTGCACACACAGGGGGATCCCGCCGCTATCCCCGAGGTGCTGTTGGAGGGGGTGCAGCCCACGGTGCCGGCCGACTGGCACATCCAGACCCCCGAGCTGTGGGGGGACCGCAGGGTCCCGCGCGCCGAGCCCTTCAGCTACAGCTGGAGCCCGGCCCGCACCTACCCCGACGCCTTCTTCGTCACCAAGATCCACGGGACGCTCGACGCGACCGGGGACAGCGGGTACGCCGGCGCGATCCCCTGGGACGACGGGCAGCACACCTACGCCCCTGGCGAGCTGCTCAGCCTCAGACCCGGATCCGTGAGCTTCGTCGCCTTCTCGTACATCAAGGGCCCGTACTTCGGCCTGCCCTTCTCGATCTACCAGGAGAACCAGTCCTCTTCGGCGCTCCAGCTGACCGCCTCGATGGTGCTCGAGTGAGGCGCCTGCTCCCCCTGCTGGCCCTGGCGGCGTGCACCCAGGACAACGGCCTCACCCGCAAGCCGATGGATCAGGTTGCGGTGATCACCGGGGACTTTGACGACGTGCGCGAGCCGCTCAAGCGGCTGGTGATCCGGCACGACCTGTTCGACGGGCTGATCTCCACCGCCACCTGGGACGAGGACTACAACCCCGACCGCACCCTCACCGCCGAGGGGCTGCTCGCGAGCGCCGACGCCCTGGACGCCTACGACGCGGTGCTGTTGGCCTCGGGCACCAGGGGGCTGGGGCTGCGCCAGTACAACGGGGTCGCGGACGACAGCTTCTTCCTCACCGACAGCGACGTGATCGACAGGGTCCGCTCCTATGGCGACAGGGGGCACGGCCTGCTGGTGACCGACTGGGCCTACGACCTGGTCGAGGCGGCCTGGCCGGAGCTGGTCGACTTCGCGGGGGAGGACAGCGTCCCCGACCGGGCGCAGTGCGGGCAGATCGGTGAGGTCACCGGGAGGGTGGTGGACGCGCGGCTGGTGCAGGCGCTGGGGACCGACACGGTGGCGCTCTCCTTCAACTTCTCGAATTGGGCGGTGATGGAGGCGGCGGGGGACGAGGCGACGGTGTGGATCGAGGGCGACGTGCGCTGCGTGTTCGCCGGCACCGGCGAGGAGCTGGTGCTCACCGGCGCCCCCCTCCTGGTCTCGCGGGAGTCCGCGCTGGGGGGGGTGGTGGTGTCGTCCTTCCACCTCGACGCGCAGCGGGACGGGTTCGTGGACGCGATGCTGATGGAGATCCTGGGCGATCTGCGCCCCACGGAGGCACAGACCTATGCGCTGGACGAGTAGCCTGCTTCCCCTCGCCCTGCTGGGGGCCTGCTCCCAGGACTATGGCTATCAGGAGCACCTGCGGACCGACGTGTTCCGCCAGAACCTCGAGCGCGCGGTGGACCTGCTCATCGTCATAGACAATTCGGGCTCGATGATCGAGGAGCAGGAGAGCCTGGCGCGCAATTTCGACGCCCTCATCGCCTCGTTTGAGGCTGCCAACGTGTCGTGGCAGATCGGGGTGGCCACCACCGACGTGGACGGTCCCACCAGGGGGCTGCTGGTGGGGGGGGACGACGAGGTGGTGCTGCGCGGCCCCTCTGGGGAGTTGGACCGGGTGGTTTGGGATCGGAGCTGGGGCTTCCAGGCTGGTGTGGCGCTGCAACTCGACCCCGAGCACGCCTCCACCGCGGACAACGATCACCTGGAGAATTGGTGCCCCGCCACCGCTGTCCTGGGCGATGAGCTCCTCGGGACGCCTGGGCAGGCAAACCCCACCTGTCAGGGGGTGGCGGTGGAGCGCCCGGCGCCCGGGGAGGACCTGGGGCCCCGCGCGCCCAGGGTGGGGGAGCTGCTGATCACCGAGCTGATGCCCCTGAGCGCGGGGGAGGACCGGCGCTGCGAGTGGCTAGAGCTCTCCAACCTCTCCGACGACACCCTCTCGCTGGACGGGGTGAGCCTCTCGGATCTGGGCAGGGACTACTTTGTGCTGCCAGAGGGCCTGAGCGTTGCTCCTTGGGGGGCGATCGCGGTGGGGCGCGAGGCGGGGAGCTCCTGCGGCTACGAGATCCCGGTGGGGGCTGGCGAGGCGCTGGTGCTCCACGATGACGTGCGGGTGATCACCGCGGCCACCGCGGACGCGCGCGACCGCTTCGTCGAGAACGTCGCCCAGGGGATCAACGGGGGCGGCATCGAGATGGGCCTGGAGGGCGCCAGGCTGGTGTTTGAGGAGCCCACGTGGAGCGAGTCCAACGCCGAGACCGGCTTCCTGCGCGACGACGCCCTGTTCGCGGTGCTCTTTGTCTCGGACGAGGATGACCTCTCGCCCTGGCCGGTGGACGCCTACGCCCGCTACTTTATGGGGCTGAAGGGCGATCTGGGGTATCGCGACCCTCACAGCGTGCGCCTCTCGGCGGTGGTGGGGATCGAGCCCCCGCCGCGGGACGACCTGCCATCCTGCGAGTCCGAGAGCGGGGTCGCGTGGTACGGGCGCAGGTACCTGGAGGCCGCGGCCCTCACGGACGGGGCGGTGGAGTCGATCTGCGAGGAGGACTTCGCCGCGATCGCCGAGCGGCTCAGCCTCACCTTCACCGAGCTGCAGCTGGATTTCAGCCTCTCGTCGTGGCCCAAGCCCGGGACCCTGGTGGTCTCGCTCTACGAGAGCGAGGACGACGACGGCCTGATCCGTGAGCTTGTCCTGGGCGAGGACTACACCTACGTCGCGGACGGCAACAAGCTCCATTTCGACGAGGCGCACCTGCCGCCCGCGGGGCAGTTCGTGGTGGCGAAATACACTGAGGCCGCGGTGGAGGTGGCGCTGTGAAGACCCTGCTGCTGGGCTTTGCCCTCTCACTCGCGGGCTGTGGTGGGGCCGCCCCTGCGTGTGACGCCGAGACCCCCTGCCCCTTCGGGGAGGACTGTGTGTCCGGTGCCTGCGTGCCCGCGACCTGCGCCAGCTCCGACCAGTGCGGGGTGGAGGAGCGCTGCGTGGACCGTGCCTGCGTCCCTGGCTGCGACAACGCGGACGACTGCTACCCCGGCTTCACCTGCGAGGAGCACGCTTGCGCCGAGGCGGCCTGCGAGGAGACCGCGGTAGATTGCGGCTTCAAGGAATTCTGCAACCCGCTGACCGGCGAGTGCTACGACGCGGGCGGGGACTACTGCCGCCCCTGCGGCGACGCCTCCGACTGCGCGGACGGCAACGAGTGCTTCCTCGGCTACTGCCTGCAGGACTGCTCGGGGGGGCGGGAGTGCCCAGCGGCCTTCGAGTGCTACCCCTTCGATGACGGCGCGGGCAACGTCGTCTTCCTCGGCTGCTTCACCTACTGCTGGCTCTACGACAGCTACGACCCTGACGCCTTCAGCTCCCCGGTGACCCCATGACCCCGGTGCTCCTGCTCCTCGCCTGTCAGGGGGCCCCGGTGGACACCGGTGACCCTGTGGTGCTCGCTGGCCCAGTCCTCGCTCACCAGGCTCCGGAGGGGGACTGGATCGACGGGGACACGGCGGTCCTCACCGTGCAGGCGGTGGACCCCGACGGGGTGGCCGGGCTTACCCTCTACTACCGCGACGCGGGCGCCCCGATCTGGGCAGCGCTGGAGCTGGAGGAGGCCGAGGGGGGGTGGAGCGGCGCCCTGGCCCTCTCGGAGCCGGGGCTGGAGTACTGGTTCCGCGCGGTGGACGCCTCGCAGATGGCGATGAGCGCCAGCCTCCCCGCAGCGGGGGAGGAGGCCCCCTTCGCCCTCCCAGTGGGGGCCAGGGGCCTGAGCCTGCCCTTCTCGGAGGACTTCGAGGCGGCGGAGGGGAGCGGTGCGCTGTACCGCCTGGGCTGGGACCAGGTCTCGCGCGGCTTTGAGGGGGCCCCCTGGGAGCTGCGGTCGGATCAGTCCCACTCCCCCACCCAGGCAGCGACCCACCGCAGGGGGGCTGAGGGGGTGGACCCGCTGGAGGACTGGCTGATCGCGCCCCCCCTCGATCTGAGCGGTGAGAGCGCTATCCAGCTCACTTGGTGGGAGCAGGGGGACTACGCGGACCTCGGTGACCACGCCCTGCTCATTCACACCGCCTCTGGCGATCCCGACGCGGAGGGGTGGGAGGAGGTGACGGTGCTGGGCCCCCCGCCGGAGGACGCGTGGGGGCGCACCGCCCTGGCGGATCTGAGCCCGTGGGCTGGGGAGCGCACCGCCTGGCTGGCCTGGGTCTACAGGGGGCAGTATGCGGACGCTTGGTATGTGGACGACGTAGCGGTGGGGCCGCTGGGGCCGGACCTCCAGGTGGTCGACTGGACCTGGACCGAGGTAGACCCCGGAGGCTCCTCGACGGTCTACCTGACGGTCGAGAACCGCTCCTCGGTGGG
Source organism: Deltaproteobacteria bacterium (assembly GCA_016938035.1). Lineage (GTDB taxonomy): Bacteria > Myxococcota_A > UBA796 > UBA796 > JAFGVK01. Next base: position 50,669 of record JAFGVK010000043.1, on the reverse strand, counting down.
GGCGGAGGACCTGGAGCTGGCGCTGGCGGTGGATCCCAGCGCGGGGACCGCCACGGGCATGTCGGGGGTGTCGCTCGGGGCAGGGGCCTCGACCCTGCTGTCAGGGCAGGTCGTGGTCTCGCCCGACTACCCCGACAACGCCTGGCTCCCGGTAGCGGTGACGCTCCGCGAGGGGGAGCGCGAGTGGTCCGCCGCCGAGCGGATCGTGGTGGGCGCCCCCTCCACCGCCTCCCTGAGCCTGATCTTCTGGCAGAGCGCTTGGGCCTCGGTGGAGGTGGGGGTCGGGCCGCTGGACGCCCCTGAATGGGTGGCTGCCTCCGAGGCGGGGCTGTGGCCCGCTGGACCCCAGGTGATCGAGGTGGACCTCACCGACGCTGGCGGCGCCCTGCCGCCAGGACCTGGTGCAGACCGCTGGTGGGCGAGGCTGCGGGGGCAGGCTGGCACCACGGTGCAGGACTTCTCGATCGCTTGGGATGGGGAGAGCTGGACGCAGCAGCCGCTGGCGACCTTGCCGGCGGAGGGCCTGGTGCTGTGGCTCCCCCCGCCTCCCTCCCCGGAGCTGCTCAGCTCGGTGACCGCGCCCGCCCTGCTAGAGCCGGGGATGGACGCCTCATGGGAGCTGACCCTGATCAACCGGGGGGCGGCCACCACCGGGCGGACCGTGGCGACGATCCGCAGCGAGGACCCGGCGGTGAGCGGTCTCCCTGTCGGTGAGCTGCTGGTATCCGAGGGGCCCTGGGGCGCAGGGGAGCAGGTGAGCTGGACCCTGTCCCCGACCATCGCCTTCGACAAGGTGGACTCGGCGCCGATCTCCGTCTCGATCGCGCTCCGCGACGAGGTGGAGGGGTTCGCGGTTGGCACCTCGCTGGAGGTCCCCTGGCCCGCGCTGGCCCTGACCAGGCTCGCGGTGGACGACTGGGCCGACGGGAACAACGACGGGCTCCTGTCGGAGGGGGAGCAGGCCAACCTGGAGCTGACGGTGGTGAACCGCGGCGCGCGTGGCACTCAGGGCCCGGTGCGCTGCGCTCTCAGCGCTGACAGCGGCCCGCTGTCGGTGATCCAGGGGGAGGGGGACCTGGGCAGCCTCGCACCGGGGGACGCGGCGACAGAGGACGATTTTGTGGTGCGCGCGGATCCTGGCGCTCCGGGCGGCAGCGCGCTGGAGCTCAGCCTCTCCTGCGCCGACGACCGCGGGGGCTTCCTGGTGCCGGTCCGCTTTGCGCTGGGGGAGCGCCCCTGGGAGGACCTGACGCTTGGCGAGGACCGCCTCGGGGACAGCGCTAGCGGCGCGGATCTGCGGGGCGGGCGCTGGCGGGTGGTAGGAGACACCCTGGAGCTGGAGCTGCGCGCCTGGGCTCCGGTGGACCCGGAGACCCTGTTCATCGAGCTGTGGGCCTCGTCGGTGGGCTCGCCCTGGACCTGGTTCCAGGGGGTGTTCCAGTCGGGCTACGGGGTGCTGCGCGGGTACGACGACGGGGTGTTCACCAGGCTCTCGGAGCCGAGCCTCACCGTGCTCGATCAGGAGACGGTGCTGCTGCGCCTGGATCTCACCTCGATGGACCTGGCCCTGGACACCCTCTCGCTGGGCTTCGGGGCTGGCTTCTGCGGTGGGAGCACCTACTACTGCGATCACTACCCTGACGGCTGGGGGGACCCGTATCAAGCGGGCCTCAACACCTCCGTCTGGGCCGATCTCAGCTGGTAAACGGGGGCCGAGGGGGCGAGGGGTGTGGTGTGTAGAGTGCGTCAAATGCTCACTTGCGCCCGTGAGATGCTGAGCGGGCGCGCTACATCCCTGGTGTCCCCGGGGGGTGCATGGCGCGCTGGCTGGTCAACCAAGACGAGGTACAGATGGGGGTGGACTCCCTCTCAGACCTCGTCTCGCTGGCGCGGGCCGGCAGGCTGAGCCCAGGGGATATGGTGCAGCCGCCGGGGGCGACCGACTGGGTGTACGCCGGAGAGATCCCGCAGCTTGCCGAGGTGTTCCCCGAGGACAGCTTGGCGCAGGACGCGGACGACTGGGAGCCTCCTCGCCCCCTGTCGGGCCGGTGGGTGGTCGCCGCCCTGATCCTGTCCCTGTTTCTGGGGCTGGGGGGGCTGGCCGCTGGCTGGGCGGTGCTTCAGGCGGACGGTCCCACCCTGCTCGGCGCCGAGGACGCGTACTCCCAGGTGTTGGTGAAGCGCGGCGCCGCGCTCAGGGCAGGGCCATCGGAGCGCTCGCCGGAGGGAGGCCGGGTCGAGAAGGATCAGTCCCTGGCCCTGCTCGCCAAGCGCGGCGAGTACTACAAGGTGCGCGTCCCCTCCGGTGGCGAGGGCTGGCTGCACACCTCGGAGGTGTTCCCCCTCTACCTCCTCGCAGAGGGCCAGGCCCGTGCCGAGGTGGACCCGCTCTACAACCCCGACCGCTATGTGATCGTCACCAACGCCTCCTGGATGGCCCTGGACGAGCGTCAGGCACACCTGACGGTGTTTGAGTTCTCGCTCAGCAACCAGTCTGGCTTCGAGATGACCGATCTCGTGCTCCGCGCCACCATCAAGGACTCCCGTGGCAATGAGCTGGAGCGGGTGGAGATCCCGGTTGAGGGGCGCATCCCGGCCAGGGGGAGCACCGCGGTAGGCACCCTGGAGCCGGCCCGCAGGGGGGGGGACAAGCGCCTGCTGACCAGGTTCACCTTCGAGGAGCTGGCGGCCACCGACCCAGAGCTTGCCCTCCGGTACAAGGAAGGGGTGGAGGTGGCGATGAAGAGCGGTGACTTCATCGAGGCTGCCGTGGACATCGTGGAGCTGCGCGCGATCCCGGATTGACCCTGCGGTCGCGTTGGGGCGGTTGTCGCTGTCTGTCGCGCTAGTGCTTGCTGGTGTGGCGAAAACCGCGTAATCTGTGCGTCGCAGCTCAACTGCAAGAGGAGACCCACATGCGCATTCACCTGTTCTCGCTGCTGGCTATCGCCGCTGTCATCTCTACCGGCTGCGGCAAGGATCCCGAGGATACCTCGGTGGCCGACACCGACACCGACACCGACACGGACACGGACACCGACACGGACACCGACACCGACACGGACACCGACACGGACACCGACACGGACACGGACACCGATACCGACACCGACGTCGAGACCCGGACCGGCACCCTGACCGGTACCACCACCTTCAACTACACCTACGAGGGTGAACCCTCCTGCGACAGGACCGTCGACCTGGTGGGCTCCGCCTACACCGGCGCATGCGCTGACTGTGGCTTCGGCTTTGACATCGCCTCTACCCTGACCTCCGACGTCGGCTGCGTTGAGAGCTCCGTGGGCATCCTGGGCGATCTGTTCAGCTTCGTCGAGAGCGACGAGCTGTATGACCTGGCCCTGGTGCAGATCGACGAGCAGGTGTCGCCGGGCTGGTTCGGCTACGCCTACTACTACAACGTCTTTGGGGTGGGCTTCTCCTACGCCTATGAGGACCAGTACGGCAGCCCCAAGGTCTACAACGGCGTGTTCAACCTCGCCTATGACTCGGGCGCCTACGTGTCGTACTACGGCTCCGAGACCTGGGACGCCCCTGAGACCATCTCTTGGTCCCTCGACGGTGACGCCCTGGCCTGGTCCACCCTGCTCGAGGGCACCGACTCCAGCAAGCTGTACTACGATGACTGCAGCGCCGATGAGCCGGTGGGCAGCTCCGAGGACTCCTTCGCCTCGGACTACACCTACGCCGGGGACATCCTCTGCGACGCGTCCGTGGGCGACGTGTTCACCTTCACCGGCACCGCGGGCGTCCACGTGCAGATCGCCCTCGACACCGTGGCGGCCGAGAGCGCGTTCGACCCGAAGATGTGGCTGAGCGGTCCCGACTCCTGTGTCGTGGCCGAGTCTGACGACGCCTTCGACTGTACCTATCCCTCCTCCTACCAGTGCCCGGCCTTCGAGCTGGACCTCCCGGCGGACGGGACCTACACCGTGGTTGTCATGGGCTTCGATGGCTGCGGGCCCGACGGCGACGTGGTGGACGACGGCGCGGGCAACATCCTGCCTGCTGAGTACAGCCTGATCGTCAACATGGGCGAGGTCGATCCTGGCCTGGTGGTGTTGGCGGACAGCGTGGGCCTGACCGTCGAAAAGGCCTACTCCTACCTCTCCACTGGTACCGCGACCGTCTCCTTCGCGGAGTAGCGGCACCTGGTGCGGCGTCGGCCGCGCACGGGGCTCCTCCCGCGAGGGGGGGGCCCTTTTTGTTGCCAGCGTTGACGCCTGGCGCGGCTGCCTATCCGTCCTGCGTCCAGTCCCCGTGCTCTAGAAAGGACTGGAGGATGACCACCGCCGCGGCCTGATCGATCACCTCCTTGCGCCTCGCCCGGGACACGTCTGCGTGGAGCAGGTGCCGCTCCGCCTCCACTGAGGAGTAGCGCTCGTCGATGTAGGTGAGCGGGAGCCCGGTGAGCTCCACCATCACCGCGCCGATCTGCCGCGCGAGCCGCGTCGAGCGGCCCTCGCTCCCGTCGAGCTCTAGCGGGAGGCCTACCACGAGGTGATCGACGTCCTGGGCGGTGACGTGCTTGTGGAGCTCTTCACAGTCCCGCCGCACTCCCTGGCGGGACAGGGTGTAGAGGGGACGCGCGAACAGGCGCAGCGGATCGCTGACCGCTACCCCGATGGTCTTGGTGCCTACGTCGAGGGCCATTACCCGTCCCATATTTCCTCCCAGGAGCTGTGCTCCACCTCTTATGGGGAGGAGGTGAGCGGTGGCCACGTCCGGTGGCGATTGGTCAATAACTGGGTGAATCGTGTGGACACCTGAACGGGTGTGCGATAGTCTGGACACCTGTTCAGAGCGCGGAGAGAACATGGCACGGGTGGTAATCGTATCCCAGGGGGACGAGGTGATCAGCGGGCAGGTGGTTGACACCAACGCGGCCTGGCTCTCTGCCCGGGTCCAGGCGGCGGGGCACACCGTGGTCTGCAGGGTCACCGCGCGAGACGACGAGGCGGAGATCGCTGCGGTGCTCCGCCGCGCGGGGGAGTGGGGTGAGGTGGTGCTGTGCTCTGGTGGCCTGGGCCCCACCACCGATGACCTCACCGCTAGCGCGGTGGGGGCTGCCTTCTCGCTCCCAATGGGCCTGGCGCCAGAGGCGCTGGAGGCGCTGGAGCAGGTGGCGGCCCGCAGGGGCAGGCCGCTGTCCAGCCTCGCGCAGCGGATGGCCCTGTGGCCAGCAGGCGCCCGGCTGCTACGCAACCCGGTGGGGGTGGCCCCTGGCTTCACCCTGGAGCGCGAGGGGACGCTGTACGCCTTCCTCCCCGGGGTGCCCTCCGAGATGAGGGCCATGTACGATCAGGAGCTGCACCAGCGGCTGGTGGCGCGGGGCGAGGGGCCCTCGCGGCTGGTGGTGATCGAGACCACAGGGGGCTGGGAGTCCAAGGTGCAGGAGCGTCTCACGGACGCCCCGCTGGAGGGGATGAGTCTCCACTATCGGGCAAAGATCGGGGGGGTGCAGGTGAAGCTGCGCGGCCCCGCGTCCATGCCCACCGAGCAGGTGGAGCGCGTCGCGGGTGGGGTGGTGGAGCGCCTGGGGCCGTGGGTCTATGCCTGGACGCTCCGGGACGAGCCCCTGCCCAGCCTAGCGCAGGTGGTGGGCGATCGCCTGCGGGAGAGAGGGGAGCGGCTCGCGGTGGCGGAGTCCTGCACCGGGGGCCAGCTGGCTGGGCGCTGCACCGCGGTTCCCGGCGCGAGCTGGTGGTTCTCCGAGGGGATGATCACCTACTCCAACGCGGCCAAGACCCGGCAGTTGGGCGTCCCTGACGCGCTGATCGCCGGGCATGGGGCGGTGTCAGGCGAGGTGGCGGAGGCGATGGCCTCCGGTGCCCGCGAGGCCGCTGGCGCGAGCTGGGGCTTGGCCACCACCGGGGTCGCGGGGCCAGACGGAGGCACGCCAGCGTGTCCGGTGGGCACGGTGTGGATTGCGGTGGCGGGCCCCGAGGGGGCGCGCTCGCGCCGCCTCACGCTCTCGGGTACCCGAGAGGAGATTCAACAGATCGCGTCAGCGGCAGCGCTTGATCTGCTGCGGCGAGCACTCTAGTCAAGACACACACAAGCGAGGAGGAAGAGGCCATGGCCATAGATCCCAACCGGAACCAGGCAATTGAAGCAGCGATGGCGTCGATCGAGCGCCAGTTCGGGCAGGGCGCCATCATGCGCTACGGACAGGCGAAGACCCCAGCGGTGTCGGTGATCTCCACCGGGAGCGTGGGACTGGACATGGCGCTCGGCGTAGGGGGAGTGCCCAAGGGGCGCATCATCGAGATCTACGGGGCGGAGTCCTCCGGCAAGACCACCATGGCCCTCCACATCATCGCCGAGGCCCAGCGCGAGGGGGGCGTGGCCGCCTTTATCGACGCAGAGCACGCGCTGGACGTGAACTACGCCAGGGCGCTGGGGGTGAACGTCGAGGAGCTGCTGATCTCCCAGCCGGACAACGGCGAGCAGGCGCTGGAGATCACCGAGACCCTGGTCCGCTCAGGCGCGGTGTCGGTGGTGGTGGTGGACTCCGTGGCCGCGCTGGTGCCAAAGTCAGAGCTGGCGGGCGACATGGGCGACGTGCAGCCTGGCGCGCAGGCGCGGCTCATGTCTCAGGCGATGCGCAAGCTGACCGGATCGATCCACAAGTCCGACTCTATCGCGATCTTCATCAACCAGATCCGGATGAAGATCGGGGTGATGTTCGGCTCGCCCAAGACCACCTCCGGCGGCCAAGCCCTCAAGTTCTACGCCTCGATACGCATGGAGGTGTCCCGCATCGGCTCGCTCACCAAGGGCGATGAGGTGATCGGGAACCGCACCAGGGTCAAGGTGCAGAAGAACAAGGTGGCGCCGCCCTTCCGGCAGGTCGAATTCGACATCTACTACGGCCGGGGGGTCTGCCCCGCCGCGGAGCTCATCGATCTGGGGGTGGAGGAGAAGATCGTGAAGAAGAGCGGGGCCTGGTACTCCTATGGCGAGACCCGCCTGGGGCAGGGCAAGGAGAACTCCCGCAACTTCCTCCTCGACAACCCCGAGGTGCTGGGGAAGATCCGGGAGGAATTCAGGGGCAAGGTGGGCATCGCCAAGGGGTCGGTGCCCGACGACGAGGACGCCGACTGAGCGGCGCTCCTCGCTCGGCGAGAGGAGGTGCTCGCGTCGCAGGTGTGCCGAGTCCGTCGCGTGGGCAGCCTCGTGCGGTGAGCTCGGTCGCGCGGGCCATGATCATCGTCTGGCCCAAGGTGTGCTCAGCGCTCGCACCGCCGGTGCATGGTGCCGCCAGCGCGCTGTGTTCCCGGTTGTCGAGGGCCTTTGGGGCGCAGGGGGGCGCCCTCCTTCGCCGGGGACTGCGTGGGCGCCGAGCCGCTGGCCTCTCGACCCGTGTCCTTGTCCCTGCGCTCGTCGCGCCCCAAAGAGCGCGTTCTCCCAGAGGAAGGGCGGTCACACGCCGATACGCCTGGCGACCCTGCGCCCGCTTTCAGTCCGGAAAATTTGACGAGCAACTTCATCTGATGGTTCCTGTGGAAGGATGAGGCGCTCCTTGTGAGAGTGTCCGGCTGATGGACCAGTGCCACTGCGGGCCTCCCAGCGTCCCCCACCGTAGGGGTGGAGCGGCCCCTCTCCCCCAAGGTGATCGGGCGCCGCGTTGGTGTTGGAAGCCCCCCGGCATGGTCCACCTGGGCGACACGATGATCAACGCCGGGCGGAGGGGCGGTCTGGAGCGGGGCGGGTGCCTCGCCATTCGGTGTCGCCGCGCGCCGGTGGCGCTCCCCGTGAGGTGGTGCCCCGGTTATGAGAGCCGCCCACGTCCCTTGACCGCGAGGAGAGTCCCGTGAAATCCAGCGAGATCCGCAGCCGCTTTCTCAACTACTTTGCCGGTCACGGCCACCAGATCGTCCCCTCGGGCCTGTTGGTGCCGGAGAACGATCCCACCCTGTATTTCGTGAACGCGGGGATGGTCCCGTTCAAGGACGTGTTCACCGGCAAGGAGCAGCGCGACTACTCCCGCGCCACCACGGTGCAGAAGTGCCTGCGGGTGTCGGGGAAGCACAACGATCTCGACATGGTGGGGCGCACCCCGCGCCATCACACCTTCTTCGAGATGATGGGGAACTTCTCCTTCGGCGACTACTTCAAGGCCGAGGCGATCCCCATGGCCTGGGAGCTTCTCACCGGCGAGCTTGGGCTGGACCCCGCGCGCCTCTGGGTCACCATCTTTGAGACGGACGACGAGGCCTTTGACCTGTGGCGGGGCGAGGTAGGGGTCCCCGCAGAGCGGATCCAGCGCCTCGGTGAGAAGGACAACTTCTGGTCGATGGGTGACGTGGGACCCTGCGGTCCCTGCTCCGAGATCCACTACGACCACGGCGCCGCCTTTGGCCCCGGGGGGGGCCCCGCCACCGAGAGCGACCGATACATCGAGATCTGGAACCTGGTGTTCATGCAGTACGAGCAGTTCGCCGATGGGCGCCGGGAGCTGCTGCCGCGCCCCTCGATCGACACCGGCTCGGGACTGGAGCGGGTCGCCGCGGCGCTCCAGGGCGTCTACTCCAACTACGAGACCGACCTCTTCCAGGGCCTGATCCAGCGCGCGGCTCAGGAGGCGGGCGTTCGCTATGGGGCGGACCGCCAGACCGACACCGCCCTACAGGTGATCGCTGACCACGCCAGGGCCAGCGCCTTCCTGATCGGCGACGGCGTCATGCCCTCCAACGAGGGGCGCGGCTATGTGCTGCGGCGCATCATGCGCCGGGCCATCCGGTTTGGGGTCAAGCTGGGGATGGACAAGCCCTTCTTCCACCACATCACCCGGCAGGTGATGGCGGAGTTCGGCACCCCCTACCCCACCCTGCTTGAGCGCGAGCGCTTCGTCGACGAGGTGGTTCAGGGGGAGGAGGACCGCTTCCGCCTCACCCTCGACCGGGGGATGCGCCTGCTGGAGGGGGAGCTGGAGAGGCTCCCCGCAGGGGCAAGCCTGTCGGGCGACGTGGCCTTCACCCTCAAGGACACCTTCGGCTTCCCGCTCGATCTCACCCACATCATCGCAGGGGAGCGCGGTGTCGGGGTGGACGAGAGCGGCTTCCACGCCCGCGAGGAGGAGCAGCGTCAGCGCGGCCGCGCTGCCTGGAAGGGCTCCGGTGAGGCCGAGGTGGCGGCGCTCTGGCACGGGCTGGCGGCGGAGCACGGGAAGACCTCGTTCACCGGCTACGAGCGCCTGTTCGACCGGAGCGAGGTGATGGCCCTGGTCCGCAAGGGGGCGGACGGGAGCTGGGAGCAGGTAGAGGCGCTGGCCCAGGGGCAGGAGGGGGTCGCGGTGCTCGCGAGCACCTGCCTGTACGGCGAGGCCGGCGGTCAGGTGGGTGACTCCGGGCGGATCAGCGCTCAGGGGCTCTCCGCCGCGGTGCGCGACACCACCAGGGTCGCGGGGCTCTTCCTCCACCACCTCTCGGTGGAGCAGGGCGCTCTCCAGGTGGGGGGCCAGGTTGAGGTCTCCGTAGACCCAACCAGGGCCGCGATCCGCCGCAACCACACCGCCACGCACCTGCTCCACGCCGCGCTGCGCCAGGTGGTGGGCGATCACGTTCAACAGAAGGGCTCAATGGTCAGCGGCGAGCGCCTGCGCTTTGACTTCTCGCACCACAGGGGGCTCACCGACGAGCAGATCCAGCAGGTCGAGGATCTGGTCAACGCCCAGGTGCTCGCCAACCTGCCGGTCAGCACCGAGCTCAAGGACCTCGACGAGGCCCGCGCGGCGGGGGCGATGGCCCTCTTCGGCGAGAAGTACGACCAGCAGGTGCGGGTCGTCTCTGTGCCCGGCTTCTCTGTGGAGCTGTGCGGCGGCACCCACGTCGGGCGCACCGGCGACATCGGCTCCATCAGGGTCGTGGGCCAGGGCTCGGTGGCCGCGGGGGTGCGGCGGCTGGAGGCGCTCACCGGCACAGAGGCGCTCCTGTGGGACAGGGCGCGCGGGCGGGCCCTCGAGGACGCCTCCGCGCTCTTCAAGACCACCCCCGACGGGCTGGTCGAGGCCATCGGGCGGCTCCAGGGCGAGAAGAGGCGGCTGGAGGGCGAGCTGAGCGCGCTCCAGGTGGAGCTCGCTCGGCAGGCCGCGGGTGACCTGGTGTCTCAGGCCCGGGACTTTGGCGGCGTGAAGGTGCTCGCGGCAGAGTTCGACGGGGACCTGAAGGAGCAGGTCGATCGCCTCCGCGATCAGCTCGGCACCTCGGTGGTGTTCCTGTTCGCCAACCGGGGAGACAAGGTGCAGCTGGTGGTGGCCGCCACCAAGGACATCGCGGGCAAGCGCGCCCACGCCGGGAACCTCATCCGTGAGATCGCGCCGCTGGTGGGCGGGGGCGGCGGCGGGCGCCCCGACATGGCCCAGGCGGGTGGTAAGGACCCCTCGGGGATCCCCTCCGCGATCGCTAGGGCCTACGCCTGGGCGGCAGAGGCGCTCGTCTGATGGAGCTCTCGCAGGTCAGGGCGCTGGTGACCGGCGGCGCGTCGGGGATGGGGCGCACCTTCGCGCGCTCCCTGGCGCGGGACGGCGCGGCGGTGGCCTTCTGCGACCTGGACGCCGCCGCCGTGGAGGCGGTGGAGGCAGAGGCTCGGGCTGAGGGCCTGGAGCTGCGCGGCTTTGTCGCGGACGTGGCGGACGAGGCGCAGGTGGTGCGGCTGGTCGACGAGGCATGGGCCGCGCTGGGGGGCCTGAACCTGTGGATCAACAACGCGGGCCTGTTCCGGGACGGGCTCCTGGTCCGCAAGGGGCGGGACGGGGAGGTGCACCGCCTGTCCCTCGCTGACTGGCAGCGGGTGATCGACGTGGACCTCACCGGACCCTTCCTCTGCACCAGGGAATTCGCCGCCAAGCGGATCGAGGCGGGGGGAGGCCCGGCGCTGGTGGTGAACATGGCCTCGATCTCGCGCCACGGGAACCAGGGGCAGTCCAACTACTCTGCTGCGAAGGCCGGGCTGGTGGCCGACACCAGGCTCTGGGCCCAGGAGCTCGCCAGGTACGGGGTCAGGGTGGTGGCGATCGCCCCTGGCTTCGTGAACACCCCCATACTGGCCGGGATGCGGGAGGACGTGCTCCAGGCCGCGGTCAAGCGGGTGCCGCTCGGGCGCGTGGGGGAGCCGGAGGAGATCTACCGGGCGGTGCGCTTCGCGGTGGAGTGCGACTACCTCACCGGCACCTGCCTCGACGTGGACGGCGGCCTCAGGCTCTGAGGCGGCAGGACCGGGGTCCTCGCCGCCCGGGCGGAGATCTGGGGACCACTCCGTCGCCATCGGGCGCGCCCGTCCGCCCGTCGCCGGTGACACGCTCCACGATGCTCCGTCCTCCGGAGCCGCGCTCCTCCCTTAGGACTCAACGGGCGAACCTGCCTCGATCTGCTCGGGACGGATGGCCCGCTCGGGGCCCGAGCCCTCGCCGGTAGGGAGAGCGCGGTGTGGTGCTCCAGTCCCTCGGGAACGGTCGGGGCGGGGCGGTGAGGGCCGCGGGGAGCGATCGCCCGGAGCGCCCAACGATCGGCCTGTCCTCGGCACCGTGCGAGGCCGGGGCGCCTCCGGCGTGGGCGCGTCGCGCGCTGCCTGGCGCTGGGGGGACACCGCCCGCGTGGGCTGCTAGCCGGAAGGCCCTGGGGGGCGCGCGCCCGGAGGTCGTTGGGGGGCGCACCGAGCCCTCGCGGGATCAGGCCTTGGCGTGCTCCAGGTACTTCATCCGCAGCTCATAGGTGAGGGTCTCCAGCAGGTGCGCCTCGTCCTTGTTCAAATTTCCCTTGGTCTTCTCCTCGATGACACCCAGCACGTCGATGGTGTGCCTGGCCATCGCGAGGTTGGCGCGGTGGATCTTCGCCGAGGGGTCAGGCTGCTCGCCCAGGGCGACCAGCCCGGAGGAGGCCAGGGACACGATGAAGGACGAGAAATCTACGGCCGGGAGGGCGCGCTGGCTATCACTCATGCTCGCTCCGAGGGGATGCCCAACAGTAGTCGCCTGGGGTAGGGTGACAAGGGGAGACAGCGGGCAGGTGGCGGGATCGGGACGCCTCGGGTAAGCGGTGCGACTACCGGAGGTCCGATGAAGATCCTCGCCCTGTTGGGCCTCGTCACCCTGCTCTACGCGCCCGTCGCCTCGGCGCGCGAGGACGCGGAGAAGGCCTACGAGCTGTGCGAGCGCTACTCTCACCGCTCCTACTACACCAAGGCCCTAGAGAGCTGTAACAGGGTCCGCAACTACTACCGCGACCAGCCAGAGGCCCTGAAGGCTGAGCTTGTGATCGCGGAGATCTACTTCAAGAAGGCGGACTATGAGCAGGCCAGAATGTCCTACGAGGACTTCCGGCGGCTGCACCCCCTCTACCCCGTCTACGTGGTGGGGGAGGACGGGGAGCCAGGGCGGGGGATGGACTTCGTGGTCTACCGCGAGGGTCTGTCGATGTTCAAGCGGGCCTCCAAGATCCCAGGCCGCGACCAGACCGCCACCAGGAGCTCGCTGGCGACGTGGTCCTGGTGCCCACCGGGGCGCCAGGAGGGCGGGGCCCGGGGCTATGATCAGTGCTTCCCAGAGTCCGCCTACCTCGCCGAGGTGCAGGCGCTCCAGGCCAAGGGGCTGGACCGCCTCGCCGAGAAGGAGCTGGTGGTGGCCAGGTTCTATGCGGAGCGCGGGGTCTGGCGCGCGGTGATCGACCGCGCTCAGGGGATGGTCCGACTCTATCCCGAGAGCGCCCACGTCCCCGAGGCGCTCGCCCTGCTCGCCGAGGCACAGCACGCCTCTGGGGACCTCCAGGGCGCGGCGGCGGCCTTGGCCGCCCTGGAGTCCGGCCACCCGGGATCTGCGTGGATCCCCCGGGTGCGCAGGGCCCTGGAGCGGGAGCCAGGGCAGCCAGCGGAGGACGAGATCTTCGTCAGGCCCCACCGGATCTCCACCACCGGGATGCCCGGGATGGGGATGTAGTTCTGTAGGGCTGGCGGCCGCGTGACACATTGCGGCAGGATTTCCTCGTCAACTCGTTGACGGTCGCCGCAAGGACCGGGTACACACCCATCACTTGAACTGCATCTCTAGGAGGACGCGCATGAATCGCTTCGCTATTGGCCTTGCTCTCGCGGGTATCGTCGGACTCACCGCATGTGGCAACAAGGAGACCGGAATTCCGGAAGATACCGCCGTCACCTGTGACATCAGCGTCGCCTCGACCTTCCCCGCCGCGGACGCCACCGGCGTCTACTACCGCACCACGGTGGAGGCCACCTTCTCCGAGGTGGACGACACCGCCACCATGACCGTCACCGGCCCTGATGGCGAGGTGGCCGGCACCACCATGTGGATCGACGAGACCCTCGTCTTCACACCCAACGCGCCCCTCGCCGCGTCCACCAGCTACACCATGAACATCCACTTCTCCTGTGGCGACCCCACGGTGTCGTTCACCACCTCCGAGGTCGGCACCGCGCTCGAAGCCTCGGCGCTGCTCGAGAAGACCTACAACCTCGACCTCGCCTCCGGCCGCTTCATCAAGCCCGAGGGTGTGGGCTCGATCCTCGGCCAGTACATGGCCGACACCGTGATCCTCCTGGGTGTGCAGGGCTCCGACGCCACCACCATCAACATGATGGGCGCGATGGGCGTCGACGGCGCGGATCCCGCGGAGCAGGACGCCTGCGTCCCCACGATCCCGTTCCCCGTGGCCGACTTCACGGCCAACCCCTACTTCGAGGTCGGTCCTGAGACCACCACCCTCACCGTGTCCTCCTACTCGGTGACCATCGAGGACCTGTTCGTCTCTGGCGCCTTCGCTCCCGACGGGTCCTACATCGCCGGCGCCACCCTGGCGGGCATCATCGACACCCGCCCCCTCGTCCCGCTGGTCGATCCCGAGGGCGCCCCCGGCACCATCTGCGATCTGGCCGGCGCGATGGGCATCAGCTGCGAGGAGTGCGGTGATGGCGAGCCGTACTGCCTCTCCATCGAGGTCGACTCCATGTCCGCGGCGCAGGTCGCTGGCCTGACCCTGGTGCAGATCGACGAGGTCCCCGCCGAGTGCGAGGAGCCCGCCGCCAAGTAGGCTCCTCTCGGAGGACCTGAGGCCGACGCGCGCGTCGGCCTTTTGTTTTGCTCGGACTCGGGCAGCCTCCGTGGCGCGGCCCGCCAACGCGCTGGACCTGGAGTGGGAATTCCGCCCAATTCGGGCCAGATGGATCGGATCACGCGGGCTCGACCTTCGAGGGCTTCGCCGGGCGGCCTGGCTGCGGGGGGGCTTTGGCTGCGCTCCTCGATGCGCTCGTCGCCGCCGTACCTCTCGCTAGGTGTGTCAGGGCACCAAGGCGCCGATCTGGTCGCTGCTCCGGGCGCCCATCGGGCGGCCTGCCCGTGGGGTCCCCCGTCGTCGGTCCGCTGCTCCAACAGCTCCCGCCCCCCAATCCCCTGCGTCGCCCTGCGGTATCTGAGGACGAACCTGCCCCGATGTATACGGCCCGGAGGAGCCGTTCGACGCTCCAGGGGAACGACGCGGTCCCGGAGGGATCGCGGGGCGCGCTACCTGTGCGCGAGCAGGGCGTCGAGCGCCTCGAACAGCCCCGCCGCCCGCGCGAGAGCGGTGAAGTCCTGGGGGGGATCGGCGTAGTAGGTCCGCCTGACCCCATCCAGGGGGTGATCGAGCTGGAGCTGCCAGGCGTGGAGCATCGGGCGGTCGTCTCCGATCAGGTCGACGAGCTGAGGCGGGACCCTGTGGCCGCGGCGCTTATAGACTGGATCGCCGGCCAGTGGCCAGCCGGCCTCGGTCAGGTGGACCCGGATCTGGTGGGTGCGCCCCGTCTCCAGCACGCACTCCACCAGGGTGAGCGCGCCCCTGCCCACCACCCGCCAGTGGGTGATCGCCTCCTTGCCCTCCTCCTCCCGGTCGGTGCTGGCCCAGCGGAGGCGATCGGTGGGGTGCCGGGCGAGGCGGGAGCGAATGGTCCCGGAGTCGCTGTGGGGCGCCCCTAGGGTGAGGGCGAGGTAGCGGCGTCCGGCGCTGTGGACCGCGAATTGGTCCGCGAGGCTCCAGTGGGCCTCGTCGCGCTTGGCTACCACGATCAGCCCGGAGGTGCCGCGATCCAAGCGGTGCACGATCCCTGGGCGCTCCACCCCGCCCACCCCGGAGAGGTCGTCGAGGTGGTGGAGCAGCGCGTTGACCAGCGTGCCCTCCTCGTGACCGGCGGAGGGGTGGACCACCATGCCGGGCGCCTTGTTGATCACCGCGATGTCCGCGTCCTGATACACGATGTCCAGCGGCAGGTCCTGGGGCGGGGCGGTGGCGGGTCTGGGAGGGGGGAGGTCTACCACCACCCTGGCTCCCGCCGGGATCTTCGCGGCGGGGCGGGTGATCCGCTCGCCCTCCACCTCGACCCTGCCCTCCTTGATGAGCGCGGCCAGGCGCGAGCGCGAGAGCCCTTCGAGCAGGTCGGCGAGGACCGCGTCGATCCGCCCCGCCTGCCGGGTGGTGAGGTGTTCGGCCACGGCTCAGTCCTGGTGGATGCGGCGGAGGTAGCTCTCTGCCAGCGCCTCGGGCGAGATCCCCAGCTCCTCTGCGAGCTGGATCAGGAAGGAGCGGATGAACTGGGTGCTGCTGGGCAAGTGGGAGAAGTCGTCCTGCTCGAAGGCCTCCAGGAAGCGGACCGTGATCCTCGTGCGCGCCGAGAGCGCCTCCAGGCTCAGGCCTCTCGCTTCGCGCAGCTTCTTGAGCAGCAGGCCGGTGTAGCCGTAGCGGTCGATCATCGCCTCCACCGCCATGCGGCGCGGTGCCGGCTCGGGGGTGGGGAGCGGTGCCAGGGTGACCCGGGAGGGTGGGTCGGCCGGCGGAGGCGGTAGGGTGATCGGCGGCGGGGCCGCGTGGCGCCTCGTCGCGGGGGTGGGGGAGGCGGGGCCAGTGACCCAGGTGGCCTCCTCGTCGGGGACCGCCTGGGGCCGCGTCGCGCCCTCAGGGCGGGGCACTGGGGGCAGGGGCCCGATCTTGAGGGTGGTGGTGATGCGCAGCAGGTCCGCCGCGGCCCCCGCGTGGGGGTGCACCATCGCCCCAGAGACCCGCTTCCAGACCTGCTTGGGCCCTGGGAACTCGGCCTCGCCCGAGAGCACCACCAGCGCGTCGTAGTGTCGGCGCAGCACCGGATCAGAGAGCACCGCCCAGGCCTCGTCGAGGGCCTCTCGGGTGAGATCCACCTCTGAGGGGTCGCCGCGGTTATCGGTGATGAAGCGCCTGCGCCGGTTGAGCTCGGCGGCGGCGCGGGTGTAGGCAGCGCGGAGCTCGGCGTGGGGTGCGCCGGGGTCCGCCTCCAGGAGCTTGTAGAAGCCAGTACGCATAGGTGGTCAATACCCCTGTCGCGCGAGGTCGGCCAATCGCCCCGCCACCGCGGTGCAGTCTCCCTCAGACAGGGTGCGCGCGTCCAGCAGCAGGCGCCCGCTGTGCAGGCGGGGCACCACCGCCGGATCGCCGGTCCGCAGCGCCTGCGCGAGCGCCTCCAGCCTGGGCAGCAGGGGCGTGACCGCCCAGCTGGGGAGCGGCTGGTCGGGCAGCGCCCCCCCGCCAGAGGCGCCCTCAGTCGCGATCACCGCACAGGGGACGCCCTCAGCCCTGAGGGTGTGCGCGAGGCGCTCGGCCCTGGCGAGGATCGCGGCGGGGTCCTCGCGCAGCATCGCTTGGGCGGGGGGGATCGCCCCCGCGGCCCACTCCCCCAGGGTGGCCTCCAGCGCCGCGAGGATCACCTTGTCCACCCGCAGCGCCCGGTACATGGGGTGGGCCCGCAGCCGGGCGACCAGCGCCTCTGACCCCGCGATCAGCCCGGCCTGAGGCCCTCCGAGCAGCTTGTCTCCCGAGAAGATCACCGCGTCCGCCCCCTCCTCGAGCACCTCGCGGACCGAGGGCTCCTCGCCCAGGCGGAGCAGGCTGCCGCTCCCCAGGTCCTCGACCATCGGCAGCCCCCGCTCCCGCGCCAGCGCCGCCAGCGCCCGCCTGGGCGGCGAGGAGACGAAGCCGCTCATGCGGAAGTTGGACCTGTGCACCTTGAGGATCAGGGCGGTGTCCTGCCCGATGGCGTCGGCGTAGTCCCGGAGGTGGGTGCGGTTGGTGGCCCCCACCTCGCGCAGGGCGGCGCCCCCAGAGGCGATCACCGCAGGGACCCGAAAGGAGCCTCCAATCTCCACCAGCTCCCCGCGGGACACCAGCACCTCGCGCCCCCTGGCGAGGGCGGCGAGGGTCAGCAGCACCGCCGCGGCGCCGTTGTTGACCACCAGGGCGTCCTGTGCCCCGGTCAGGTGGCGCAGGGCGCGGATCACCCCCTCGCCCCTCCCTCCCCGCGCACCGGAGGGGAGGAGCAGCTCCAGGTTGGTGTAGCCCCTCGCCACCGCAGCCGCGTGGGCCACCGCCCCCTCGCTCCAAGGGGCTCGCCCCAGGTTGGTGTGGATCACCACCCCCGTCGCGTTCAGTACGGGCCGCAGGGCGCCGGCCAGCAGGGCGCGCGCCTCGCTGGCGATGGCCTCTGGCAAGGGCGGCAGCGCGTCGAGCTCCCCCGCGAGCAGCGCGGCGCGGGCGCGCTCCAGGTGGGCGCGCGCGAGGGGCAGTACCGCCTCTCTGGGGAGGTCGGCGAGCAGGGGGTCGCGCAGCAGGGCGTCGACTGACGGGAGCGCGGCGGGGCTCAGGGACATGGGATGGACTCGCTGGGATCGGCTAGGTTGCCGGGAGAGGACGACATGACAGCGCTCCTGTATTTCATCGTCGCGGTGCTCGCCGCGGTGCTCGCCACCAGAGCCTGGGCCGCGGAGCCGGGGGAGCTGGTGCGGCAGGCCTTTCTGGGCCTCGGGTGGGCGGTGGCGGTGGCCTACGCCTCCTTCGCCCTGTCGCTGATCCCCGGGCTGGAGGTGCTGCGGCCCCTCTACGTCGTGGCCTTCATGACCATCCCCGCCTTCGCCCTCTGGACCCTCGATCGGCTCTTTCCCGGCGGCCGGCGCTGGCACCGGGGCGTGGGGCGCCTGGGGTGGGCCACGGTGGTGGCGGTGCTCCTGACCGGGGCGATCCACCTCGTCTTCTTCAGTGACACCCCCAAGAACTCCCCTCCCACCCTGCTGGGAGGGGTCTTCGCCTACGCCTCCTTCGCGCTGGTGCTGTGGCGTCTATGGGACGCCCACGAGGCCACCAGGCTCCCGGTGGACAAGGCGCGAGTGCGCTATCTGCTCGTCATCTTCGGGGCGGGCGTGCTCCTAACCCTCGCCGAGCAGCTCGGGAGGCTCAGCATCCCCCTGGTGGAGCCGGTGGCGAGCGGCCTCTCGTCCCGAGGGGTCGCGCTGCAGGGCACCGTGCCCCCGCTCTCGGTGCTGGTCATCGCGCTGGCCCTGTATTTCCTCTACAAGACGATGGTGCTCTACCGCCTGATCGACCTGCGCGAGCTGCTCTCTCGCATCGCCGCGCTGATGGTGCTGGCGGTGATCCTGGTGGTGATGAACGGCGTGACGGTGGTGTGGGTCGGTACCTTCGTCGACTACCCCCTCCACTCCACTTTCCAGATCTTTCTTGGATCTATGGCCTTCTTGGCCTTGTACGACCTGATCAACGTCCACGTCACAGGGTGGACCGACCGCCTGATCAACCGCCGCGGCCTGCTGCTGGCCGAGAGCCTCAGAGCGCTCCACGATGAGCTGCCCACCCTGATGACCGCCGACGCCCTGGTGAGGGCCCTGCTGGGGCGCCTGCACGCCTCTGGGCGGGTCCACTCCACCTCGGTCTACCTGTGGGATCCGCTTCAGGACGCCTTCACCTGCGCCGGGCGCGAGGGAGGGGAGGAGGTGGGGACCCTCGAGACCGTCGCCGCGAGCCCCTTCGTGCAAGGCTTCCAGCGGGGGGAGCGCTGGTACCTGCGCGAGACCCTCGCTCGCCGGAGGGCAGAGGACCCCGAGCGGGGCGAGCTGGTGGCGCTGATGCGGGCGATGGACGCCGAGCTGACCGTGCCCTTCATGACGGGCTCCACCGTGCTCGGCTGGCTGCACCTGCGGGACGAGGAGTGGTCCGAGGGCTTCTCCGCCGAGGAGCTGGAGCGCATCTCGGGGGTCGCCAACCTCGCCTCCGCGGTGCTGCGAAACCTCGCGGAGATGCAGAAGCGGGAGGAGGGGCAGCGACTCGCCGCGCTGGGGGCCATGGCGGCGGGGCTGGCGCACGAGATCCGCAACCCCCTGGCGGGGATCAAGGGCGCCGCGCAGTTTCTCCAGGGGGGGGAGCTGCCGGAGGACGCCGCGGAGATGCTCCAGGTGGTGGTGGACGAGACCGATCGCCTCAACCGGGTCGTCACCCAGTTCCTGGACTACGCCCGCCCTTCGGGGCATCACCAGCAGCGCGTGGCGCTGGGCGCGCTGATCGACAGGGTGGCGGCGCTGATTCGGGCGCAGGGGCTCCCTCCACAGGTGGCGATGACCTTGGAGGTGGACGCCGACCTGCCGGAGGTGTGGGGTGACGGGGGGCGCCTGTCTCAGGTGCTGCTCAACCTGGTGCAGAACGCGCTCCAGGCCATGCCGGCTGGGGGGGTGTTGCGGATCGGGGGCAGGGGGGTGAGCCATGAGGAGCGCGGCTGGGTGGAGCTGTCGGTCTCCGACACCGGCACCGGCATCGCGCGCGAGGTGCGCGATCAGCTCTACACCCCTTTCTTTACCACCAAGGCGCAGGGTACAGGGCTGGGGCTGGCGATCTGCCAGCGGATCGTCCTGGCGCACCAGGGCAGGCTGGAGCTCCAGTCCGTCCCGGGGAAGGGGAGCACCTTCACCGTCCGCCTGCCCGCGCTTCTTCCCTATGAGGAGGGCGCTGGGAACGCGACGCCGTCAAGCAGATCGCGCCGAGAGACCGGGCCGCTCTAGGCGCCAGCGCGCCCGGTGGAGGCGCCCTGGGCGCCAGCCCCCCTGGAGCGGCGAGCGATCAGGGAGCAGGCGAGCGGACCAAGCGGAGCACCGCCGCGTGTCCGCCCTCGGGGAGGGCGACCCAGGAGAGGTCTCCGCCGTGCATCCTGGCGACGTGGGCCGCGTAGGAGAGTCCCACCGCCGAGACGCTCATGTGGGCCTGGCGCAGGTCCACCGTGCCGGTGCCGGTGCTGTCGAGCAGCTTGCGGAACACGTCCTGACCCGCGGTGATCCCCGGGTGGGCGACCCGCACCACCGCGAACGGCCCCTCCTCGCTGACCCGCACCCTGAGCCGGCCCTTGCGCTCGGAGAGGAAGAAGGCGTTGATGAGGATGTCCCCCAGCGCCTGGCTGATGGCGCGCTGGTCGCCCAACAGCACCACCTGGCCGCCAGGATCCACCAGGGTGTGGTTGCGCAGGAAGGGGCGGCCGCAGATCTTGTGGACCGCTGCCGAGAGATCCAGCCGGAGGCGAGAGAGCTGATCGTCCTCAGAGTCCAGGCGCATCAGGCCCGAGAGCCCCTCCAGCAGCCCCGAGGCCATGTCGGCGGACTCGAGGATGTCGCGCGCGTCCTGGGTGATGTCGGGGTTGATGTCCTCCTGGGCCAGCATCTCGGCGAGGAGGAAGATGGCGTTGAGCGGCGAGCGGACGTCGTGGGCCAGGTGCCGCACCGCGACGCTCCGCTGATGGAGCACAGCGCCGCCGCCCTGCACCGCGTGGAGCCCCTGTCGGCGCGCTCGGACCCTCGCGAGGAGCTGGGCGCCGTCGACCGGATCGCAGATGACGTCGTCGAGGGGGCCCTCCAGGAGCTCGGAGTAGTCGCTGAAGCTGCGGGCCACCGCGATGATCGCGGTGCGGAGCTGAGTCCGGGCGCGGACCTGGCGACAGAGCGCGCCGGGGTCGTCCGCCCCGTGCTCCCCCACCAGCACCACGTCCGGGGGATCTCCCTCGCACAGCTCCAGCAGCTCAGCCCCGTCCCGTACCGTGAGGAGGGTGTGAAAGTCATCACCGAGGGCGGCGTAGGCCAGCTCGGATTCCTGAGGCGAGAGCCCCGCGAAGAGGACGCGACCGATAGCCTGCACGAGGCCTCCTGCATAGAGGGCCATGATAAAGCAACCGGTGTGAGTTCGGGAGGCCAATTGCGGGAGCGCGAGGTGATGGGCACAGGCAGCGACCAGCGCTCTGATCGGAGCGGGCGCCCTGGCGCGCCGCGCAGCCCTCAGCCCGAGCGGCGCAGGTGACGCGCCACCCGCTGTGGGTGCTGGCTCGCCCTGCGATGTTGCCCTACCTCTGGTTGCTGGTCCTTGCCGGGTACGGGTGGGCCCACTGGGACAGGGCCCTCACCTTTCGGGGGGGTGAGGGGCTGGTGGCCGTGCTCCTCGCGTGGGGGGCGCTCCACGCGGGCACCCTGTGGCTCAACGCTGGCCTCGACCGAGATGAGGGGCCGGTGCTGTTCGGCGAGCCTGTACCGGTCCCCCGGTGGATCCGCACCCCCGGGCTGGTGGCGCTGGCCCTGTCCGTCGGCCTGGGCGCGTGGGCGGGGTGCGTCGAGGGGGTCGCCGCGGGGATCGCGGCGGCGCTGGCGGTGCTCTATTCGCGCCCTGAGCGCCCCTGGAAGGGGCACCAGGTGCTGGGGCCGCTGGTGAATTGGGTGGGCTATGGGCTGCTGTCCCCCCTGGTGGGGTGGGCGGTGGTCAGGGTCTCGCCCGATCCGCGCACCCTGCTGGCCTGGCTGTTCGGCTCGCTGGGGGTGCTGGGGGTGTATTTTCTCGCGCAGGTGTTCCAGCAGGAGGAGGATCGCGCCAGGGGGTACAGGACGCTGGTGGCCACCCACGGACCCGCTCTCACCCTCGCGGTAGGGCACCTGCTGCTGGGGGCAGGGGTGCTGGGCGGGGTGGGGCTGACCGCGCTGGGGTGGCTGCCGAGGGTCTCGCTGGTGCTCCTGCCGCTGGGGGTGTGGAACAGCTGGGGGCTGTGGCGGTGGGGCCAGCGCCTGCCCGACGCCAGCCCCGCTGAGGCGCTGGCCGCGGTCCGTCGCTTGCTGGCGCTGGCGCTGGTCGCCCTGGTGGTCAACCTGGCCTGGTACGCCTGGGAGTGTCAGGGAGGCGGCCCGGTGGCGGGCCTCGCGACCGCGGACGGGCTACCCGACGACCGGCCCGCCTGGCCCCCGCGCGCGATGCGCGCCTGGGAGCGGGCCCATGACCCCTGGGAGGACCGATGGTGTCCGTGATCGCCCTGAGCCTGCTCCTCGCCTGCGGCGGCGCGCCGCCCGCGCCGCCCCGGTCCACCCCCGCTGAGCCAACGGCGCTGGTTCCCACGGTGATCACCCCCGCCGAGGCGCAGGGGCGACCGGGGCTGCTGGTGGACGTGCGGCCCGCAGCGGATTTTGCGGCGGGTCATGTCCCCGGGGCGGTGAGCCTCCCGTTCTCCGGGCTGGACCCCTACCAGCCGCCGGTGACCGGGTGGTCCAAGGACCTACCGCTGCTGGTGATGTCTGAGCGCAACCGCTACGGGGCCGTCGCGGCCCAGCTCCTCGCGGCGGCGGGCTATCGGGCTCAGCTCGTCGAGGGCGGCGCGGTGGCCTGGCAGGGGCAGGGGCTGCCGTGGGAGGCCCCGATCAGGTCAGCAGATCCACCAGCGTCTGGAGCTGCTCCTCCGCCGAGCGAGTGATCGCGGCGCCGGCCTCCAGGGCGACGCTGGCGTCCTTGCTCATCAGCAGCCCGTCCATCACCGCGCCCGCTGCCACCGCGTCAGAGGCCTGGTCCAGGCGCGCGCTGGCGCGCTGGAGCCCGAGGAAGCCCGCCTGGAGCGCTGGAGAGAGTCCGTCGATGCCCATGGGGAACCTCCTCCCCCCCTCATCGGCACAGGGGGCGCGTCCGTACAGGGGGAATCCCAGGGGACCGCGCAGGGCCGCTGGGGCGACCTCGGGATACAGCGGGGGGAAGGGAGGCTGACATGGGGTTCCTGATCTGGCTCTTGGCCTGCAATTCGCCGGAAACACCCGCCGACACGGCGGACACCGGGGAGGGACCCGCGCCGGTTGAGGTGCGGGGGGTGGCGGTGTCGCCTGATGACGGGGCGCCCCTGGTCGGTGCGCGCGTGGTGCTTCAGGGGCAGCGCGGGGCGGCGATCGGCGAGACGGACGCCGACGGGGCCTTCGCGCTCTCGGTGGTGGAGCCCTCGATGGTGACGGTGTTTGCGGAGGGACGCACCGCGGTGAGCTACGCGGGGCTCGCGGAGGAGCCGCGCTCCCAGTCGCTGGTCTTCCCCCTCGCCTGGCGCTCCCCATGGGACGCGCCCCACCTCACGCTGCCGGTGCACCTGGTGGTGGACGGGCAGGAGGCCGGCACCAGGGTCTGCGCCAGGTGGTCCGGGATCGTGGGGGAGCACTGCGTCAATTCCCCGGGCAACGACCCCCTCGACCTGAGCTTCGAGGTGCAGGTCGCGCCTGACGTGGCGCGGGTAGGGCTGGTGGTGGTGCAGGAGTCTGTGGCCCACGGCGAGGTGCAGGCGGGCGCGAGCCTGGTGTGGCTCCCCAGCGACACGCGCAAGCAGGTGGAGCTCTCCGCCGCCGAGGTGCGCACCCTCACCGTCCGCACCAACCAGCCCGAGGTGGCTGACGCCCCGCTGGACTCGGTGGACGCGTACCACCGCGATCGCGCCGCCTCGGTCCACCTGCAGGACTTCCAGCGGCCCGGCGCTACCCTCACCCTCTCGGGGCGCGCTCGTGCGGTGGAGGTGGTGGGCGAGGAGCTGGTGATCAGCCTCCCATACCTCGGCGTGCGCGCGGCGACCGAGCGGGTCTCCCTCGACCTCTCCCGCACCTACGCGACGGGGCACCGTGCCCTGGCCGATCTGCCCCTGGCGGCCGCAGAGGGAGGCGTCGCCCTGCTGGACGGCCCCGACGTGGCGATCGGCGCGTGGAGTCTTGGGGACCCCCTGGCCTGGCACGCCGCCGCGGGGGCGGAGGACTACCGCCTCGCCCTGTATGAGGGGGAGGCGCTCGCCTGGGAGGTGTTCACCCACCAGACCCGGCTGGAGCTGCCCGCGCTGCCCGAGGACGTCGACGCTTCCGACCTCTTCACCTCGGGCACCTGGGAGCTGTCGAGCCGGGCCGGGGCGCGGGTGGGGTGGGCCCGGCAGGCGATCGATCCGGCGGAGCCCCGCTGGGAGACGATCACCAGGGGTGGCAGCGCGAGGTGGTAGGTCGCCTGGCAGCGGGGCGCGAGGCGGCACTGGTCAATCAGCCGCACAGTCTCACAGGAAGCGCTACATCATTCCACAGGAATCATCAGATGAAGTTGCTCGTCGCATCTTCCAAACTGTAAATGGGCGCCGAGTCGCTAGGCATATCGGCGTGTGGCCGCCGTTCCCTAGGGAGGAAGCGTACTTCTGTACGCGACGAGCGTAGGAACAAGGACACGCGTCGAGAGGCCAGCGGATCGGTGCCCGCGAGGCTCTCCACACGCGGTCCAGGTGCGGCGCTCGACCCAGACAGGAGCGCGCTAGGTGGCGGGTCGCGGGCACCTGCCGTGGGGCTCGGCGCACCGGCGCCAGCCCGCGCCGCTGCCCTTCAGGGGACGGTTCCATTGGCGCGGTGGCGCTCGCCGCGAGGGACGACCCGGCCGAGCGATGAGCGTCCCCCCCCGGGGACCCGCCGCTCTCCCCCGGTGGTGGAGCTGGTGGCGCGTCGTTAGAGGAGGATGGTCGGCGTGCCTCCCCCTGAGGTCGCTCGCGAACAGCATGCTGCGCCGTGGCGGCGAGGGGACACGATGAAGCGATGGATGAGCTGGCTGAGAGGAGCGCGCGCGCAGGGGCTGCTGGCGGACACTGCGGTGGCCCTCGTAACCGGGGCGGTGGGCGCTCAGGCCTGGGGCTACGTCAAGGACGACTCCTACATCACCTTCCGCTACGCTCGCAACGCCGCCGAGGGGCTCGGCCTCGTCTTCAACGCCGGTGAGGCGGTAGAGGGCTACACCAACTTCCTCTGGACCGTCCTGATGGTGCCGGTGGTGGCCAGTGGCGCGGACCCGCTGCCCTTCGCGGCGGCCCTGGGCCTGCTCCTGTCGGCCGCGGCGGGGGTCCTCACCAGGCGCGCGGCGGTGGCCCTCGGCGCGGCGCCCTGGGCGGCGCTGGCGGCGGCCCTCGCCTTCGGGCTCTGGCCGGCGGTGTCCATCTGGTCGGTGTCGGGCATGGAGATGGGGCTGGTGGAGCTCACCGCGGCCTGGACTCTGCTCGCCTTCATCCGCGCCTGGAGCGAGCCCGACGCCAGAGGCTGGTGGGCGCTCGCGGGCCTGGGCGCGGCGCTGTCGTGCCTGACCCGCCCCGAGCCTCACGCCATCGCGCTCTTCCTCGCGCTCGCGGGGGCGGCCCGCGCCCGGCGCGCGGTGTGGCCCATGTGGCTGGTGCTGGGCGGGATCGTGCTGCCCTACCACGCCTGGCGCCTGTGGTTCTTCGGTGATCCCCTGCCCAACACCTTCTATGTGAAGGGCGGGAGCGGGTTCCTCTTCTGGCGGATCGGGCTCGACTACGTGTGGGAGATGGTCCTCTTCGGGGGGCTGGGCCTGACCCTCGCCCTCGCGCTGGGGGCGGTGGGGACGGCCAGCGCGCGGAGCGCCCGCTGGTTGCGCGCCATCCTCGCGGCGCTGCCCCTGTTCTTCATCGCCTACCTGATCAAGGTGGGGGGGGACGAGCTGCGCTGGTATCGCCTCTTCTTGCCCGTCTGGCCCGCGGTGGCCGCCCTGGCGGGGGTGGCGATCAGCGAGCTGTGGGGGCGCCGCCGCTGGGCGGGCGGGCTCGCGATGGCCGCGCTCGCCGCTCAGCTCGGCCTCTCCCTCTGGGAGAGCTCAGAGCTGCTGCCGCGCCACCAGGGGTATGTGGTGTCCACCCGCAACAACCACGCCGCCGTGGGCAAATACCTCACCCGGCACGCGGCGCCGGGGGCCACGGTGGCCTTCCAGGACATGGGCTCCACCCCCTTTCACGCGCCAGACCTCTATTTCGTCGACACGATCGGGCTGGTGGACCGCCACATGGCGCACCTCCACCACGACATGAAGGTCAACCCCTTCGTCAAGGACCACTACCGGGCCACACCGGAAGGGCGCAGGCACCTGCAGCGCTTCTACAGGGCCGGGCGCGACTACCTGATGTCGCGGGATCCGGACTGGGTGGTGTATGTGGCCCGCCCTGACGCGGTGGCTGGCAGCGCGGCGAGGAAGCTCTTGGGCCGGCGTCCATGGGAGAACCCGGTGGACAAGTACCTGGGAGACGTGACCTTCTACTACGGCTGGGCGCGGGAGCCGGCCTTCAGGGAGCGCTACGCGTACGTGCGCTCCTGGCCCCGCGCGAGCGGCTACTGGCTGACCCTGTGGCGGCGGAGAGACCTGGGGGAGGCGCCGGAGGTGCGGGTGCGCCAGGCGGTCCCGGACTCGCCGCTCCTCCCTCACCTGAGCAACGGCGTGGTCTTTCTCCAGAGCTGGGTGCAGGAGGAGGCCTTCGTGGGCGGAGAGCTGACGGTGGAGAGCTTGTTCTCCACGCCGGGGCCCCGCGCGGAGGAGACCCTGGTGGAGATCAGGTTGCTGCGCGACGGCGCGACCCGCCCCGCGCTGCTGGAGCGTCACGTGCCGGGAGACTGGCTGTGGCGGGCGGATCAGTGGCGGGCGGGGGAGGTGGTGCGCGACCAGGTGCTCCTCCTGATCCCAGACAACGCTGTGGTCGGAGACTATGAGATCGCTTGGCGGATGGTCGATGGGAGGAGCGGGCGGCCGGTGGGGATCGAGGGCTCGGCGGACGGCTGGGTCCCCTTGGGTCGCACCCGGGTCGATGAGCGGTCTTGGTGGGACCCTGCCCGCGTGCCTCAGACCGACCCCGAGGCGCTGCGGGCGCTCCACCTGCCGGTGAGGCCGCCCGTGGGGACAGGGGGAGCGCAGGGGGGCCTCACCCTGGCGGTGGGGGGGGACACCATGCTGGGGCGGCGCCAGAACGCGGTCTTCGCCCGGCAGGGCGCTGAGGCTGCCCTCGGCGGCCTCACCCCCCTGCGGGAGGCGGACCTGTCGTGGGTGAACCTGGAGAGCGTGGTCTCGGGTCTCGGCGATGCGGGCGCGGAGAAGGGGGAGCGCGGCCCCTACTACTATCGCGGTCGCCCCGAGCTGCTTGACACCCTGACCGCCGCGGGCGTCGACGTGGTGTCCAACGCGAACAACCACGCGGGGGACTACGGGCCCGAGGCGCTGCTGGACCAGAGCCGGCTCTTGGATGCGGCCGGCATCCATCACGCTGGCGCTGGTTCCACCTGGGAGGAGGCCTGCGCGCCCGCCAGGGTGGAGGTCGCCGGGAAGGTCCTGGCGCTGTTCTCGGTGGACGCTACCAAGCAGCAGTTCGCTGCCGAGGCGGACGCGCCCGGCACCTGCTACCTCTCCGAGGACGACCCCGCCGGGTGGACCGCCCACTTTGAGCCTCGGGTGGCTGCGGCGCGGGCATGGGCCGATCACGTGCTGGTGGGGGTGCACTGGGGGCCCAACAACGTCCAGGCGCCCACGCCCCAGGTGCGCGCGCTGGCGCGGGCGCTGGCCGGCACTGGCGTCGACGCGGTGATCGGGAGCTCCTCGCACCTGCTCCATGGGGTCGAGGTGATAGAGGGCGTCCCTGTGCTCTTTGACACGGGCAACCTCCTCTTCGACTCCAGCAATATGGGGGAGGGCGCCCAGAGCGCGGTCTTCACCCTGCACCTGGGGCGCGATGGGGTGACGGGGATCGAGGCGTGGCCTGTGGTGCTGCGCCACGGTCGCACCGAGTTGGCCGAGGGGGCGGACCTCGCCCGGATCGTCCAGACCCTCCGCGCTAGGAGCGAGGCGCTGGGGACCCGCTGGCAGGTCACCGAGGGGGGGAGGGTGATCCTGGAGCTGGGTTTGCCGGCGCCGGCTCCAGCGCGCGCGCCGGCTTCGGATCCTGTGCGGACGCCGCCCCTGGCCTCTCCTCCCCCGGCCTGTGTGGTGGAGGCGCTGCCAGAGGACGCGCGGCGGATCGAGGTGGACATGGGGCCCGTCACGCTGCTGGGGGTGCGCTACGCCCCAGAACGGCTGAGCGGGCGGGAGCTGGTGACCGTGGAGTCCTTCTGGCGCCTGAGAGCGGGGGCAGAGGTGCCCACGAGGGATTGGTTGATCAACGCGCGCCTGGAGCCCAGCAGCGGAGACCAGCGGTGGGTGAGTGATCACCAGCCCTGTGACTGGGCTTGGCCTATGGACCGGTGGCAGCAGGGGGTGATCTACCGGGACAGCCACGCCATCCGTCCCCCGCAGCGGCTGAGGCCAGACACCTGGACCGTCTCCCTGGGCCTCGCCGATCCCTATGGGACCAAGCAGACCTTGCCCGCGCGGGAGGTGGGGGAGGTCCGGCTGGAGCGCTGAACCAGGGCGCGCTCAGCGCGCCCGCGCGCGCCAAACGCGGCCTGCAACCGGCGCCAATGATCCGCGGCCGATCCTCGGGCGGGTCAGGTCCGGCATTATTTCCACCGATGGCTGGCGTTTGAAAAGCCTTGTTGTAGCTGGAACTTTGCTGTTCTGAATTAACTTGTAACGAGAGCTACTGCACGAGCCTGGAGGGTGTGTCATAAGCCCACTCAACGCCCGATCAGGGCGTCGCTTGGGGACAGGATCGATCCTCATCCTCGTTGGACATCTTCAACACAGGAGGCGCATGTGGACGTACTCATACTCTCCCGCCTGCAGTTCGCCGCCACCATCTACTTCCATTTCCTCTTTGTCCCCGTGACACTGGGGATGTCCCTGATCGTCGCCTACATGGAGTTTCTCTATGTGAAGACGGATGACCAGGACTACAAGCGGATGGCGCAGTTCTGGGGCAAGCTGTTTCTTATCAACTTCGCGGTGGGCGTAGTGACCGGTATCACCCAGGAGTTCCAGTTTGGAACCAACTGGTCGGGCTACTCACACGCGGTAGGTGACATCTTTGGGCCGCTGCTCGCCGTCGAGGCGACGGTGGCCTTCTTCATGGAGTCCACCTTCATCGGGTTCTGGACCTTTGGGTGGAACAAGCTCTCCAAGAAGATGCACCTCTTCACCGGGATCATGGTGGCGCTGGGCACCAACCTCTCCGCCTTCTGGATCCTGATGGCGAGCGGTTGGATGCAGCACCCGGTGGGCTACCAGTTCAACGAGGTCAAGAACCGCTACGAGCTCACGGACTTCTTCGCGGTGCTTCAGCCCTCGGCCTGGGTCCAGTGGCTGCACGTGGAGTTCGCCTCGTGGGCGCTCGGTGGCTTCTTGGTGTTGGGCATCTCGGCCTATCACCTGCTCAGGAAGAACGAGGTGACCTTCTTCCAGAAGTCCTTCCGGGTGGGCGCGGCCTTTGCCCTGCTCTTCTCGCTGGGGGTCGCGGGGATGGGCCACTTCCACGGTGAGCACGTCGCGCACGAGCAGCCGATGAAGCTGGCGGCGATGGAGGCCCACTGGGAGACCACGGATCACGCGCCGATGTATCTGCTGGCCTGGCCGACTCAGGAGGGCAACACCTTCGAGGCGCTGCCCGTGCCGAGCCTCCTCTCGCTCATGGCCGGGCTGGATCCCAACTTCGTGGTCAAGGGCCTCAACGAGGTGCCGGTCGAGGATCGGCCCCCCGTCCTGCCGGTCTACCTCTCCTTCCGGCTGATGGTCGGGCTGGGGGCGCTGATGATCCTGGTGGGCGCCTGGGCGGTGTGGAAGCGCAAGAACCCCGAGGAGAACCCGTTGCTCCTCAAGGTGCTGCTCTACATGATCCCGATCCCCTGGATCGCCATCCTGCTTGGGTGGACCGTCACCGAGCTGGGGCGTCAGCCCTGGATCGTCACCAACCTCCTCCGCACTGAGGACGCTGTCTCCCACCTGTCGGTGGGCCAGGTCGGCTCAACCCTCGTCGGCTTCGTGCTCATCTACTCCCTGCTCGGCGCCGTCGACTGGTACCTGCTCGCGAAGTACGCGCGCAAGGGCCCCGACGCAGTGAAGGAGGCCTAGGCTATGGAAGAGATTCTCGCCAATGTGTGGTTCATCCTCTGGGGCGTGCTCTGGGCGGTGTATTTCATCACCGATGGGTACGACCTGGGGTTGGGGACCCTCCTCCCCCTCGTGTCCAAGTCAGACAGGGACAAGCGCGTCATCTACAACGCGCAGGGCCCGTTCTGGGACGGCAACGAGGTGTGGCTGCTCACCGCGGGCGGCGTGACCTTCGCCGCGCTGCCCAAGACCTACGCCGCGATGTTCTCGGCCCTCTACACCCCGCTGATGCTGGTGCTGTTCATGCTCATCCTCCGCGGGGCCACCTTCGAGTTCCGCGGCAAGGTGGACTCGGACGGCTGGCGCTCGCTGTGGGACTGGGTCCACACCGTCAGCTCCTTCGCGCTGGCGCTGCTCTTCGGGGTGTTCTTCGCGAACCTGTTCATGGGCGTCCCGTTTGAGATGCTCGACAACGACAAGTTCGCCCAGTGGAACCTCCAGGGGAACCTGTTCACGCTGCTGAACCCCTACGGCCTCGCCGGCGGGCTGCTCTTCGTCGCCCTGTTCGTCGAGCACGGGGCGCTGTGGGGCGTCGTCCACGCCGAGGAGGGCGGTCTCCGCGACCGCCTCGCCGCGGTGGCCAAGCAGGCCTGGGTGGCCTCGCTGGTGCTGGCGGTGGCCTTCCTGGGCCTGTCCTTCGCCTACACCGAGCTGTGGACCGCGCACTTCGCGCGCCTGTGGACGCTGATCTTCCCGGCCCTCGCCGTGGGCGGTCTGCTCCTCAACATCGGGATGCAGCTCAAGAAGAGCTACTGGCTCGCCTGGGCCGGCTCCGCGCTGACCATCGCGATGGCGGCGGGCTTCGGAGTGGCGGGCATGTTCCCCTACACCATGCGCTCCACCCTCGACACCGCGGCCACCTGGGATGGGCAGAACATCGTCCACTCCCTCACCGCCTCGGGGACCGCCTCCAGCCTCCTCACCATGCAGATCATGCTCGGTGTGGCGGCCGTCGCGGTGCCCGTCGTCATTGGCTACCAGGTGTGGGTGAGCTGGGTCTTCCGGCACCCGGTGTCCGACGAGATGCTGAACGAGCCCGAGTCCTACTAAGGCGCTGGGCCCCTGGGGCCTCGGGGGGCGTCAGGGTGACCTGGCGCCCCGCTTCGCTCAGAGGGTCGGGCAGCTCCGGCGATAAATGCGGCGGATACGGGGCGACAGGCGGGTGAGCAGCTCGTAGGGGATGGTGTCTACCAGCGCCGCGAGCCTCTCCAGGTCCGGCTCGTCAGGACCCGCTCCATACACCACCACCTCGTCCCCCGCGCGTACCCCGCCCCCGAGGTGGGTCACGTCGATCATGGTCACGTCCATGCACACCCGCCCCACCACCGGACAGCGGGTGCCGTGGACTCCCATCCAGCCGAGGTTGGACAGGGCGCGCGGGTAGCCGTCGTAGTAGCCGATGGCCACCACCGCGATGTGTCGGGGCCTGTCGCCTGTGGCCCAGGTCCGCCCATAGCCCACGGTCTCGCCAGCCTCAACCCACTTCACCGACACCACCCTGGTGGTGAGGCGGACGACAGGGTGAGTGGCTAGCGGGAGGGCGGAGGCGTAGCCCCACAGGGCGATGCCCGCCCGGATGGCGTCCAGGTGCGCCTCGGGGAAGCGCGCGGTTCCAGAGGAGTTGGCTGCGTGGACCCAGCGGGGGACCACGCCCTCGGCGCTGAGCGCGCTGCGGACGGCCTCAAAGCGCTGGAGCTGGGTCTGGGTGAACCCGTCCTCCGCCGGCTCGTCCGCGGAGGCCAGGTGGGTCATCAGCCCCGCGAGCGCCAGGCCGGGTGTGCGGCTCACCTGCAGGGCGAGGGCAGCCGCCTCGGCGGGGAGCAGCCCCGCCCGGCTCATCCCGGTGTCTACCTTCACGTGCACGCCTACGACCCGCCCAGTGCGGGCGGCCTCCTCGGCGAGCCACCCCACCTGTTCGACCGAGGACACCTGCACCTCCAGGCCGTTGCGCACCAGCTTGGCCACCTCAGGCTCCAGGGCGTTCTGTACCAGGATGGGGCGCTGGATTCCTCCCTTTCGCAGCTCCACTCCCTCGTCGGGGTAGGCGACGACGAAGCCCTCTGCGCCCCAGTCGGCGAGGGTCCAGCCGAGCACCGGGGCCCCCAGGCCGTAGGCGTTGGCCTTGATCACTGGCAGCACCGCGGCGCCGCCGGTGGCCTCCCGAAACCGATTCGCGTTGCGCAGCAGCGCGTCCAGGTCCACGGTCGCCTGGGCCGGAGAGAGCGCCTCGCGCAGCGTGGGGGCGTAGCGCACCAGGTCGGCGGCGGCGGCGCCCGCGAGCAGCACGCGCCCGCCCTGCGCGAGCAGCAGCTCCAGGTGGGTGGCGGCGCTCACCATGTCGGGGAAGCAGTCGCCTGGGAGGCCCTCCAGCGGATCGCCGATCACCACCCAGCGGTCCACCTGCCCCGAGGGGAGCTGTGGCAGCCCAGAGAGGGAGGGGTGGGCGTCCTCAAGCAGCACCGCCACCGACGGACCGGGGAAGGGGGCGCGCTCCAGGAGCGACAACGCCCAGCTCAGCGAGCAGTGAGGGCCGGCTACCAAGAGGAACACCCCAGAGGGCGAGAGGCTCATCTCCAAGTAGGCGCCCTGCCTTTCAGTCATCGTGCTCTCCTACCACCCAGCACCCTGTCCCCCCGGGGGGGGCGCGCGGGAGGGTGCCGTCCGAAGGCGGGCGAGGGGACATCTGGCCGCGCTCGCGGCCAGACCAAGCGGCAGCCCCTACTTGGGGAGCTCCTCGGTCATCTCGGTCATCTCCAAGGCGCCGATCAGGGCCTCTAGGAGCATGAAGTTCTCAAGCTCGGCCTGGGCGACCTGGCCGTCGGCCCGAATGAGCGCCGCCGCGGCCTCAAGGACCGCCTGCCGCTGCTCCTCGGGAATGTCGAAGGGGTCGATGTCCTCTGCGGGGGGGGGGACGACGAGCCAGGCCTCGACCAGCACCTTCTCGTCCTCGGTGAGGTGCAGGCGCTCGGTGAGCTGGTGTACGTAGTCGCGCTCGGACGTGTTGACGTCGAGATCTGCCCAGGCAAAGGAGCATACAAAGCGCAGCAGGCGCAGACGATCTTCGTGGTTAGGGCTTTCCATGGTAGCTCCAGAGAGTGGCAATACTACCACAATTGGTGTGGTTTGGGGTCAGAGTCGTCGGATGAGCTCACCACCGCCGATGCCCCCGCCCACGCACCGCGTGGTGACGCCGAGCTCCTGATCGCGGTGCCCGAGCATGTGAACCATGTCCACCACCTGTCGGGCCCCTGTGGCGCCGACCGGGTGCCCAAGGGAGATGCCAGACCCCCACAGGTTCACCTTGTCGGGCGAGAGCCCGGGGAGGTGGCGGTAGGCCGCGGCGAGCACCGCGGCGAAGGCCTCGTTGAGCTCGAAGAGGTCGACGTCTTGGAGAGAGACACCCGCCCGTGCGAGCAGCGGCGGGATGACTTTGAACGCGCCCTCGCCCATGTAGGCGCGCTCCACGCCCACGTTGCGCCAGGCCACCAGCTCGGCGAGGGGGTGGATCCCGTGCGCCTCAGCCCACTCGGCGGTGGACAGCACCAGCGCGGCAGCGCCGTCGTTCAGGCTGGAGGCGTTGAGACCGGTGATGGTACCGCCGTCGGGCTTGAAGTAGGGGCGAGCCTGGGCGAACTGCGCCCGGTCCAGGGGGCGGGGGTGCTCGTCGCGTGTCACCAGGGTGCTCTTGCCGCGCTTGGTGGGCACCTCCACCGACAGCACGTGCCCCTGGAAGTGTCCGGCATCCCAGGCCCTCAGCGCGGCCTGGTGGGAGCGGAAGGCGATGTCGTCCTGCTCCTCGCGTGACAGCCCGTAGCGGTCCACCATCCGCTCGGTGATCAGCCCCGCGAGCTCCCCGCCGCCCACCAGGGGATCGGTGAGGGCCCCGAACAGGCCGTCCACCAGCTTCAGATCGCCGTAGAGCTGCCCGCCGGTGCGGCCCCCGAACAGGTAGCGCCCCACGTTGGACATGGACTCCACGCCCCCCGCCACACCGACCTGCTGCTCGCCCAGCGCCAGGCGCCGCGCCAGGCCGTGGATCGCGGCGCCACCGGAGTTACAGTTCTCGTGCCAGGTCGTGCCCGGCGCGGTGTAGGGGACCCCGGCCTGCTCCGCCGCCATCCGGGCGAGGTTGGTGGCGCGCGGGTCCTGCGCGACCCAGCCGAAGTCGGTGTACTCCACGACCGACGGATCCAGGTCCGCGGCTGCGATCGCTCCGCGGATGGCGTGGGTGGCCAGATCCAGTGCCAGCACAGGGGAGAGGCTCCCGCCGATGTCCCCGATCGGGGTGCGGACGCCAGAGAGGACTACGATTCGCGCGGTCATGGGGTCTCCTTGCGGGCCGATGGTACCTCAGCCCTTGTCTCGCGCTTGTCTGTTGTTCACAATGTCGGTCGGAGGCTGTCATGGGCTACAAGTGCTACTACCGCTGCGTCCACTGTGGCGGGATGAACCGCGTTCCCTCGGAGCGCATCCAGCTCGCCCCTAGCTGCGGCAGGTGCAAGGAGGATCTCGACACCTCTGGCGCGCCGATGCGGCTCCCGGACGAGGAGGTGGAGCGCCTGATGGAGAAGGTTCCGGTGCCCCTCCTG
Source organism: Deltaproteobacteria bacterium (assembly GCA_016938035.1). Classification (GTDB taxonomy): domain Bacteria; phylum Myxococcota_A; class UBA796; order UBA796; genus JAFGVK01. Next base: position 16,123 of record JAFGVK010000043.1, on the reverse strand, counting down.
CTGGCCTTTGTGGCGGAGGGCTCCGAGGGCAGCGAGCGCCTCCAGGGGGTGCTCAGGCGGTTGGGGGCGGAATTCACGGGCACCCTGATGGTGCTGGAGATCGACGCCTATCGCAACGCCGCCAAGCACGAGCAATTCGGCATTGTCTCAGTGCCGCAGCTCTACCTGGTCAAGGACCGGGACATCAAGGCGCGCAAGCAGGGCTTCAGGACCTATGAGGAGCTCAAGCGGCTCCTCGACCGCCACGTCAACCCCTACGACGTCTGAGCCAAGAGGCCGCGCCCGGTCTCCCGGACGCGGCCTCACCGCAGGTGGATGGGTCGATCAGCCGCAGCCGCCGCCGCCGCCGGACTTGGCCTGCTTGAACTTGGGCACGTACTCGCGCTCAGGGGCGTGGTGGAGGTCAGGCCTCGCCAGGTCCACGTTGGAGCCGACCGGCGCCTTGAAGCGGTAGTGGAACTGATCCTCACCGGCCTCCTGGTGGATGAGCCCAGTGGTGTGGTGCCCGTAGGCCTCGACCCACCCGTTCATTCCGCCAGCGAGGATGTAGGGGGTGAAGAGCGGCTTACCCGCCTTCTGCACCATCAGCTCCTTCCAGGCGTGGGTCGCGGCGTCCTCGTCGTTGCCGATGAGGATCACCACCGACTTGGCCCTCATGCCCATCAGCCAAGCGCCCTGCTCCTCCACCGGGGGGAGAGGCTCGGCGTCCTTGAGGTGGAACATGTTGTAGTCGGAGGGGGAGCGCACGTCTACGATCCGCACCGGGACCTTGAATTCGCTCATCAGCTTGAGGACCTCACCGGGATCCATCTGCACCTCGCGGGCTGCCAGCGTGGCGTCCAGTTCGGTGGACTGCAGGTTGATCCGATCCTCTACCGTCGGAGCGCCCAGGCCGATGGACACCAGCGCCAGGAGGATCAGTCCCCCTGTGCCGCCGAGCACCACCTGGAGCTGCCGAGCCGTGAGCGGGGCACGCTCGCCCATCATGTCCTCGACCTTCTCGGTCAGGAAGAAGCCGATGGCTGCGACGACGATCACCGAGATGACCACCACCCCCGCGCTCATCCCCGTCAGGTCCATCAGGGTAAACTGCCCCATCGCGCCCCAGGTGTTGTAGGCGTCCCAGAACGACGGGACCGTCGCGCCGAAGAGGAAGGTCCCCAGGAACAGGCCGGCCACGAACACCAGGGCGTCGAGCTTGCCGGTGGCGATCCCCACCAGGGAGGTGCCAGGGCACCAGCCGCCGATGATGAAGCCAAAGCCCAGCGCGGCGCCGCCGATGATGGCGGTGCCGAGGAAGGTGGGGTTGACCCACACCAGGTCCATGTTGATGAGGCCCAGGCTGGTGCCCGCGACGATCAGGGTGGAGGCCACCACGATCGCCGAGAACATCACCTTAAAGACCCGCATATCACCGAAGTAGAACTGAGCGGCGAGGTTTCGGGAGTCCGAGAAGCCCCCCCGCTCCATGGCGAAGCCGAAGCTCGCGCCCAGGATGAGGAAGAGGATGTTCTGGGTCAGACCCATCGCAGAGAACATGGGGAACATCGGCTACCTCCACTGGCGGCGCAGGAAATACGCGAGAGCGTAGGCGCCAGCAAAGACGGAGAGCATGAAGGCCCAGCTGCCCACCGAGAGCAGGCTGCCCCCAGAGAGCGCCTGACCCGAGGTACAGCCGCGGCCCACGCGAGCGGCCCAGCCGGTGATGGTCCCGCCTACCAGGGCGAGGGTGATCCTGGCGCCAACCGAGATGTTCGGCCCGCGCAGCACCACCATCTTGAAGCCGTCGCCGCGGAGCAGGCCGGCGAGCAAGCCTCCAAGGAAGAGGCCCACCCCGCCCCATACGAGGCGGTGGTTCAGCAGGCTCAGCAGTGGGGTGTCCACGGATCCCGCCCAGAAGGCGTTCTGCATCATCCCCTCGGTGTTGAGCCACTGGGAGAGCACGGTGCTGAGCTTGAGGATGATCCCCGAGCCGCCGATCCCGTTCCCGGTGAGGGCGAAGGCGAGGAACAGCACGAAGCCCAGGGTCGCCCCCGCGACGTACGGATTCCAGTCCTTGGTGGGCGCGCTCATGCCTGCACCTCCTTGTGATCGTCGTGGTGCTCTTCTTCTTCCCAGCCAGTGATCATCGTGACGATGTTCTGCATCACCGTGTGGCCGGTGGTGGTCATGTAGACATGACCCAGGACGAAGGCCCCGAAGCTCCACGCCCCGACGGTGTGGAGCAGGGCGAGGACGCCGATCGCGCCGGGGGCCCCAAGGGTCTCGGGGAAGTAGGGCGCGAGCCAGAGCGCCACCCCGGTCGCCAGCTGCATGGGCAGCAGGCCCATCATGACGCTGGCGTAGGTGGTCATCTGGATCGGGTTGAAGCGGCGCTCCGCGGTCTTCTGGACCGGGTGCGGGGCCCCCATGAAGATCCCGTAGCCGTAGTAGAGCGCCTGCGCGTAGAAATCGCGCAGGTGGTCGCCGAGGTGCCTCGGGAAGTACTGTTTGATGCTCCCGGAGATCACGTAGTAGGTGAAGCCGAAGACCGCGTTCACCAGCAGCAGGATCGCGACCGCGTTGTGGACGTCCACCGCCGCGTCGAAGGGGATGAAGCTGAAGGTCCTCGGCATGTGGACGACCAGCCCTGAGGCGAGCAGGGTCAGGATGGAGCCAGCCTGGGTCCAGTGCCAGATCCGCTCCCACGGCGTGTACATGTAGACCATGTTCTTGCTCATGACCGCTTCCTCCTCTTGAGGGCGCCGAGGTACCGCAATCCGCCGTGACCGGCGAGACCAAACACCGAGCCCACCACGGTGAGCAGCCCGAAGATGTCGAGCAGAGAGAGCCTGTCCTGGCCGAACAGATAGAAGCCTGAGCGGAACAGGTTGGACTGGTAGATCACCGCGCCATCGTCGGTGCGGGTGACCTCACCGTCGAGGAGCACGTTGCTGTCCCCCACCAGCGCGGGGGTCATCCCGGGCGGGAGCGCAGCGGCGAGGAGGAAGCCCACTCCGGTGCGACCGTCCTCTGCGTGGCAGGTGGTGCACTCTTTGGTGGCGTAGCCGCTCCCGGTGACGCCGTGGTGGATCCCGAAGGCCTCCACCTCGGTGTGCAGCGTGGGGTTGACGAAGCCTGCCGCGGTCAAGCGGGCTTGGACCGCGGAGACCTTGGCCTCTGTGTCCAGCACCAGCTCGCCCTCACTGAGGGAGCCGCTGCCGTCCGCGTCGAGCGCCTTGAGCACGTCGGGGTGGTAGCCCTGCCCCTGGAGCAGCGCCTCCGAGAGCGCCAGGCTGTCGATGGGCTTCGCCGGCTCGCCAGCGATCCAGCTCACCGAGGTGATCAGGTTGTGAGGGGTGAGCTTGGGCCGAGCGCCCGGCCGGTCCACCCGCGGGAGGAGCACCGGCCTCCAGCCGGTGACCAGCGAGGCGGGATCGGTGGGGATGCCCTCCACTCCGCGCCAGTGGACTACCGGCTCGCCGGCGGCAGTGACCAGGGACAGGTCCACCGACGACAGGGCGGGGGAGTAGACCTCAGGGATGTGGCAGGACTCGCAGGCGAGCGCCGCGAAGTGCTGGTCGGCGTAGGGCAGCCACTCGTGGGTCGCCGAGGCGTCATGGCAGTCGGCGCACGCGCGCATCGATCCGTCCCGTCCCTCTGCGAGGTGGCCCTGGGCCGAGTACCCCTTGGCGAAGTCGTGGGAGGGGCGGTACAGGTAGTCGCTCAGAGCCAGCTTCCGACCGTCAAAGCGGAGGTACGCGGGCCGGGTGTCGTCGGACTCCTGGTAGTAGGCGGGGTGGTTGAGCGAGTAGTGACAGTCGGTGCACTCCAGCATCCGCTCGGCGTGCACGTCCCAGGCGCGCCCGAGGGCCTCCTTGCCGGCCACGTTGAGCGAGGAGGAGGCGATCCTCTGGGGCGAGAACACCCGGCCCGCGGAGCGGGTGCCGCGGCCCCCGAAGTCGAGGAGCAGCGCGTCGTTGCCGCTGTGGACCGTGCCGTGGCAGACGCCACAATTCTCGGAGGTGGGCTGTCCCAGCTGCAGGTCGACCGCTCCCTCAGGCGAGAAGCGATCGAGGTTGTAGGACCAGATGCCGGTGGTGAGGGTGCCCTCGCCCTCGCCGGTGACCTCCACGCCCACCTGGTCTGGCGGGGTGTGGTGGACCAGGCCCAGGCCCTGGAGGGTGGCGGTCAGCGCCCACTCTGGGTGCCCGCCCTGGATGTCCTCGACCCGCGCCGCGTTGTCGGGGGAGGGGGTGTGGCAGAGGAAGCAGTTCATCTCCATGTCGGGGGAGATGGAGCCGCCACCCACCAAATAGGGGCCGAGGCGCTCCTGGAGGGTGGCCGCGTCCATGCCCGGCACCACCTCGTCCAGCAGGGGGCTCCACCGGGTGCCCGGGCCGGTCCCGAGGTCCCACGGGCGCCCGGAGGGGGCGGTGCCCGCCTCGACCTGTCGGTCGAAGTCCATCGCGGAGTGGTAGGAGTGCCCGGCGATCCACGCGGCGTCGTGGCACTGACCACAGGTCGCCGCGGTGGACACCGGCGCGCCGGTCTCGACCACCGGCAGCCAGTCGGCCCCCAGCAGGGTGACGGGCGGGTGCATCCCGGCGAGGGCGCCGGTCGCGAGGAGCAGGGCGATCATCGGGTCACCTCTTCACAGACGGTGGGAACGGGGCCGTCGTCGTAGGTCTTGTACTTGGGCGCGCTGCCCTCCAGCGCCTCGCGGAGCTGCTCGGGGTGGGCGACGAGGTCATTCTGGAGGCGTCCCCCGAGGATCGCGGGATCACCGTCGTAGCCGAGCGCCTCCCAGTCCATCCTGCCGCCCTCGGCGTGGCAGTCGGTGCACTGGAGCGCCTTCTCCTCGGTCTGGACCATGTGGGCCAGGGGCCAGTCCATCTCGGTCCAGGTGAAGTCATAGTGGCCGCTGTACGCCAAGCCGGAGGTCAACTCGCCCAGGGTGAGGGCCTTCTGCCAGTCAAACTCCGTCCAGAACCCGCCCTCGCCCCAGGTCTTGGGGATCAACAGGTAGTTGTGGACCGTGTCGTAGGGCTGGTTGGAGCGGTGGACCTTGACCGGCCAGATGCGCGCCTGCGGGTCGGCGATGTTTCCGCACAGGGGGTTCATCTGGACGGGACCGCCGCTGGGGTCGATGATGTCGCCCGCAAGGTGGCGTCCATTTGTCCCGTTGTACCACTTGTATTGAGGGACGGCCATGGTCTCGTAGACGAAGCTGCCCTTGATCTTCATATAGGTGTAGTGATCCTCCGGGATGTCGTCCCTGCCCGCGGTAGACCAGTCCCAGCTCATCTTGGTGGGGGTGTCCACCGCCATGTGGGGGATGTGGCAGGTCTCGCACGCCACGGTGGCGGTGTGGTTGTTCAGGCGATCGTCCCGGTGCGGGCGGGGATCGTGACAGTCCTCGCACTGGACGTGGGAGGACTGCGCCATGCTGGTGCCGTTGTTCATCCCGGGGATCTGGTGGTGCGCCGTCTGGTGGCAGTCGGTGCAGAGCATCCCGTGCTTGCCCATGTGGGCGTCGATGCGCGCGTTGGGGTTCCGCAGGGTGTTGTCCAGATCGCCGTGCTTGACGCCGTCGCCGCCGCCGCCGGTGGCGTGGCACTGCCCGCAGTTGTCTCGGTTGGTGGGACCGACCGACTTGGCCGCGGCCACCAGGTCCACGTCAGCCGCCGGCCAGCCGCCGATCGTCTTCCAGTAGGTCTTGGTGTCGGCGTGGCAGACCAGGCAGTCCACCGAGGCCTCGGTGGGCTCCCAATGGGCCTCATCCGTCCAGCCCTGGCCGACGTGACACTTGACGCACATCCCCATGTTCGGCTGCACGCCGATGCAGAAGTTGTTGAGCGCGTTGCGCTTGCCGATGTGGACCACCTCGTCGCTGCCGGGGACCTGCACCGGCTGCCCCCCCCAGGTAAAGTGGTCGGTGGCCATCATCTCCTTTGAGGCGTTGGGGTGGCACTCCAGGCACATCCTGGTGACGTCTTCGCCGTTCTCCAGGGCGCCCTGGATCAGCGCGGCGTGGTCCGTCTTTGGAGCGTGGGCGGGCAGGTGGGCCCTGGGGTTGTCGTCGCCGCCGAGGGCAGAGCCACCGATTAGCGCCCCCATCAGGGCGATCAAGACGCCTGTACCAGCGGCCAGGGGCTTCGAGGAAATCATGGCCTCTCCTATAAAAGGGGCGTCATATAACTCATTTCCTTTGTAGCGGAAGTCACCTTCTGAGGTGGGGCTGCGAAATATCGCCGGTGATGAAGCAGATCAAGTCAATGGTGCGCCATTGTGTCGTTTCTCTTCTGTAGCGGGGTCTCGCGTCACCTCCGCTCCCGGCGGCGGATGGGATAGAATAAGGTGCGGTGTGATCGCACCAAGAGGACGGCTCCAATGAACAAGCAACCCGTGGATCTCGCTCAAGCCTATCGGCTGATCAACCCTGGCCCGGTCACCCTGATCAGCGTGGGCGACGGGGCTGAGGACAACCTCTTCGCGGCGCAGTGGTGCATGCCCGTTAGGGTAAGCCCGCCTCTGCTGGGGATTCTGGTGGGAAAGGATCACTACTCCTGGCCCATCCTGGAGCGCACCGGCACCTTCGGGCTCAACATCCCGGACGAGGGGATGGTAGACGCGGTGCTAGGGTGTGGTCGGACGTCCGGGCGTAATGAGGCCGACAAGTTCTCTCGCTTTGGTCTCACCCGCCTGCCGGCACAGTCGATCCGCGCGCCGCTCGTCGCCCAGTGTGTCGCGAACCTCGAGTGCCGGGTGGCCATGGTTCACGACATGGGGGCGCAGGCGCTCGTCGTGGCGCAGGTCATCCGGGCGATCGCCGATGTCGACCACTTCAGGGACGGCGCTTGGCAGTTCGACAGGGGGCTCACCCTGCTCCACCACCTTGGGGCCAGCCGCTTCGGCGTGCTGCGAGAGGTGATCGTGGGCAAGCTGGATCTGAGCCGGGAGCCGGGGGCGTGATCGCGGTCGCCCTCGCGGGGGTGGCACTGGGCGGCACCTGGACCATGAGCGGCGCGGTGGGTCATGACTTCTCGGTCGCAGAGCCCTGGGCGGGGGTGGCGCTCGCGCGGCACCCCGGACAGGGGGCGCCTGTCCAGGGAATTGGGCAGCTCGCCCCCGCCTGGGGCTTCGCGGAGGGGGCGCCCTATCTGCTAGGTGAGATCGGAGTCCTCGCGCGGATCCCAGAGGACGAGGCGGTGGTCCGGGTCGGGGTGATCGGCGCCGCGACCGGGCTGTCGGGGGGCAGCGAGGCTCCGATCGCGCTCGGCGGCGGGTTGGGGATCAGCCCCGGTCTCATGGGCGCGCTCGAATTCGAGTGGGGCGACCGCGCGCCGCTGACCTTCTCGGCCAGGGGTGGCGTGGGATCCGCCCTCTATGACACCTGTGAGACCGACGAGGAGACCGGCTGCTACCACTGGACTGCGGCCTTTGTCGGCGGGTTCGGGCTCAGGTACCGCTCGCCGGGGGGCCTGTCCCTGGAGGGGAGGCTCGGGCCGAGCAGCGACCTCCGGATCGGGTGGGCCTTTGGCGGGAGGGTGGAGCCATGAAGGACAAGCACGTCCGCATCCGCATCGAGCAGACCCTGTCGCTCGCTAAGGCCTCCAACTGCCCCAGGGCGAAGTTCGGCGCGCTGCTCCTGGATCCAGAGCGCAACGTGGTGCTGATGGATGGGTACAACGGCGGCCCTCGGGGTGGCGGAGACCTCTGCGGTGGTGATGTCTGCCTGCGCGACGCGCAGCACATCCAGTCCGGGACCCGCATCGAGATAGGGTGTGTCCACGCCGAGATGAACGTCATCGCCAACGCGGCGGCCAACGGGGTCGCGACGCGGGGTGCCTGGATGATCGTCAACGGCGAGCCGTGCCTGATGTGCTCCAAGCTCATCCACCACGCGGGGATCGCCAAGGTGATCGTGGTCGACGGCGGCTACCTTGGCGAGAACGGGGTGCCCTACCTGCGGGAGCACGGGGTAGCGGTGCAGTTCGAGGCGGGGCCCAGGGACCCGCGCAAGGATCAGGCGTAGGACGGCTTGGTGGCCTCCTCGACCTCTGCCATCAGCCGCCGGTAGGAGTCGAGGAGCGGCTCGGCGATCTGCTCGGGCGCGACGCACCCGTCCTCCCCAGGGCGGTGCAGGCAGTCCCTATACCGGCACGGTAGCTCGGCCATCCCAGGGAAGTGGCGTCGCACGTCCTCGTGGCTGAGGCCCGCCGGCACGAAGCTGCGGATTCCCGGCGAGTCCGCCAGCTCTCCGCCCGTCTTCAAGGCGAAGATCCGCGACCCGGTGGTGGTGTGCTTGCCCGCCTCCCAGTACTCCGAGATCTCCCCCACCGGGCCCACGTCGAGCTCCGGGAGCAGCGCCGCGAGGATCGAGGTCTTTCCCACGCCAGACATGCCCACCAGGGCCCAGGGCGCCCTGGCTCCGGCGATGAGCTGCCGGAGCGCGCCGAGTCCCTCTCCGGTGTGGGCGGACACCGAGAGCAGCGGCACGCCCAGCGCGGTCCTGTGCTGGAGCTCCTCCATCGCGTTGTCCTCGGGCCCCAGGTCCACCTTGTTGAGGCACAGCACCACCCGCATACCCCCCGCGTGCGCCGCCACCAGGTAGCGGTCCATCAGCCACGGGACCAGCGGGGGCGAGGTCGCGCTGAGCACCACCACCACCCCCTCTAGGTTGCTGGCCAGCACCTGCTCCCTGCCGGTCTTGTCCAGCCGCCGGAGGGTGCTGTGCCGGGGGAGCACCTCGTCGAGCACGCCGCCGGTCCCCTTGGCGGTGCGCCAGCGCACCTCATCTCCGATCACCGCGCGCTTACCGGAAAGAAAGCACACCCGCTCGCCCTCCTCGTCGCGGACGAGGACTCTCCTGCCGCGGGTCTCGACGACTCTTCCGGGATTCCCTTGTGCTTTCTTTTGGGGCGCCAGTGGGCCCTCCCTTTGTTGGGGTGATGTGGGATAGTGATCCTATTCACACCTACGAGGGGGCGCATGCGAAGAGACGTACTGGAGCTGGACACGGCCCTCTCCAGAGTCGTCCGCGAGACCCGCCTCAGCCTCGCCGAGGTGGAGGCCATCCGGCTGTTGCTGGCTGGCGGATCGGTTGTAGACTGGATCCAGCTCGCCTTTCGACGGATTGAGGAGGTGGATCGCTTCCTGGCGCGGCAGCTGATCAGCACCTCCGACCCCATCGACGCCGACAGGCTACGGTACGTCTACAACGAGGCGGTGAGCTACCTGGAGGAGTACCTGCACACCCGCTTCCCGCCCGAGCTGCGCGACCCTGAGGACGTGCGCGAGGTCTTCCTGGTGGCCTCGCGGGTGCCGGGGGGCCTGAAGATGCGCCGCAAGCAGCTGCAGGCCTGTATGGTGCTCAAGCTGATGCACGTCATCCACCACATGGAGGCGGCGGACCTGCGCTTTCAGACCGCGATCTCGGAGGCGCAGCTGCTGGAGCTGGCCTACCGGCGGATCATGGAGGGCGGGCGCGAGATGCGCGCGGCGGGGCTCCCCGTGGTGTCCTTCTACGGCTCGCGGAAGACCCGCACCTCGGTCATCACCAAGCTGCTGGTGAAGCGCGAGAACATCGCCGCTACCGTGTTCGACAAGCTCCGGTTCCGCATCGTAGTCGAGGAGCAGACCGACCTGATCCCCGCCACGCAGTGGCTGGTGAACAACCTCTTCCCCTTCAATTACGTGATCCCTGGGCAGTCCCACAACAACCTGATCCGCCCCGAGGACCTGGTCCGCTTCCTCCACGACCCGGACATGGCGCAGGTGGACGTGCCGCAGCACCTCCCTGGGCACACTGAGAGCGGCAAGAACGAGTTCTCTGGCGCCACGTACCGCGCCTTCAACTTCATCGTGGACTTCCCGATCCGGATCCCCGACAGCTACCTGAGCGGCACCTCGCTGGAGATGGGGAGGGTGGTCTTCGTGATGGTCGAGTTCCAGCTGGTGGACGCGTGGACCGCCAGGCGAAATGAGGCCGGGGAGAACGCGCACCACGAGTACAAGCGGCGGCAGCGTCAGGTGGTGAACAAGCGGCTGATGCGGGGGACTGTCCCCAAGGACTAGCCGCGGCGGGTCGGCCTCTAGGAAGGCACCGACGCGCGCCGGTCGTCCGACGAGGAGCGGCACCGGGGACCCCTCAGGTAGACCACGCCGTCGACCTGATCGCGGGGGCGGCCCTGTGATCAGCCCTGCAGCAGCGCGGGCCTGCGATCGCGCCAGGGACGCGCGTCCTCCAGCTGAGACGCGAGCCGCAGCAGGGTCGCCTCGTCCCCGAAGCGCCCTACCCATTGGGTGCCCACCGGGAGGCCCCCCTCCGACCACCAGGTGGGGACTGACATCGCCGGCTGGCCCGTCTGGTTGAAGAGCATGGTGTTCGGCGTCTTGGCAAGGGAGTCCTCGGCGAGGCTGTCGAGTGCCTTGAGGAGCAGGGCGCGGGACCGGAGGGTCCCCAGGGCGCCGATGAGGAGCTGCTGCCCTGCGCTGACGGCCAGCTCGCCCAGACGGACCGGCAGATCGGCCACCGTCGGGGTGAGCAGCACGTCGTAGCGGGTGAAGAACTCCGCCACCCTGCGCAGCTCCAGGTGGGCTAGCTCGCGGCTCTCCTCCAGGTCGGCGGCGGTGATCGCCTCTCCGATGCTGGCGAACAGCCACGAGGGGGCCTCCACCTCGGCCCTGCGGACAGGGCGCCCCAGCTTGCGCCCGATCCCACGCAGGGTCGCGGCGGTGCCCGCGGCAACCTCTAGCAGGTAGGCCCTGACGAGCACCTGCCGGTCCACGGCCGGGGTGGCCTCCTCCACCGTGTGCCCCAGCGCTGCCGCCAAGGAGGCGGCGTCCTGTACGGCCGCGACGCACTCCTTGTGGGTGTCCTTCCCGTAGAGCGCCCCCGCGGTCCAGGCGATGCGGAGGGTCCCTGGGGGCGTCCCTACCTCGGAGAGGAAGGGGCGCGCTGGGGGGAGGGGGCCGAGGGGGGCGCCCAGCTCGGGCCCGCTGAGGGCGTCGAGCATCCCGGCGGAGTCCCTCACGGAGCGGGTGAGCACGTGCTCCGCCACCAGCCCGCCCCACAGCCTGGACACCCAGGGCCCGATGGGGTTGCGCCCCGAGGTGGGCTTGAGCCCGAACAGGCCGTTGTGGGAGGCCGGGATGCGGATCGATCCGCCGCCGTCGCCGCCGTGGGCGAGGGGGACCATCCTCGCCGCCACCGCGGCGCCGGAGCCGCCGCTGGACCCCCCCGCGGAGCGCTCGAGATCCCAGGGGTTGTGGGTGGGTCCCCGCCAGAGCGGCTCGGTGGTGCCCATGATCCCGAATTCGGGGGTGTTGGTCCGCCCCAGGATCACCGCGCCCGCGCGCTGGAACCTCTGAACCAGGGTCGCGTCTGCCTTGGCGCGCCAGGTGGAGAGGGCGCGACATGACTGGGTGCTCGGGTGCCCCCGCTGCTCCGCCGCGAGGTCCTTGAGCAGCATCGGCACCCCTCGGAAAGGGCCGTCGGGGAGGGACTCCAGCGAGCTCCGCGCCTCCTCGAACTGCTCGTACACCAGGGCGTGCACCGCGGGGTCGCGCGCCTCGATCCGCGCGATGGCGGCGTCCACCACCTCGGCGGGGCTGTAGTCGCCCGCGGCGATACCCTCGGCCAGGCCGATTCCATCGAGATCATCGTATTCAGGGAGGGGGAGCGTGGTCATGCGTGGCCTCGTCGAGGGGCGGGGGCCCTCTCGTAGGGCCCCACTCTACCGCGTCGCGCCTCGCTGAGGGATCAGGCCCAGCCGCGGAGGCGGCTCTCCTCCTCGCGGTACAGGCGGAAGGACTCGCGCACCACCTCGAGGGCGCGCTTGGCGCCGGAGAAGGCCTCCACCGAGACCTCCTTCTTCTCCAGGGCCTTGTAGTCCTCGAAGAAGCGCTGGATCTCCTTCTGGACGTGCGAGGGGAGCTGCTCGAGGTCGGTGTACTCCGAGAAGGCGGGATCACCGATGGGCACGGCGATCACCTTGTCGTCCATCTTCCCCTCGTCCATCATGTGCATCACGCCGATGGCGCGCGCCTGCATGATCGAGAGCGGGTGGACCGGCTCCCAGCCGAGCACCAGCACGTCGAGGGGGTCGCCGTCGTCGCAGTAGGAGCGGGGGATGAAGCCGTAGTTGGCCGGGTACATCACCGAGGAGTAGAGCACGCGGTCGACCCGCAGCATCCCGGTCACCTTGTCCAGCTCGTACTTGAGCTTGGACCCGCGTGGGATCTCGATCACGACGTTGATCGACAGGTGGGCCTTGTCGGGGTTGTTGGGGAGGTCGTGCCAGGGATGGGCCATAGGTTCTCCGTCCTGTGTGAGGAATTCGGAGCGCACTCTATCCCGTTCGCCCCCCCTCAGGGGAGGTAGTGCAGGGAGGGGGGGGTCTGCTCACCGAAGAACAGGACCAGGCGGGCGCCCTCGTCGATGCTCAGCTCGCCCTCGAAGAGGTCGCGGGTGTCCGCGCCGTCGCGGAGCTTGACGCGGTGCTGCCCCGGCGGGAGGAACAGGGGGGCCCAGCCCTGCTCCAAGATCCGAACCGAGTACGCGCCGCCGACGTGGGCGGTAGCCGTCTCTCCCTCTGGGACGAGGAAGATCGCCACCCCGAAGCCTGGGGGCGCCTGCAGCGTCGCGAAGGGCGCCGCGGCGAGGGCCGCGTCGGAGGGGGCAGCCACCGGACCTGCTGCGGGTGGAGCGGCGGGGACCGCGTCTCGCGCGGGACCGCCCGCCACCGTGCCGCTCTCGGCTTCCTCGTCTATCGGCGCAGCGGCGGGCGCGCCGGCCTCGCCTCCCCCCGAGCGCTCGGTGTCCTCGCCGGCGGCGGGCTCATCCGGCTGCGCCTCCAGATCCAGGTCCTCGACGCGGGTCACCACCGCCTCTTCGCCCGTCCACTGGACCCGCAGGATCCCCTCTGCAGGAACCTCGATGGTGCCCGCGTAGAGCTCGCGCCTCCCGAACATCCGGTAGAGCTTCAGGGTGTGCGGGCCAGGGGCCTGGTCGGCGAGGGACAGGCGCTGGTTCCCCATCGAGCCGCTCACCGTGTGCCCGTCCCACTCGACAGCGACCGCAAAGGAGGACATGATGCGCACCTCGGTCGCGTACGCCGGGTGCGACACGAGGTGCAGGCCAAGGACCAGGACTACAGATTTGAACAATCGCTCCCCCGAGGGGCTGTGGGCTGATGCAATACTAGCTGGCGTACTCAAGTCCGCGGGCGCAAATGTCGTAACCTTGGATGAACAGAGCAAGAGAGGTCTGTCATGGCAGGCAACGTCCTCAGCGCGCAGCGCAACCCGATGTCCACGATGAGCAACCCCCTTAGCCAGATGAACCCTCCGGTGAAAGACCCGGGCGGTGAGGCCGCGCAGGCGAAGCAGGCCTCCCAGCGGCGCGCCGACCAGGCGCAGGCTCAGTCGCAGGTCCAGCGCAGGGAGCAGGCGGTGAGTGACCAGCAGTCCAGAGCGAACGCCTACAAGGGCGTGGGTCAGCAGGTGTCTACCGTCGCCTGAACCGGGTCGCGCTCGCGGGGCCGCGACTCGGTGCGTCGGGACTCAGGCCGAGAAGTGGAGCAGCGCGGCGCGCAGGTTGTCCACCATCAGGGCGATCTCGGCCGAGGTGATCCCGAAATGGGGGGTGTACCTCAGGGAGTTGGTGCCTCCGTGGATCACGCCGATCCCAGTGTGGCGGCAGTGTTCCTCTAGTCCGCCGTAGCCCACCACCTTGAGCTTGCCCGGCTCGAAGGAGATGCTGATCAGCAGGCCGGTGCCCTGGGACCCGGTCACCAGCGAGGGGAACTCTGCCTGCAGCGCCTGGAAGCGCTCGAGAAATTCCGCGCCGCGCTCCCGGATGTTGGTCCGAAGCGCGGGGGTGATCTGCTCCAGCACAGTGGTGGCGATCTCCATGGCGCGGGGGTTCCCGGTCATGGTGTTTCCGTAGATGCCGCGGACATACAGCGCCGCCGCCTTGTCGCTCAGGGACAGGATCGAGAGGGGGAACTGCCCGCCGTTGACGGCCTTGGAGTAGGTCTCCATGTCGGGGATGACCGCGTCCTCAAAGCCGGGGTAGTCCACGAAGCTGAGGGTCCCCTGAGCCCGGATGCCGGCCTGCACCGAGTCGATGACCAACAGCGTGCCGCGGGAGGCGGTGAGCGCGCGGGCGAGGTCGTAGAACTCCCTGGTGATGGCCTTCCCGGGGTCTCCCTCGCCCATCACCGGCTCCATGAAGAGCGCCTCGTAGAAGACGTTCTCCGCGTCTGCCCGGTCAAACACCGCCTGGAGGGCGAGGAGGTCGTTCGGCGGCACGGTGTCTAGCGGGGAGGCGTCCCGGAAGGTGCGCAGCTCGGCCCGGTACTTAGCCCTGGTGGAGTCCGACAGCTGGGCGGGGCGGTCTGTGCGCCCGTGGAAGGAGCCAGCCAGTGATAGCAGGCGGACGGTCTTTCCTTCGTGCCGTCCCCCCGGATCGGTGAGGCGGCGGGCGTTGACGTCCGAGATTCGGGCCGCGAGCGTCACCGCTTCGGAGCCGCTGTTGAGGGCGATAAACCCGTGGAAAGGACACCCGCCGGCGCGGGCGTGTCCGATCTCGATCCGGAGCTGCTGCTCCAGCCGCTGCTGCGAGACGCTAGGCGTCATGATGTTGGCCATGACCCAGGGGCGAGCCATCACATCGAGGATGGCCTGGGGGGCGTGCCCAAAACCGAGCATGCCGTACCCGCCTGAGTCGTGGAGCACCGCGCCGTGGGTGGTGACGACCCACGGCCCCCGGGCAGCAAGCGGCACGTAAGGGTTCACCGTGTCATCTGGGTAGAAGTTGACGAACCCCGCCTGCAGCTTCGCGCGCATGGCGCCCTCTGGGCCCCTGACCAGGGCGTCCGCCTCGGCGGGGAGGGCCTCGCGCGCGACCAGCGCCTCCGCGGCAGCCTGGAGGAGCGCGGGTTCCTTCAGAAAGGGAGCCAGCGCTCCGTCAGACAGGCCGACGGTGTCGGCAGGGCCGCTGAGGTCACGTAGGCGCTGGAGCGTGGCGATGAGGTCGATGGACATGGATCCTCCGGGAAGCCGGCAATGTGCCACCTCCCGACGATCCCGTCAACGGCCCCTGATCGGAGTGGCGGCTACTTCAGGGTGAGCCGCCGGATGTGCATGGCCCTGAAGGCTACGTGCTCCCCTGCAGGGGGCGTAATCCGGAGCTCTACCCCGCGGCCAGGGGGCAGCGAGGCGAGGGTGCTCTCCACGATGCGGGGCTCGTCCCCTACCACGAAGACGGTCTCCACCAGCGCGTCCTGCACCACCCGATCGCCGTGGTTGGTGACCGTGGTGACCAGCTCCCCGGTGGCGGTGTCGAGGGAGGGAGCGGGCGACTTGATAAGGGTGTTGCGGTATTTAGACAGCTCGGCCTCCCGCGCGGCCCAGTCGATGTCGAACACCAGCGTGGGGTCGTGGTACACGCCATGCATGGTCTGGAGCAACTCCAGCACCCGCCCGTAGTTGTCCTTGGCGGTGGCTGCGCCGATCTCCTCGCGCATCCCGTAGACTCTGGCGAGCCCCGTCTGCACCCGCAGGCCGCCGTCCGTGGACAGCACCTGCCACTGGAGCTCCGTCTCTTCCCGATCGCCGAAGGTGCCGTCCAGCTCGACCCTGGGGCTGTACCGCTTGATCGACACGCTCCAGGAGCCGTCCTTCTGCTTCTCAGTGCTCTGGACCACGCACTGGGTGTTGGACCGGAGGGTGGCGAGCCCCTCGCTCTTGACCGCCATGAGCCCTCTGGTCGCCTCACCCTTCTCTAAGAGGGCCAGCTCGGCGGGCACGAGCAGGTCCTGAAGGGCGGGGAGATCGCTGGGGAACACCGCGACGGTGGGCATCGCTTGACAGGCGCGCTGGGCGACTGGCCCGGGATCTTGGGTGCAGGCGAGTAGACCGAGGAGGAGAAGCATGGAGCCTCCAGAGGACGGGGTGGGGGACGGGGGAGCCCGCGGCCCCTCGTGGTTCAAGGCGCTGACCATAGCACCGCAGCCTCGACTTGGGATCACTGGCGGAGAGATCGGCGCCGCGCCCCTTGACGCCTCGCCCCCCCCGGATAGAAGGCGGGGGCTCGGACGGACGACCATCCGGCGGGCAACCTGCTCAAACAAAT
>JAFGVK010000042.1 GCA_016938035.1 Deltaproteobacteria bacterium | reverse complement strand
TCTGTGAGCGCGCTGTCTGGATCGCTGTGGTGCTCCACCTCCCGGATCAGCTTCAGCAGGTCGAACATCCCCTCCTTCAGCGCCTCTGGCAGGTCGTCGGTCACTGCGTCAAAGGCCTCCTCGCCGCACGAGGCGAGCTCCTCCAGCGAGGCGCGGTCGTCGGGCGAGGCGAAGATCAGCACCTCGCCGAGCTGGTTGATCGCTTCTTCAAGGGGTGAGGGCATCGGACACTCCGGACTGTGCCCTCATCGACCCAGCCGCCGAGGTCTGAAATTATTGTACTCCAGCAGACAAAATCATTGGCCTGGCTCGCGGCGCGTGGACTGTCGCGGCTCGCCCCGGGCCGAGCGGCTAGGCTGGAGGCATCACCAGGGAGCTCTCATGGACGCCACAGACAAGAACGCCCCCCTCCGCGAGGACGTCCGCCACCTGGGCGCGCTGCTCGGCGCGGTGATCGCCCGGCAGGAGGGGCCAGACGCCCTGGCGCTGGTGGAGACCGTGCGGCACCTGGCCAAGGACGCGCGCAGGGGGGACGCCACCGCCTCTGACGGCTTGCGGCGCCTGTTCGCCGAGCAGGACACGGGGCGCGCTGCGGTGCTGGCGCGCGCCTTCTCGCAATTCCTCGGGCTGGCCAACCTCGCGGAGCGCTACCACCGCATCCGCCGCAGGCGGCAGCTGCTGCTGGACCAGGCGACCGGCCCGCAGCAGGGCTCCTGCTCCGAGAGCTTCGGCAGGCTCGCGGGGGTGGGGATCCTCCCCGCGCAGATCGGCGCCGCGATCGAGGCGATGCAGATCGAGTTCGTCCTCACCGCCCACCCCACCCAGGCGGTGCGCCGCACCATCCTGCAGAAGCAGCGCCGGATCGCGGACGCGCTGGAGACCAGAGACCGCGGCCCCCTCACCCACAGGGAGCGCCAGGCGCTGGACGAGACCCTGGAGCGCGAGGTCCTGGCCTGGTGGGAGAGCCATGAGCTGCGGCAGCACCGGCCCACCCCGGTGGAGGAGGCCCGCGCTGGCCTGGTGCTCTTCGAGCAGGTGCTGTGGGACGCGGTGCCTGGCTTCCTCCGGCGGCTGGACGGGGAGCTGGAGCGCCAGGTGGGGCGGCGCCTGCCCTTGGACGCGGCGCCGATCCGGGTCAGCTCCTGGATGGGCGGCGACAGGGACGGCAACCCCTTCGTCACCGCGCGTGTCACCCTGGAGGTGGCGACCCGCGCCAGGTGGATGGCGGCGCGGGTCTACCGGGAGGAGCTCGACGCGCTCCACGACGAGCTGTCGATGCGCCGGGCCTCATCCGCGCTGCTGGCGCGGACGGCTGGCGCCTGGGAGCCCTACCGGGCGCTGATCAAGGAGCTGCGCGAGGCCCTCGCCCGCACCGAGGCCTGGTGCGCTGGGGTAGTGCGCGGGGTCTCGGCGGGGGAGCCCCTCGACGCACTGCTGGCGCCGCCGCCGGAGGGGCTCCTGCTTTCGGCGGAGCAGCTCCGCGAGCCGCTGGTGCTGATGCACCGCTCCCTCCACCAGGTGGGCGCTGGCCTGGTGGCGGACGGGAGGCTCCTCGACACCCTGCGGCGCCTGGCCGCCTTCGGGCTGACGATGGTGCGGCTGGACGTGCGGCAGGACGCGGCGGTCCACGAGGCGGCGATGGACGCCGTCACCCGCCACCTTGGCCTCGCGCCCTACGCCGGGCAGGGCGAGGGCGACAGGGTCGCCTGGCTGCGGGCTGAGCTGCGGAGCCAGCGCCCCCTCCTGGCGGCGCAGCGGGAGCGGTGGCCCGACGCGCCGGCGCTGCGGGAGTGGATGGACACCCTGGCGGTGATCCGGGCCCTACCCGCCGAGGCGCTGGGGGCCTACGTGATCTCCATGGCGCGTCGCCCCTCGGACGTGCTGCTGGTCGCCCTGATGCAGCGCGAGGCGGGGGTCGCCCAGCCGATGCGGGTGGTGCCCCTCTTCGAGACCCTGGCCGACCTGGAGCGCGCCCCGCAGACCCTGGCCGATCTGCTCGATCTACCGGAGTACGCCGAGCAGATCGGGGGCCGACAGGAGGTGATGCTGGGCTACTCTGACTCGGCCAAGGACGCGGGGCGCCTCGCCTCTGCCTGGGCGCTCTACCGGGCGCAGGAGGAGCTGCTGGCGGTGGCCGCGGCGCGGGGGGTAGACCTCACCTTCTTTCACGGACGCGGCGGCACGGTGGGGCGCGGGGGCGGGCCCGCCCACCTGGCGGTGCGCTCACAGCCCCCTGGCACGATCCGGGGCCGGCTGCGCCTCACGGTGCAGGGCGAGATGATCGACGCCACCTTCGGCCACCCGGCCCTGGCGCTGCGGAGCCTGGAGGTCTACACCTCGGCCACCCTGGAGGCCACCCTGCTGCCAGTGGAGCCGCCCCTCCCCGCGTGGAGGGCGCTGATGGACGCGCTGGCCCAGAGCTCCACCGCCGCGTACCGCGGGGTGGTGCGCGGGGAGCCGCGCTTCGTGCCCTTCTTCCGTGCCGCGACGCCCGAGGCGGAGCTGAGCCTGCTCCACATCGGCAGCAGGCCCGCCAGGCGCACCCAGGGCGGTGGGGTCGAGAGCCTGCGGGCGATCCCGTGGGTCTTCGCCTGGACCCAGAACCGGCTGCTGCTCCCCGCCTGGCTGGGGGTGGGTGAGGCGCTGGGCGAGGCGCTGGACGCGGGACAGCAGGAGACCCTGCGGGCGATGGTCCGCGACTGGCCCTTCTTCCGCTCGACCCTGGCCCTGGTGGAGATGGTGCTCGCCAAGGCGGACCCGGAGGTGGCGGAGTACTACTTCGACCAGCTGGTGCCCGCTGAGCTGCGCCCCCTGGGGGCGGAGCTGGTGGTGCGCTTCCGCGAGACCGTGGCCTCGGTGGTGCAGGTGGTGGGGCAGGGGGGGCTGCTGGAGGACAACGACGTGCTGCTGCGCTCCATCCGGGTCCGCAACCCCTACGTGGACCCGCTCAACATGCTGCAGGCCGAGCTGCTGCGGAGGCTCCGCGCCGCCGATGAGCAGGCTCCTGCCCAAGAGATCGCGGCGCTCCAGCGGGCGCTGCTCCTCACCATGCAGGGGGTGGCGGCGGGGATGCGCAACACCGGCTGAGGTGTCGGTGCGCTGGCGGCTCGGCGCCCCCCCGCGCGCTGGCGGGCTTGGAGGGGGGCGCTGCCTCCAGGGCAGCCGCCGGCCCGTGGGGCGTCGCGGCGCCGATCCGCTGGCCTCTCCCCAGCGTGTCCTTGTCCCTGCGCTTAGGATCTCAGCGCGCTGGCGGCACCCCCTCCCGCCACCAGCGCGGCTCGCGCTGAGTAGCCCTTGGTCCATGGCCGGCGGGTGGACCGGGTGCGGGCGTCGCCCAACCGCCGGTGGCGCCTACTGAGGCCCCTCTGGCGCCTCCGGGGTCATCCCGGTCACCCGCCAGGCGCCGTCCTGCTTGGTGAATTGCACCCAGCGCTGGGAGCCGTCCCGGAGCAGCACCTTCAGGCGCACCTGCCCCTCGCCGGCGGGCTCCTGGCTCATCGCCTCCGCCCCGCACCAGGCGCTCTGGGGCCCCTGAGCGATGGAGGCGTCGAGCTGCTCCCACAGGGCCCGCCTGGCGATCGCCGTCCCGCTGTCCGCCACCGCCGCGGCGAAGCCCTGGACCAGCTGCCCGAAGAGGTTGTCGTCTCCCTTGCCCTCCCGCACCCCGAGCTGCTCCCGGAGCTGGGTCTGGAGGCTGGCCTCTGTGGCCTCGCGGTCGACCAGCGCGTAGAAGCCCTGGGCGTCGCCGGCGCACGCGGAGGTGGACATCTCGCGGAGGGAGGTCTGGGCCGAGGGGAACAGGCCGGTGCAGCCCGCGCCCAAGGCGAGGAGCAGGGCGGTGGCGAGCGCGATCTTCTTCACGGGACCTCCTGGGCGCGCGCGGCCGCGCCCGCCCCTCACCTACCCACAACGGGGGAGCGGGTCCAGGGGATCAGGCTCGGACGATCTCTGGCGGGATCCGCCCCATGCGGCCCGCCCGGTAGTCGGCGTAGGCCCGCTCCACCTCGGCGCGGGTGTTCATCACGAAGGGGCCCCCCCAGGCGATCGGCTCCTGGAGGGGGAGGCCCCCGAGGAGGAGCACCCCCGCGCCCTCCTGGCTCGCGAGGACCACCGCGTCTCCGGCGCCGAAGCGCACCAGGTTCCCCCGAGGTGCCCGCCCGATCTCGGTGCTCAGCGCGCCCTCGTAGACGTAGGCTGCCACCTGGAATTCGCGCGGGACAGGGAGCACCAGCCGCCCCCCCGCGTCGACGCGCCACTGGTGGAGCAGCGCGGGGGTGAGGGTGTGTGCGGGGCCGACCGCCCCGAGGGCCGCCCCGGCGATCAGCCTGCCGGTGCCGCCCCCTCCGCTGGGTGTCACCGTGGGGATCGAGGCGGCGGCGAGCTCCTGGTAGCGGGGCGGGGCCCCCTTGAGGGCGCGGGGCAGGTTCAGCCAGAGCTGGAAGGCGTGCAGCCTGCCCCCCTCCCGCTGGAGGGTGGTGGAGGGCATCTCCCGGTGCACCACCCCCGCCCCCGCGGTCATCCACTGGGCGTCCCCTGGCGTCAGGGTCCCGGCGTGCCCGCCGCTGTCCGCGTGCTCGAAGCTGCCCTCGAGCAGCAGGGTGAGGGTCTCGAAGCCCCGGTGGGGGTGGTCGGGCGCGCCTAGCGCCTCACCGGGGGCGTAGGTGGTCGGCCCCAGCTCGTCGAGGAGCAGGAAGGGGTCGAGCGTAGGGAGGGCGGGCGAGGGGAAGGGGCGGTGGACGAGGAAACCGGCGCCTTCGCGCTGATCGCGGGCGGGGATCACCTCTAGGGCGGGACGGACGCGCACGCGGGCCTCCTTAGGGGCGAGCGCGCCCCTCTCTCCGCTACGCCCGGGGTGTGGCCGCGGCCAGCCTCATCCGCGGGGGCGGTAGTCCACCCCCGCGCGACGCGCAGCGCAGACAGGTCGTGACGCGCCTCGCGGCACCGATGCATCCGCCGGACCGCCTCACAGGACTATCTTTATCCTTTCAAAGGGACTATCGGATGCATCTGCTGCGCCCATCTTCCAGGGAGAAAACGGGCACCTGGGTCACCAGCCCTGTCGGCGTGTGGCCGCCGTTCCCCAGGGAGAAAGCGCAAGGTTGTACGCGACGAGCGTAACAACAAGGACGCGGGTCCAGAGGGCAGCGGGGCGGGGCCCGCCTAGCTGCGCCGCACCAGCCCAGGCAGGTAGCCCTCGGGGCGGGCGAGGCCGCACAGCTCCAGGATCGTGGTCCCGATCATCGCGAGCTGCGCGTCGGGCAGGTCGGCCACCGTCAGCTCCCCGCGCGGGTCGAAGACCGCGAAGGGCACCGGGTTGGTGGTGTGGGCGGTGGCGGGGAGCGGCACCCCCTCCGCGTCGAGGGCGAAGGAGCCGTCCTTGTTGTGCAGGTACATCTGGTCCGCGTTGCCGTGGTCCGCGGTGACCAGCAGGATCCCGTCCGCCTCGTCCACCGCGCGCATCAGCCGGGCGAGCTGCAGGTCCACCGCCTCCAGGCCCACCTTGGTTGCCTCTAGGATGCCGGTGTGGCCCACCATGTCGCCGTTGGGGTAGTTGAGGCGGACGTGGTCGAAGCCGCCGCCGAGGATCGCCTCCACCGCAGCGTCGGTGATGGTGTCGGTGCGCATCCAGGGGCGCTGCTCCAGGGGGAGGGTGGGGCCGGCGATCTCCACGTACTCCTCGAGCGCCTCGTCGATCCGCCCCGAGCGGTTGCCGTTGAAGAAGTAGGTGACGTGCCCGAACTTCTGGGTCTCGGAGATGGCGAAGGTGCGCTTGCCCGCCGCGGCCAGGTACTCGCCCACCGTGCGGTCGATCGCCGGGGGGGGGACGAGGTAGTGGGCGGGGATGTGCAGGTCGCCGTCGTACTCAAGCATCCCGGCGTAGTAGACCGAGGGGACGTGCCCGCGGTCGAAGGCGGCGAAGCGCTCCTCGGTGAAGGCGCGCGAGATCTCCAGGGCGCGGTCGCCGCGGAAGTTGAAGAAGAACACGCTGTCGCCGTCCTCGATGCGGCCCGTGGGCGCGCCGTCGGCGCCGGTGATGACGAAGGCGGGGAGCCACTGGTCCTCGTGGTAGCCCTCGGCGTAGAGGGTGGTGATCGCCTCGGTGAGCGAGGGGAAGGGGCGCCCCTCCCCGCGGACGTGGGTGCGCCACCCCGCCTCGACCATCCCCCAGTCGGCCTGGTACCGGTCCATGGTGATCTTCATCCGGCCGCCACCGGAGCCCACCTGGTAGTCCAGGCCGCGGGCCTTCATCTCGTCGAGCAGCGCCTCTAGCGGGCCGGCCCAGGTGAGGGCGGACTGGGAGGGCACGTCGCGCCCGTCGGTGAGCACATGGACCCGCAGGCGCCTCACCCCGTCGTCGGCGGCGCGGCGGATGAGGGCGTGCAGGTGGTCCACGTGGGCGTGGACGTTCCCGTCCGAGAACAGGCCCAGCAGGTGCAGGGTGCTGCCCTGGATCAGCCCCCTCCAGGTGTCGGTCTCCCAGGCGGCGCCCGAGGCGATCGCCTGGTTGACCAGCATGGCCCCCTGCGAGAAGACCCTCCCCGCGCCCATCGCGTTGTGGCCCACCTCGGAGTTGCCCAGGTCGTCCTCGGAGGGCATGCCCACCGCGTGCCCGTGGGCCATCAGGGGGAGGCACGGGTGCCCCGTCCGGAGCAGGTCCAGGTTGGGGGTGCTCGCGTGGGCGACCGCGTCGTCCTCGCGCCCGTCACCGATCCCTACCCCGTCCAGGATGCAGAGGACGACGGGGCCGGGGCGGGGGGTGAACCAGGGGGAGGCAGAGAGTGGGGTGACCATAGGGAGGCTCCTTGTGAGGGCCTCCCCTAACCGGTGGCCGCGCTCAGTGGCTGAGCGCCTGACGCGCGGTGACCTCTAGCCAGGCCTCCACCGTCTCCTGGTCCCTGGTGCTCATGTCGGCGATGCGCTGCTGGATGCGCTGCACCCGCTGAGTGACCGCGGCGCGGCTCACCCCGTGGCGCCTGGCGTGCTCGACCTTGGAGCCCGCGTCGAGGAGCTGGCGCAGGTAGTCCTGGTCGGCCTCGGCGAGGGGAGGATCAGGCAGGATGCGCACCGCCTCCTCGGGGGAGGCGAGGCGGGCGAACCAGTCCTCCATCCGCTCGGCCTCGTCGGCGAGGGTCTCGCGCTCCCGCCACCTGGCGCGCGCGGTGCGCCACAGGGTGCGGTCCGAGACGGTGCGGACGAAGGCGTAGAGCTCGTTGGGGGTCTCGCCGCGGAAGGCCGTGAGGCTGGTGGTGACGAGCTGGAACATCACGTCGGCGACGACCTCGTCGAGGTCGGACTCGCCCATGGTGTCCGAGCAGCAGCGGCTGGCCGCGCTGAAGATCCTGCGCTGCACGAAGCGCGCGATCAGCTCATACAGCGCTCGCGCCTCCGGCGTGTGCCGGTCGGCGAGCAGGGCTTGGAGCTGTGTGCGGAAATCGCCCATCCTAAAAGCCGTTCGAGATGCCCTGGTCCTTGCTGTCGCTCTCGGGAGCGAACAGGAACCAGAAGGAGGGGGCGTCCTGGGAGCAGGCCACGGGGTCCGACGGCAGATCGACCTGGTCGACCACCATCGGCTGCCCAAAGGACAGCAGCATGACGTAGAGGTAGGAGAAGAAGCTCATCAGTCCTCCGTGCGGAGCAGGGCCAGGTCGGGATCCTGGGAGATAATCTGGTTCAGGTGAGTGACCAGCTCGGCTGGGAAGCCAGCGCGCACCTGATCGCGCAGGTCGCGGGCGTCGTCCAGGTCGCCGAGGCGGATCAGCGCGCAGAGGATGTTGCCGAGGTTCTCGGCGCTCCGCTCGCGCTCAAAGGAGCGGGTGAAATAGTCGAGGGCTGCCTCGTGGTGGCCGCGGAGGAAGGCGAGCACGCCCCGGTGGCGCTCCACCGCCGCCATGTTGGCGTCCAGCTCCGGGCCGCCGAGGTCGAGGGCGGCGAGCTCCTGCTCGCCCACCAGCCGCGCCGCCTCGTTCCAGTCGCGCACCTCGGGGTGGGCGGCGACGACGTGGAGGGCCGAGAGCAGCTTGACGCGGTCGATCTTTCCGCTGTCGTGGAGCGCGTGAGCGAGGTCTCTGGTGGCCTCTGGCGAGAAGGGGCGTGCCTGGAGGGACTGGCCGATCGCCTCCATCGCCGCGCGCTGCCGTGGCGCTACGTGCACCGCGGGGGTGAGGTAGGCGCTCTGGTCTACCGCCTGGTAGATGCGCTCTAGGAGGGCGCGGTGGTCCATGGGCTCGCCTCGGGGTGAAGGGCAAGCATAGCCGAGACTGGCTCGCTCGTCTTGTAGTGCAGCCCCGGCGCGCGCTGGTAAACGCCGGGCGCGAGAAATGTCGGGGTGCGATCGTCGCAGACCTGCCCCCCTCGCTCTCGCCGGAAACCCGTTTATTTTCCTTGTATAGTTTTACCCGTATGATATTGCTCGGGAGCACAACCCTGGAGCGCCGATGAACGAGCACAACAGCACCTACACCGTCTTGGTGGACTACCGCCGGCTGATCCACACCGGGGCCGATCTGACGGACGTGACCGCGCAGGCCCGCGGCGCCGCCGGGCAGACGGTGATGGTCTTCCAGGACGCCACCGGGCGCTACACCGAGGTGGACGCCACCTCGACCGCCGAGGAGCTGGCCGCGCACTTCGGGGTGGAGCCGCCGAGAGAGGCTGGCCCCGGCCGCCCCAAGCTGGGGGTGGTGCGGGGGGAGGTGACCCTGCTCCCCCGCCACTGGGCCTGGCTCAAGTCCCAGCCGGGCGGCGCCTCTGTGACGCTGAGGCGGCTGGTGGACGAGGCCCGGCGGGTGCACCAGCACCGGGATCGGGCCAGGCAGGCGAAGGACGCCGTGGCGCGGGTGGTCGGCCTGTGCGCCGGGGAGCAGCCCCAGGTAGAGGCGCTCACCCGCGATCTGTACGCGGACCGCTATGAGGAGGCGGTGGGGCGCCTGAGCGACTGGTCGGAGGACCTGCGGGCCTACGTCACCAGGCTGCTCCGCGAGGCGCAGCACGCGCACGCGATGGAGGAGGAGGCTCCCCGCTGAGAGTGCGGCGGCTCCGCGGCCTGAGCGGGGTGGCCGCGCTTCGTGGCGCCTCTCCGGTCGCCTCTCGGGTCGCGTCTCGTGGCGGCTCTCGGGTCGCGTCTCGGGTCGCCCCGCCTCGGGCCCGGGGGATCCGCCCGCGGGACCGGGGCTTTGAGGGACGCGTCCTCTCGGGTCGCTCGAGGCGCGTCCTCGCTCGCCTTCGCTCTGGCCAGAGGGGAGGGCAGGGCGCTCACACGATCGGCAGGCCCGTCCACGGCAGGTCGCCGAGGAGGTGGGAAAGCCCGCAGATTGGTGCCCCGGTCGAGGGGCCCGCTGCGGTATCCTCGCCACCACGGAGCGACGTGTCAGCGACCACCCCCCGCGACGAGGCCCAGATCTCCCAGCTGCTGCGGTGGCTGGACCGGACCGCGCTGTTTGTTGGGCTCCCGGTGATGCTGTCCTTCAACGCGGTGGCCTGGCTGGGGACCCTCCCCCGGGGCCTGACGCTGATGTACGGTTTGACGAGCGCCCTGCTCCTCTCTCCCGCCCTGCTGCGCCGCTGGCTCTCGGTGTCACAGCGGGCCTGGCTCTACGCAGAGGCCCTGCTGGCCTTCTCCACCGCCGCGATCGGGATCTTCGGGCCCTTTGCCGGCACCGGGGTGCTCTTCTCCGGGGCTGCGATCCTCGCGGCGCTGCTCCTCAGCCGCAGGGGGGTGCTGCTGGTGCTGGCGCAGACCGTGGTGGCCTTGCTGGCGATGGGGATCTTCCACCCCGGTGCCTTCGCGTTCAGCGCCTGGCTTCGGATCCTCCCCACCACGCTGGTGATCCTGCTGCCCCTGTCGATGTTCGTCCACGCGCTGCGGAGCCACCTGGAGGAGGCCCGGCAGACGGCGGTGTTGGCCCTGGCCCGAGAGCGCGAGGAGCGCGCTAGACGCGAGCAGATGGCGGTCTCGCTGGAGCGGAGCCGCCACCTGGAGGCGCTGGGGCGCCTGGCGGGAGGGGTCGCGCACGACGTAAACAACGCCCTCTCGGTCATCATGGGGAACGCGGCCCTGCTGGACGGGGAGCTGCGGGACCCCCACCAGCGGGAGCTGCTCGGTGACCTGCAGGGGGCGGCTGCCTCGACCCGCGCGGTGGTCGCGGAGCTGATGCTCCTGGGGCGGGGGGCGCAGGACGAGGCGGGGCAGGCCCCCGTGCGCGAGGCGCTGGAGCGCCTGGGGAGGACCCTGGGGCGGCTGCTCCCCGAGGACCACCGGCTGGAGATCGACGGGCGCACCGACGCGAGCGTGCCCCTCTCCCCCGCGGCCCTGGAGCGGGTGCTGCTGAACCTCGTGCTCAACGCCCGCGACGCGATGCCGTAAGGGGGGGCGCTCCGCCTCAGCGCGGCGGACGAGGGCGAGGAGGTGGTGCTCTGCGTTCGCGATGAGGGGGTGGGGATGCCCCCCGAGGTGCTCGACCGGGTCTTTGAGCCCTTCTTCACCACCAAGTCCCCAGGGAAGGGCACGGGCCTGGGCCTGGCCAGCGTGCGAGCGCTGCTGGAGCGGGTGGGGGGCGTCGTGACGGTCGAGAGCGCGGTGGGGGAGGGCACGGAGGTGCGGCTGCGGCTGCCTCGGGTGGAGCAGGTGCTGGTCTCCCCGTCGCCCGCGCCGGTAGTGGCGCGGAGCCGGCCCTGCGCGGTGCTGCTGGTGGAGGACGACCCCGCCCTGAGGCGAGGGCTGCGCCGGGTCCTCAGCCGCGACGGCCACCAGGTGACCGAGGCCTGGGATGAGCGCTCGGCGCGCGCGGCGTGGACCCCCGAGGCGCGCTTCGAGCTGCTCATCACCGACGCGGTGATGCCCGACAGCGACACCGACGCCCTCATCGCCAGCTTCTGCGCGGCGTGGCCGGACGCCCCGGTGATCCTCTGCTCGGGGTGGACCGAGGACCACGCCCTGATCGAGCGCCTTCGGCAGCGCGAGGTGACCTTCCTGCCCAAGCCGGTGCTCCCGGAGGCGCTCCGGGCCGCGATCGCCGCGGCGCAGGCGGGCTCAGCGCACGAGCTGCCCTCCCGGTCTTCCGGATCGTAGCGCCCTGGCTCGCGCCCCAGGGACGCCGCCTGACGGCTGCGGCCCAGGCGAAGGCGGACCGCCGGGAGGGTTGAGGTGAACGCCACGGTTTATCCTCTCGATCTCTCCTCTTGGGACTCCTCACCCGGCGCGCGGTGGGAGGGGCCTCGCCTGCTCCCGCCTCCCCCCTGTCTTGGGGCGCTCGCCGCAGGCGCATCCCCGGCCGTTCGGACGGGCGGCGTGATCACGGCCGGCGGGGGGCGCGGGTGATCGCGGGTCCCGGCGCTCGCCGCGGGCCGTCACACCCTGTCGCGTTTTCGGCGACTCCCGTTGCGATAGAGGCGCTCGTCGATAAGGCGCTAGCCTGGCTGTTCTTCAGCGATCGATAAGGAAGACGATGTATGACGCTGCCCGCCTCGCGCGCACCTCTCTCGTGGGCCTCGCGGCCCTGCTGCTGCCCTCTGTGGGGTGGGCGCTAGCGCTGCCCGAGCTGATCGCGGGGCTCCCCGAGGTGAGCGCGGCCCGCGCCGCCTTGGAGGAGGCGGAGGCCCACCGGGCCGCGGTGCGGGCCTGGGAGCCGCTCGCCCTCGACGCGCGCCTGCTCCCCGGCGTGGCGCTGGAGGGCGAGCTGGGGCTCACCGCGGGGGTGGACCTGCGGGGAGCGCGGCAGCAGCGGGCACAGAGCGCTGAGGAGGCGGTCGCGTCCGCGCGGGCTCACCTGCGACGCGTCGAGGCCGAGGCGGGCGCGGCGCTGGGGGAGCAGCTCCTGGACCTGGGCTACTGCAGGGCGCGGGTGAGCCTGCTGGAGGAGGTGGTGCGCTGGGGGGACGAGAGCGCCTCCCTCGCCAGGCGCAGGGCGGAGGCGGGGGTGGAGGACGCGGTGGAGGTGTCGCTGGTGCTCGCCGGCGCCTCGGCAGACGCGGGGGCCCTGTACCGGGCCCAGCTGGAGGTGGAGGAGGCGGAGGCGGCGCTGCGGTCCAGGCTCCAGCGCGCCGCGGGGGGCTCCGTCCCGGACGTGCCGCTGACCTGTCCGCTCTCTCCGCCGCCGCTGGGCGACACCCTCGCCAGGGTGGGGGGCGCCCCCGCGGTGGTCGAGGCGGAGGCGACGCTCAGATCGGCGCAGGCCGCCGCCAGGGCCGCCCGCCGCGAGGTGGGGCCCGATCTGCGGGTAGGGCCCTCCCTGGGGCTGGTGGGGGGGGAGGCCCGCTGGGGGGCGGCGGTGGGCCTGGGGCTCCCCTTCGCGGGGGGAGAGCGCGCCGAGGCCCGGGCCGCCGCCGCCAGGGTCGCGGGGGCGGAGGCCGCGCTGGAGGCGGCCACGCGCGAGGTGGAGATCACGGTCCAGACCTCCCTGCTCCGGTGGGAGGGCGCGCGGTCCCGCCGCGAGGCCCTGCTCCCGTTGCAGGGGGAGCTGGCCCTGGCCGAGGAGCGGGCCCTGAGCCGCTACCGCGCGGGGCAGGGCGACCTGTACGCGCTGCTCCAGGTCCACCAGGCGCGGCTGGCCCTGGAGACTGAGGTGCTGGACCGCTGCCGTGAACAGCGCCGGGCCGTGCTCCACCTGGAGGGGGCGCTGGGCGCCCCGCTGAGTCCATGACCCCGGTGCCTGCGGCCCTCCCGCGCTGGTCCCGCGAACACTGCGCTGGCGCGCTCCCCGCCCCCCCTGACGCAAAGGAACGCCGATGATCCTCCTGCTCCTGGCGCTGGCCTGCACCGACCTGACGCGGCCCCCTGACCACGCGGAGGACCGCGATCACGCTGCGGGGCACGCGGCCCACGCCGGGTCGGAGGGCCGCGATCACGCGGATCACGAGGGCGCGGATCACGACCGCGATCACGCT
>JAFGVK010000041.1 GCA_016938035.1 Deltaproteobacteria bacterium | reverse complement strand
GGTTCATGCCTGCTGCATCCTCCTCATCGCCGGACCTGTCCCCCTGACCCGACGGCTCAAGGAGCGTCTGCACCCGGCGCGCTGGGCCGACCTAGGGCAATACGCCGAGCGACTACGAGCGGCGTGCGTCCAGCTCACGCGCCGCAGCCTCCGCTTGGACAACAGAGCGCTCCGCTTCACGGTCGTCGACCGCGGGGGTGACTCAGACGGGAGGTCGATCCGTCGCAGAGGGCCGAGGTCCATGTCACAGGACGCGCTTCATCATTCCACAGGAACAATCCGATGAAGTTGCTCGTCGAATCTTCCAGACTGAAAACGGGCGCCGAGTCGCTAGGCCTATCGGCGTGTGACCGCGGTTCCCTAGGGAGGAAGCGTGCGTTTCTACGCGACGAGCATCGGAACAAGGACACGCGTGGAGAGGCCAGCGGATCGGTGCCGACAGAACGCTCCGCGCCCCCTACCACGCCACCGCCGCCTCCAGCGGCCCCGCGCCGGGCCCCACGAAGAGGTAGCGGTTGTCGCCGTCCTGCCAGGTCGCCTCGCGGTCGGGGCCCATCCGCACCAGCTTGAACTCCAGCGCGGTGCCCTCGGGCACCTCCAGGTGGGCCTCCCACCCCCCCTCGCCCCAGGCGAGCGGGACCCCTGCGGAGGGCCCCCAGTGGCCCAGCAGCGGACCTGTCCCGGTCATCACCAGCCTGTCGCCCTCCGCGGCGCTCACCCGGAGCACCACCTCGCGGGTGGGGGGGGCCGCCCAGGGCTCCCCGGGCCCCCACGAGGCGCTCACCCCCACAGGTAGCTGGGCGCCACCGAAGGACCTGGGGCTGTCGCCGGTGTTCACCGCGACCCTGGCGGTCTCGTCCTCACTCACCCTGTCGAAGACCAGCAGCCCCGGCTCGAGGGCCACCAGCCTGGTGTGGCCCTCGGTCAGGGCCACGTGCTGCCGCCGCCTGGCGAGGCTATCGCGGATCCGGGCCTCCAGCGGGTGCGCCTCGCCGAAGCGCATGTCCGCCCGGTTCTCCGGCTCGCCCGCGCCCTCCTGCCCCACCTCGGTGCCCTGGAAGATCACCGGCACCCCCCTGGCGGCGGTGAGGAAGTCGATGGCGCGCCCGACCCGCTCCACGTCTCCCCCGCACTCGGTGGTGACCCGCGAGACGTCGTGGTTGTCGAGGAAGGTCGCGATGCGGCGCGCGTCAGGGTAGACCCCATCGGCCGAGAGCACCGCCGCGAGGCGCCCCACGTCGCGATCGTGACAGAAGACGTCGATCATCGCGTAGCGCAGCGGGAAGTCGAACACCGAGTCGAAGCCCCCCCCCACCCAGGCCGCGGAGAGCCGGCCGGGGTCGCCGTCGAAGAACTCCCCCAGGCTGGCGAGCGGCCGCCCGGAGCGCTGGCGGAGGTCCTCCATGATCTGCGCCTGGAAGGGCAGCGGCATGTGGCGCACCGCGTCGATGCGGAAGCCGTCAGGCTGCACCACCTCAACCCAGTGCAGGGCCCTCTCCAGCAGGAATTGGTAGACCTCGGGGTTGGACTGGTCGAAGTCCTTGAGCCCGTGGACCTCCCGCTCCATCGCCTGCGCGGGGTCGTCCCAGTCCTCGATAGGGAGCGCCGGGTGGAACCACTCGGGGTGCTCCTGCGCGAGGGGGGCGTCGAAGGACACATGGTTGAAGATCATGTCCAGGTACAGGCGCATCCCCCGCGCGTGGAGCGCCTCCGACAGGGCGACCAGCTCCGCCTCTGTGCCGAAGCGGGGCTCCACCTGCCCCAGGTCCTGCACCCAGTAGCCGTGGAAGGCCCCGTGGCCCATGAACTTCTCGGTGCGCATCTGGAACACCGGCGACAGCCACACGGTCCGGATCCCCATCGCCTCCAGCGCGTCGAGGTGCTCGATGACGCCCGCCAGATCGCCGCCGTGGAAGGCCTGCGGATCCTCCGGGTCCACCGCGCCGTCGTTGGACGGATCGCCGTTGGCGAAGCGGTCGACCAAGGCGAAGTAGATCGCGTCGTAGCCCAGCGCCTGGTCGACAGCCACCTGGGGCGCTACCGGGGCCGGCAGGGCCTCTGGCGGGGCGGGGGCGCCGCACCCGAGGAGCGCGGCGAGCAGCGCCCAGCTCACGGGCTGACCGGCGCGGCCAGCGCCTCATCGAGCAGCTCACCCAGCCGCCGCCTCAAGGTGGGGGTGGCCTCGGCGAGGGCGGCGTCGCCCTTCTGGTGCGAGAATTGGAGGAACACCGGCACATCCACCTCCATCCCCGTGCCCTGGTCGGGGGCCGCCACAGGCACCAGGCTGATCTTCGCGCTCACCACCCAGCGGTACTTCCCCGCCACCTGCGCGAAATAGCTCGCCTCGGTCTCGACCATCACCAGCCAGGCCGCGTCCCGCTGTTCCCCGGCCAGCGCCTCTAGCCTGGAGATCGAGCTGCGACCGCCGCCGAACAGGGGCTGCACCTCGCTGACCTGGGTGGGGACGAGGTTTCGGGAGCGCAGCTCCTCCACCAGGGCCTGAGTGAGCCGGTCGGGCGCGGCCACCACCTCGGTGCTCTCGGGGAGGGCACGGAAGGC
The DNA here is from genome assembly GCA_016938035.1 of Deltaproteobacteria bacterium. Classification (GTDB taxonomy): domain Bacteria; phylum Myxococcota_A; class UBA796; order UBA796; genus JAFGVK01. Next base: position 27,584 of record JAFGVK010000041.1, on the reverse strand, counting down.
CGCGAGGGCGACCGGCGAGGGCTGCGGCGCGGCGACGGGGGGGGCGGGCTTGACACAGCCCCCGAGGAGCAGCCCCACGGTGAGGGCGGCGTAGACGTTCTTTGAGAGGGACATCAGAACCACACCTCTGTCTCTAGGGAGGCCAGGTGGTGCCAGTGGCGCTCCACGTTGCCAAAATCATTCTGTGCGTCGAGGCTGTCGACGAAGGCGTTACCGAACGCGTTGTTCTGGGTGGAGTGCTGCACCCCATACAGCAGGCGCAGCGAGGGCCTGGTGAAGACCCCCCTGCCCAGGGGGTTGAGCACCACCCCGCCCTTGGCCTGCCAGGTGTCCCGGGTGTCGTCGTCGCCCCACTCCAGCCCGTCGGTGTCGGAGATACCGTCGGCGCTCTTGAAGATCGAGTCCTGGTGGTCGCGGTAGGCGTTGCCGTTGCGCGACACCTCTCGGGCGACGGAGCCCTCGGCCAGCAGGTGGACGGTCTCGGTCATGTAGAGCTGCCCGCGGAGCACGGTGGAGTAGAACAGCCGATCGTGGTCCGAGGGGGCCACGTCGTTGTCCTTGTCGGAGTAGTCGCCGTAGACCCACCCCCACACCGCGTCCAGCCGGTCGGGCACCACCCTGAGCTGGGTCTCGTGCCCGATGTTGAGCTGGTAGCGCTCGTCGGTGAGCTCGGTGACGAACAGGTCGTAGCTCCTGCCGTTCACCACCTCCACGCTGCGCGCGTCCGGGTGGAGCAGCACCCTGTTGACCCAGGTGTTGCTCCAGATGATGGGCCCCACCCCGCCAAAGCCCAGGTAGCCGAACACCCGCCACGAGAGCGCCGAGGTGGGCTCAGGCGCGGTGAACTGGCTCTCCAGACCGGGGTTCTCTTCCAGGTAGCGCTGAACCACCTCGCCCCGCACCCAGTCCTCGTAGTTCATGCCAGGGGTGACGTGGGGCGCGGTGGGCTTCCCTGTGACCTTCGGCTCGATGTAGGCCTGCCCCCCGCCGCCCAGCTCCAGCCGGCCAAAGCGCAGGCGCAGCGCGCCCCCTGGGGTGAGGATGGTGTTGTACCCGTCGGGGCGCATCGCGAAGCCCGCGTCACCGATCCCCAGGATCAGCTCCAGGTGCTCGTTGTCAATCCGACCCGAGACACCCACGCTCTCGTGGAAGAGGTTGGAGGGGCGGAAGTCGTAGAGCCCCAGATCCCCCTGGTAGTAGTAGAGGGTCCCCACCCGCCACTCCACCCCGGGGATCAGCACGTTCCCCGCCTTCACGTAGAACTCCGACAGCTTCCAGTCGGCGAGGGAACCACCACCGCCGTCCGCGCCGGCGATCGACCCCCCCTCCACCCTAGCGTGGACGCTGGTCCAGGAGTCGTGGGTGCCGGGGCGAGGCTCCACCAGGCCGACCCGCAGGTCGACCATCCCGTAGGAGCCCTCGTTCATCAGGCGGCCATACAGGTTCCAGTAGCCCAGGCTCCCCTGCCCCCCCTGGAGGTCGGGGCGGGCCGCGACGCGGAAGTATCCGCCCACCCCCGCACCAGCAGAGGCGTCGGTGGCCAGGCCTAGCGCCAGGATCCCGACGATCAGTGCGCGCGCTGATTTCATGGAGGTCTCCTTCATGCGTGGGCAGTATTCCAACATCCGGTCAAGACTGCCAGCCCCTCTGGAATTCCGCTAGCGTCCAGGCTGCGGTCCGCCTACCCTCACAGGGAATCCATGGGAGCTTTGATGCCGCGCCTCACCCTCTTCATCGCCCTCTCGATCCTCGCCGCCTGCAATAAGGATCCCGACGACGACGCGCACCTCTACCACACCGAGGACAAGGCGCCGGACCTGTCGTGGGACGCGATCGAGGCGATGGATCACATGGGCCCCACCCTCACCGAGAAGGGCGTCAATTTCTGCGTCTGGTCCGAGAAGGCCACCAGGATCGAGCTGCTGCTGTTCGAGGACCCCGAGGCGGAGCTTCCCACCAAGCGCTTCCCCATGACCCAGACCGGCGATCTGTGGAACCTCTACGTGGAGGGTGTAGGCGTGGGACAGCACTACGCCTTCGCAGCCTGGGGCCCCAACTGGGTGTACGACGAGGCCTGGCTCCCCGGGAGGATCGACGGCTTCCTGACCGACGTGGACGACGCGGGCAACCGCTTCGACCCGAACAAGGCCCTCATCGACCCCTGGGCCAAAGCGATCCACCGCGATCACGACTGGGGCAAGGGCTCCACCGCCACCGGACCGGCGCGCACCCAGTCCACCTGGTCGGCCTCCTCCAAGAGCATCGTGATCCGGACCGACACCTACGCCTGGTCCGAGGCCGAGGCCGGCTGGCAGGCGATGCGGACCGATCCCTCCGCTGAGGGCCACGGGTGGGACGACCTGATCCTCTACGAGGTGCACCCCAAGGGCTTCACCATGAACGCCGCCTCCGGGGTAGACCACCCTGGCACCTACAGGGGCATCGGCGAGAAGGCAGCCTACCTGCAGGACCTGGGCATCACCGCGGTCGAGCTGCTCCCCATCCACGAGAAGCCGCTGGACGGGGGCTACTGGGGCTACAACACCCTCAACTTCTTCGCCCCCGAGATGCAGTACTCCAGCGCCTGGAACGACCGGCGTGAGCCCGATGAGGTCATCGACGAGTTCAAGTGGATGGTGGACCAGCTCCACCAGCACGACATCGAGGTGATCCTCGACGTGGTCTACAACCACACCGGCGAGGGCGGCTTCTGGCGCGAGAAGCTCTACTTCAACGACACCGATCTGGACCCCACGACCTCTGCGGAGTCCTACAACCTCGATCCCAAGGAGGTGGTGGGCCTGTACTCCTTCCGCGGCTTCGACAACGCCGGCTGGTACGCGCTCACCGAGGACAACCAGTCCTACTGGGGCAACACCGGGGTCGGGAACCAGACCCGCCCCAACTACACCCCGATGGAGCGCCTGGTGCAGGACTCCATCCACTTCTACGTGGAGGAGATGCACGTCGACGGCTTCCGCTTCGATCTGGCCGGCATCCTCGGGGAGATCGACGGGGACTTCAACAACTGGGACGGCGAGGACAGCCTGCTCAAGACCCTGGCCGAGGACCCGCTGCTCCACGAGCGCAACGTGCGGCTGATCGCCGAGCCCTGGACCGCTGGGGGCTGGTACGGGCCGCTGATCGGCGCCTACCCCGCCTCGGACACCCTGCCCGGCTACGGGTGGATGGAGTGGAACGCCAGGTTCCGCGACTGGTGGCGGGCCTTCATCAACGAGGACCACTGGAACCTGAGCTCCCAGGAGGCCGGCGCCGACGGGGGCTTCGTGATGACCGGCTGCTCCAGCTACTACGACTGGAACGGGCGGGGCCCTGCCTCCTCGGTGAACTTCATCACCGCCCACGACGGCTTCACCCTCTACGACCTGTTCTCGTACAACCAGAAGCAGAACGGCTGCGGGGTGCTCAACCCGGTCTGCTGCGACGACCCCACGTCGGCGTGGTGTCAGGCGGACACCGGCGACTCGAACAACCGCTCGCGCGACTGGGGGATGGAGAACGAGCACCTCAAGCGGCAGATGATGCGCAACGCCTTCGCCGCGATGCTGTTCTCTCACGGCACCCCGATGCTCCTGGGCGGCGACGAGTGGATGCGGACCCAGTACGGGAACAACAACGCCTACTCCACCTGGTCGGACAACGAGTGGAACTGGTTCCGCTGGGGCGAGTGGACCGCGACCACCGCGGAGGAGCGCCACAGGATGCACGACTTCGTGCGGCAGATGATCCACTTCCGCCTGGCCCACACCTACGCCCTGGCGCCAGAGGGCTGGGGAACAGGCATGCCCCTCGCCTGGAAGAGCCCCGCCAACGGAGACAGCCCCAACTGGGGTGGCAAGCAGCTGATGCTCCACTACTACGATCCTGACGGTTCCTGGGACCAGCCAGAGCTGGTGATCGCGATCAACATGGACGCCGGCGGGACCGCGGACTTCACCCTCCCCGGGGGGCGCACCTGGGCCAGGGTGATGGACACCCAGAGCTGGTACGACACCGACGGCTACTTCACCGAGAGCCCAGGCGCGGACGTCTACCAGAGCCAGAATTTCTGGACCGAGGACCGCATTGTGGTGGAGGGGGGCGAGACCTACGGGCTGCCCTACCGCTCGATCGCGATCTTTGAGGAGGTGCAGGACTGACGGCAGACACCAGGAGGCAGCCGCCCGCGGGGCCTGCCGGGAGGCGGACCGCGCACCCGACCGCTCGCCGCTGGCGGCGCTGCGCTGGCGAGGACACCCCGCTCCGCCAGGACCGCGCAGACGCCGCTGGGGCTGACGTCCGAGCGGCGCTACCGAAGGCGCTGGACTGAGGCGGGGAGGTGGTAGACAGCTGGGCGGTGATCATCGTATCGGCCGAGTGGCTCATGCGGAGGGGGCCTCCGGCGCGGGGGTCGCGCCCGATCACGCAAGGGGACAGGGGGCGGCAAGCCCCCCGCAGGGGGATTGGGGGGGAGCGCAGTCCCCGGCCCCAACGGGGGACCCCCAAGTGGGCCAGGCCCCCTTGGCGGCGGCGGCATGGTCGTCGGAAATATGGGTCTCAGCGGGCTGGCAGCACCCTCTCCCTCCGCCAGCACGGCAAGCGGTGAGCACTTGGGCCAAGCGATGATCATGGCCCGTGACGGCCTCGGTCATCCCTTCGCCCAGGGGCACGGGGCTTGCGCGGGGCCCCGAGACCGGCGCGGCGAAGCCAGCGAGAGGTTGGATGCACCGAGCGGGTGGACCCAGCCACGAGCACCTGAGCCAGTTGGCCAGAAAGTACTGAGCCACCTCCAGCGACCCGATCTCGCTCCTTGAGGGGGGGCAGATCAACTCGGGAGCGACTGGAGCTGCGAAAGGGGCTGAGGGGCCTGTACTCCGACACCTCGTCCTCCGCAGCCACGTCGCGCCAGGTGCTCGAGCGTGGGCTGACGGCAGCGCTCACCCGAGGCCGTGCAGGGCGCGGCCTACGAGCAGCATGACGGCGTGGCCCTGCGACTCAAGCGCTCGAACCGAGTGGTGGGCCGTCCTGTCGCGGAGTCGCTGAAGCGCCTCGTCGAGCCCGTGAACATGCTGGGGGTTGATCTGGAGCGGGACCTCGGTGTTGGGCACGGGCTGCGCTCCCCAGGACAAGGTGTCCTCGGTTGGGTGTTCTCACGCTGCTCGAAGGTGTCCCTCATCCCTTCGTCGATCCCTCCAGACCGAACCCGAGGGCGCCTCCGGCGCTAGCCAGGGAGGGAGCCCCCTACTCTCGCTCGAAGCGCCCCACGATCTCCTTCATCCTCTGGGTCACCTGAGAGATCTGGTCTGCGGTGCTGTGGGTGAGCTCCGCGCTGTCCGCGGTCTCCTCAATCTGCAGCCCCATGCCCTCGATGTGGGCCGCCACGGTCTCCGCCTCTGTAGAGGCGCCGCGGACGAACTCGGCGATCTCCTCGGCGGAGGCCGAGGTGGTGCTGATGGTGTGAGAGATCTCCTTGATCGTCGAGGACTGCTCCTCCACCGCCGCCGCGTTGGTCTGCGAGATGATCGCCAGCTCCGAGATCGCCGCGTTGATGTTGCGGACGTCCTCCACCGTCAGCCTGGTGGCCTCCTGAACCCTCGCGATCTTCTTCTGGATCTCCTCTGTTGCCTGAGCGGTCTGCCGAGCGAGCCCCTTCACCTCGGAGGCGACGACCGAGAAGCCCCTCCCCGCGGCGCCAGCCCTCGCCCCCTCGATGGTGGCGTTGAGCGCGACGAGGTTGGTCTTGCCCGCGATCTCATCGATGAGGCCCACCACGTGGCCGATGGACACCACCAGCTCGGACAGCTCGCCCACCCGGATCCCCACCGCCTCGGCGCTGGCGTCCACGTCAGAGGCGATCATCGCGCCCTTGGCGGTGTTCTCGGCCACCTCGGTGAGGGTGGAGGACATCTCCTCTACCGCCGCCGCCGCGGTGGACACCGCCATCGACATCTCGTCCGCCGACAGCATGATCCCCGAGAGGGTCCCCGCCACCGTGCGCGTGCCCTCCTGCACCGAGGACGAGTCCCGACGCATCCGCATCGCGCCCTGCTGCAGAGTGCCCGCGGTGTCTGTCAGGCGGTGCGAGGACGCAGAGAGCACCTCGGCGGACATCTGGAGCTCCTCCACGATCTCGTACACCTGAGACAGATCCACGAGGAACAGCAGCGCGCCGTCGAGCTGCTGGTCCTGGTCGAAGACCGGGATGCTGGTGATCCGCACGTGGACCGGCTCGTCCGAGGTCGCGTGCTCCACCGCGCGCTCCTGAGTGATCACTCTCCGCTCGGCCATCGACTGAGTCGCGGCGCAGGCCTGATCCTGTGCGGAGATCTGCATGAACTCACGCATCGAATGGCCAACCACCTGCTCCTCGGAGCGCCCCAGGAACTGGAGCGCCACCTTGTTCACGAAGCCCAGGCGCATGTCCTTGTCCACCGTGAACACCGGGGTGGGGAGGTCCTTGAGGTAAGAGGACAGGCGCTCGCTCTCAAACATCATCCCCTGCAGCTTGGCCAGCAGCGCGTTGAACGCCCGCGCTAGGTCACCGAGCTCGTTCTTGCGGCTCTCGTCGAGCCGATCGCTCATGTCCGCCCGATCCTCGACGATGGCCCGCATCTTCTCGGTCATCCCCAGCGCGGTCCGCACCACGATGCGTTCGATAAACAGGTTCCCCACCACCCCAAACATGAGCATAAAGGTGATGAGACCGCCGTACATGGTGGCCCGGATCCAGAACAGCAGCGAGGCGGAGGCCTCCCCGTCGGGGACGTAGAGCACCACCCCCACCTGCTGTCCGCTGTAGTCCAGGACCGGGAACACCCCGTAGAAGGTGCCGTGGTACGTCCCCACCGCGAGGTGGTCCCGGCCCTGGTCGAGCAGCGCCTCGTCCACCGAAAGGTCCGCTCCTCCCTTGCCCACCGAGTCCAGCGCCACGTAGCGGGTCCCCACCGGCGGGTACTTGGCCGGGTCCTGAAGGGCGTGGGTCACCGGGAGCATCTCGGCGTTCATGTAGAGCGCCAGGTGCTCCTGCTCGGAGGAGATCAGGGTCTTGAACACGGGGGTGAACCCTGACACCACCTCGACGGTGCCCAGGTGTTTGCGGGTCACGGGGTGTGTGATCGGGAGCAGCCCGTGCAGGGTAAAGCCAGAGCGCCCCAGCTCGATCCCCAGCGCCTGGCCCGGCTCGAGGTTCTTCTCGCGGACCATGTGGCGGAAGTCGCCCATGGGATCGGTGACGTCCACCCACTCGCCGCCCCGCTTGAGCTGCACCGGCCGCCACAGGCGCACCAGCGAGCTGGCGTCGGGCAGATGAAATTGCAGCTTGAGCTTCTGACCGGTGGCCGCCTCATAGCCCTGGAGGTAGGGCGCCAGCGAGGTGCGGAGCAGCTCGCGCGCCCGGTCGGTGTGCGGATCCGCCTCGTCGCCCAGGTCACCGAGACCCGCCACCTCGTAGGCGGCGATCACCGCGGGGATCTGCGTGAAGACCGCGGCCTGCTCCAGATCCCTGGTCGACGAGGCCTGCACCCTGTTGCGGAGCTCAACCTCTTGGGCCTCTACCGCGTCCTGAAGCAGGCCCGTGCGCAGGCGGACGAACATGGTGTCCATCACCCCGGCGAAGACCAGCAGGGCGGCGACACAACTGAAGAGGAGCAGAAAGAACTGGTGGCGTAGACTCATACAGCCTCCCGGCCACTAACCGGCCAACACCGCCCCGACTTGAGCCCACCGTCTTACAAAATTCTATCAATGGGCGGTGACTGTAAGCTCCCCGGCGTTTGCCGAGGTGTACCCGTCCCTGGTCCCGTCCTTTCCCCCGCACAGGTGGCCCAGGTCCGCGTAGACCCATGAGATCCCCCCGTCCGTGGTGACCCTGGCGGCGAGATCGTAGCTCCCCACCGCGCTGGGCGCGGAGAGGCTCGCTCTGTACACGTCATTGGCCTTGTCTCCATAGACAAGGCCATCAGCGTCGCGGTCGTAGTGCGCGGCAAACCACACCCAGGCCCCGCTCCCCGCCGGGAGGGTGCCGTCGGGCCCGTGGCCGATCTGCACCTCGATCCCCGGTCCTTGCCCCGACGCCTGGGTGACCGGGGTGCCGTCGGCCAGGAAGTGGAACACCCACGCCTCTGCGTCGCCGTGGCCGCTCGCCACCAGGGTCATCGCGCAGGTCTCCAGCGCGGCCCAGTCGACGGGCTCCCCGCGGATCAGCGCGCTCGCCTCGCCCGCGAGACCGGTGCTGGCGCCGTCAGAGGGCACCGCGCTGCAGGTCCACAGCTCCTCCGCCTCGGTGTAGGAGGCCTCTATGGTGTCCCCAACGCGCGAGGTGGTGCTGGCCCCACCAAAGGCGTTTCCGTCGTAGTCCCAGCTGAGGGTGTAGCTGACCGCGTCGCCGTCCGCGTCGGTGGAGAGGGCGCTGATCCGGCACACCAGGTCATCCACCCCCTCCACCGGCTCGGCGGGATCGACCGTCAGCCCGGGCTGGGTCGGGGGGGTGTTCGCCACCTGGACCGAGGCGGTGGCCACCGCGCCGCTCGCCCAGGCGTCCGAGGGGGTGACCTCTACCCGCCAGGTCTGGCCCTTGGCGGTGGCGCTCGCGGAGAGGGTGTCGGTGGTGCTGGCCGAGGACGGGGCCCCGTCGCGGAACCAGCGGTAGGCGTAGCTGACCGGGTCGGCGTCGGGATCCACCGCGTCCCTGGTGATGTGGACCACCAGCGGGTCGGCGGTGCGCGGCGCGGCGGGGAACAGCTCCACCGCGGGGGCACCGGGAGCGCCGTTGACCCGGATCGCCACCTGCGCCCTGCCATAGAAGTGATCGGGGTCCTCCGCCTCCACGGTGATGGTGTGCGAGCCCACGCTCAGCGATGAGGTGGTGAGCGACAGGTTGCCCGAACCGTCAGGCCCCTGGGTGGAGAACGCCCCGTCCAGGCTGGAGGTCCAGCTCAGCGACAGATCCCCCGGTGCGCTGTCAGGGTCAGACACCACCCCCTGGAAATGGACGCTGTCGCCAGCGTTGAACACCGTCCCCCCGGCGGGGGCGCTCAGGCTCACCGAGGGGGGCGAGCCGACGGTGTAGAGGACGTCGTCGGTGCAGTCCAGGCCCTTGTCGTCCACCACCTTGAGGGTGACGCGGTGGGTGCGCTCGCCGAGGCTGGAGGTGGTCACGCTCACGTTGCCCTCGCTGTCGGGCACCACCGCGCCGAGCGAGCCCTGAGCGTCCGAGGTCCAGCTCACCACCAGTGAGCCCGCCGACTGATCCGCGTCACCCACCACGCCCTCGAAGCGCACCGGGGCCCCAGGCTCGCCCACCGTCCCGTCAGGGGGAGCGGTGATCTCGCACCAGGGCGCGGTGTTGGCAGGGAGCACGGTGAGGAGCACCTGATCGCGGCCTGTCTTGCCCGTGGTGTCGGTGGCGTGGAGCGACAGCTCGTGCTCACCGGCGCTCAGGTAGCCGGTGGCGCTCACCATGCCCGAGGCGTCGGCGGTGGCGTTGAGCTCCAGCTCGCCGCTGAGGGAGCTCTCCCACCAGGCGGTGAGCGCACCAGGGGCGTCCTCGGCGTCCTGGACCGTCCCCATGAACGACAGGAGCTGGTCCGCGTAGTAGGTGCCCCCAGCCTGCGGCGAGGCGATCTCCACCGCCGGGGTCCCGCCCGGCACCACCTCGATCTCCACCTGCGCGCTGCCCGCGGCGTTCTCTTGGTCGCGCACCTCCAGGGTGATCGCGTCCTGACCCATGCTGAGCAGCGCGGCGCAGGCGGTGTTGCCGTTGGCGTCCACCGGGGCCGAGGGGCACAGCACGTCCTCGCCGGCGTACCACACGGCGGTGAGGGTGTCGCCCAGGTCGGGGTCGGAGCCCGTGCCGCGGAAGGTGACCAGCTGCCCCTCGGGGATCTGATCGTGGTCCTGGTGAGAGAGGATCGCCGCGACCGGGTCCGCGTTGTACCGCGTGATGCCGTCATCGTGGTTGCAGGCCAGGGCGGTCAACGGGAGCCAGATCCAGGTACTCCGCAGCATGTCGTACTCCTCACGCGGGGCCGTCCGCGCGGGAGATTATAGCCCCTACGCCTGGGGCTCCGCGAGGTCGGGGATCGCGCGCAACACCTCGCGCACCGCGATCACCGACAGGGAATTGCCCACCAGCCCATAGCGACGCTCGGCGGTGAGCCCCTCGGGGAGCCGGTAGTCTGCGGGAAAGTGGAGGGTACGTAGGATCTCTTCCGGCGAGAAGCGGCGCAGCCGGTCCCCCTCGCGCAGGTACGATCCCGAGTAGACCGGGGAGCGCCCGTAGGCAGAGGTGAAGCAGGCCCCGTGGCGCGCGCCCTCCCCCTCCACCAGATGAAAGGCGTGCCGATACCGCTCCAGCAGCGAGCCGGTGACCTCCAGCCCCGCCGCAGGGGCGGGATCGAGGTAGGCCTGGATCTTCCGCAGCGGGCGCTGGTGGGTGTCGAAGGGGCGCAGCGGCCCCAGCCCCGCCACCAGGTAGAAGCGCCGCCGCTCGAAGGGCACCCCGAGCAGGGTGGGACAGAGCATCCACTCCTGGACCTGGTAGCCCGCGCCAGCCAGGGTCTCGCGCACCAGCGCGTGGGCCCGGGAGCCCTCAAACAGGGGGACGTTCTCCAGGGCCAAGTAGCGGGGCCTGTACCGGTCGAGGGCCTCCATCAGGCGGATCAGGCTCCTGGCCCTGGGGTCGTCGAGGTCCCTGCGGGCGCCCCGCACGGTGTAGGGCTGACAGGGGGGGGACATCCACCACAGGTCGGCTGCGGGGAGCCGGACGCCACCGGCCAGGTTGAGCACCTGGATGGGGTGAGAGGGGAAGTTGATGGCGTAGGTCTGGTTGGCGAACGGGTTCTGGTCGACCGCCGCCACCACCTCGACGCGCCCCTCGGTGGCCGCGGCGGCCCCCCCGATCCCGCTGAACAGCTCGAGCATCCGCAGCACGCGCACCCCCTGGAGTGTCCCGTGGTAGCCTGACGAGAGCCCGCTGAACAGGAGGAGGTGCGGCGTGTGGTGGTGGATCGCGGCGGCTGCCCTCGCGAACGGGGACGGCTCTCACCTGTGGATCTCTGAGACCGCCAGGGACCAGCTCCCCGTCGGGGCGCTGCGGGACTTTCTCGAGGATCCGGCGGCGTGGGAGGCGGTGCGGGCCGGCAGCCTGTTCCCCGACGGGGGCTACGGGGTGGACCACCCCTACGGCGAGCACGCCCACTGGCCCCCCTTCCACCGGGCCTACCGCGGCTGGATCGCGGCGCGGTGGCAACCGCCCTACCAGGGCGAAGCCGCGCTGCACCTCGGCCTGCTGCTTGGGATGATCTCCCACGGGACCGCCGATCAGGTCTACGACGGGCTGTACATGGAGCGGGCGCGCGAAGAGGACGGAGGGTCCGACTGGGGCCAGAGCTTCGACGAGGCCACAGAGGTCTGCTTCCTGGCGGCCACCGGTCCGCAGGAGCTGCCACCCCTCGAGCTCCCCTACGACGCGCTGGCCGCCCTGCTCACCGCCGACGGGGTTGCCGTGGACGCGAACACCCTGCGGCGGGGTCAGGCGGCGGTGAACCTGGCGGTGCTGTGGGCCTCTGGCGCTAGCCAGGACCCCGAGCGGGTCGCGGCCTACCAGGCGCAGTTCCCCTGGGGATGCGTCCACCAAATCGACGAGGACCAGCCAGGCGCCCCCGCCCACGAGGCCAGGGTGGTCGCCCATGCCTGGGCCCAGACCTGGGCCGCACTGAGCGGCGACCTCGCCCCCGGCGGCGTGCTAGACAGCTCCCCGCTGGACGGTGGCGCGGGGCTCCCGGAGGCGGGCGTCGGCGCGCGCGTGGGGCTGTTCCTGGCCTCTCCGCTACTCAGCGCCCAGGTGCCCGAGCTTGCGCTGCGGGTGGTCGACGAGGCAGGCGTGGAGGTAGAGATCTCGCGGCGCCTGTTCTACCGCGATCACTCGCAGCTGCTCCTGATCGAGCCTGTCGCGGGGTGGACCCCCCGGGCGGCGCACACGCTGACCCTGGGCCCCGTGGACGACGCGTGGGGCGAGGCCTTGCTGACCGACCCATGGCGCCTCCACTTCTCCACCGCGCCTCCCCCTGCCGACACCGGCGAGGTGCGCGAGGAGCCGGCCCCCAGCGGCTGCTCCCAGGCGGGTCGCGGCGAGCGCTGGGGCCCCCTGGGGCTGCTCGCCCTGGGGGCGCTGCGGCGCCGAAGGCGCTGCCAGACGCCGCACACCGACAGACAGATCGGTGAGACCGGCCTGACCCACACACAAGAGGAGCGGGTCACGCTACCGTGCCGGCGACCTCGCCGGACGGGCTGACGAAGGAGGGCTGCGCGCCGCCCCCCCTCCGCGCACGCTGGCCGCGTTCCCCACGAACAGGCCGGCGGCACCCACCTGAGAGCGGGTCTAGACCACGGGCAGAGGGCTCATCCGACCGCCACCTCGATCTTCCGGGGCCGCTCGCGCTCACGCTTGGGGAGGGTGACGCGGAGCACGCCCCTATCCACGGAGGCGCTGACGCGCTCCGCGTCCACGCTCTCGGGCACCCGGAACACACGCCGCCACACCTCACCCTCACGCCGAGGTGCCGACAGGGTCAGCACCCCTCGCGCGAGCTCCAGCGAGAGCTGATCCTGGCTCGCGCCAGGCAGGTCCGCGAGGATCAGCCAGTCGTTCACTCCCTCGTAGAGGTCCACCGCTGGGACCGCGACGCTCACCTCTGGTGCGCTCATGATGTTCTCCTCCTCAGTTGGACACGGGGATGATTCGGGGCCCAGGCTCGACCAGCCTGGGGACGGTCACGATCAGCAGGCCATCGCGCCCAGAGGCGGTGATCCGCTCTGCGTCCGCGGTGCGTGGGAGGTGGAAGCTCTCCGAGAAGCTCCAGCCACCTCGCTCGCGGCGCTGAGCCTTGTACGCCTCCGGCACCATGAGCTCACGCCTCCCCTCGAGGGAGAGCCTGCTCCCCTGCACCGTCACCTCCACCGCGTCGGGATCAACCCCAGGGATCTCCAGCGTCAGGATCCACGCCTGCTCCTCCTCACGGACCTGCACCGAGGGCTGGCGGGCGCGCGACGGCTCCATCTGCCGAAACAGCGCCTCCATCTCGCGCGCGACATCCTCCACTCCGCGGACAGCTACGCCCGCACCGAACCAAGGGCTCAGCATGCAACACCTCTCTGGGCTGACGGTATACTGACGAGCATAGCCGGCGTTTCGCCTCACCTCTGAGCGGGTCATCGGGAGCCCCGCCGGCTGCATCAGCAATAGAATCACCCTCTGCGAGGCGTCAACACCGACCGTCAGGAATTTCGCGCTCGCTGGAGCCCCAGGGGCTGACGGCTGCCCCCCCCCGGGCCACACCAGCGGCGCAGGGAGGCCCCGCCGAGGACCCGCCGGAGACAACCATTGAGCCTCCCGTAAGGACCCCCTCTGCGCGTGGCAAGGCCGCCGATGCTATGGGAGAACGCCGATTTTCGTCGCGACGCCCTACGGACGAACCAGCATTTTGGGAGCGGGAGCGCAGCGGTGGGACTCTCCACGAGGGGCGCAACCAGGCGCCCCCGGCAGACCCGCACCGCCCCCGAGTGCGGCGCTCCCTGGGACGGAGGGGCTCGCATGGGGGACATCCCATCCAACACCAGACACACCCGCGCTACGAAGCGCACGATCGCGCCGGGCACAGGGGGCACCAGCCCGGCGATCCGCGGCGACCGCGCGCTCCGCTGCCGCTCGCGCGAGGGCCCGCGCGCGCTCCGCCACCAGGTGGCACGCCGGGGGCCTCACGTCGCGCGGCGACAGCCGGGCCATGATCATCAGGTCTGCTCACCGCTTGCCATGCTGGCGGAGGGAGCGGGCGCTGCCAGCGCGCTGAGATCCCAGTACCAACGGCCTGATGGCGCCCGCCAAGGGGGCTTCGCCCTCCCCGTAGCCCACGGCGGGGTCGGGGACTGGTCCCCCCTGCTGGGGGCTCGCCCCCCCTGTCCCCCTGCGTGACCGGGCGCTACCTCCCGTGCCGGAGGCCCCCCGGCGTGACCCACTTGGGAGAAACGATGATCAAAGCGGTCCTCCCGACTAGGACCTGCCGGCCCGGCCACCACGCCCCCGGAGAGGCCAGACCGGGTGTCGAGCCCCCCGCGAACCCGGGGTCACCGTCCGAAATAGCGGTCATTGCCAGGACAAAGGGCCAGCTTCCTCCGCCCCGAGGACCCATGAGCGCCCGTCTCCCAGTGGCCCGCGCCCTTTCGCGACAGGCTCCTAGCGGCGCCTCCGGCGCGCCGCGGCCCCCGCCAGCGCGCCCAGCGCCAGCAGCAGCCTGCCCACCGGCACCACCGCCACCGTGGAGCAGGAGCTGCCCTCCCCTCCGCAGCCAGCGCTCTCGCCGCAGCCCAGCGCGGTGTTGAGGTCGAATTCCACGCCCCCGCCCGAGCCGTCGCAGCCCAGCGCCTGCGCGTCGCAGCCAGGGACCGCCACCGGCTGCACCGCCGAGCTGTCGATCAGGGCGTAGGCCCCCTGCCAGGCGCCGTCCTCGGTGGGGATCCACCACAGGCCGCCCACCTCCGCCCCCAGCAGGTAAGGCAGCTGGAAGGAGGGCAGCAGATCGGCGGGGAGCAGGCTGCCCAGCAGGCTCAGCACCAGCCCGCCCAGGCCCTCGCCGTAGCCAGGGTCCAGGTACTCAGAGCCCAGCTCCTCGAAGCGGAAGCGGTCCGGGGTCATCAGCAGGGCGGTGGTCAGCGCGCCCCCGTCGAGCGCCACACCCACCCCGATGTCGGCGCTGACCTCAACCGCGGCCACCTGCACCTGCCGCCCGTCCAGCTCGGTGATGACCTGGAGGTCCAGCCCGGTCAGGTCCACGTGCAGAGGGGGCTGGTCGTGCTCGAACCTGGCCCTGAGCGGATCGCGCGGAGTAGCGATCACCCTGGCGGGAGCGCCCTCTCCGAAGGTCTGAGCGTAGCGATCACCCAGGAAGCTCGCCAGCACCCCGGAGGTCAACGCGGCACCCCCCAGGTCCGACACGTCCTGGCAGAGCAGCCCGCTCGCCCAGACAGCGAACAGGGCCGAGTCCACGAAGTCCGCGCCCAGCAGCAGCCCCGCGTCGTAGGCGAGGCTGCTTCCGGCCGCGGTCTCCCCCAGCGGCGGCCAGCCCGCCTGGTACAGCGCCAGCCCGGCCTCCCAAGGCACGCAGTCCGACGGGTGGTCCAGCCCCACCGATCCCCCCAGCCCCACCACCATCCCAGGCTCGGCCAGCTCGACCCTGGTTGGCTCCAGGTGGAGGGCCAGGGTGCTCCCCCCCAGCGCGAGATCAGTGTCCAGCGCCAGGCTCCCCAGCGCACCCTCCAGCGCCTCCTCCACCGTAGGGGCGAGGTCGGCCAGGGTGGGCTCCACCAGCCCGGCGATCAGCCCTGAGATCGCGGCGGGGTCCTGCCCCAGCAGGGTGCCCATCGCCGACGAGAGGGTGCACCCGCTGAGGGGGTTGCCGATCGGCGAGAGATCGAAGGTGGGATCGCTGACGATCGCGTCCAGCCCCTGCTCGTCGGCGACCAGCTCCACCGCCATGTGCAGCTCCACCCCGGTGGTGGGGAGCTCCACCGCGCAGACCTCATCCAGGCCGGTGAGCACCGAGCAGTCCCCGCGCGCGGTGAGGGTCGAGCCCGTCGAGCCCAGGGTCGCGTACAGCGCCAGCGAGAGCTGCCCCTCCGCCGCCACGAGCTGCACGTCCTGCACCTCCAGCAGCAGGGTGAGCGGGTCGAGCTGGTAGCTGAGCGGGTTCTCATCAGCCTCGGCGCAGGCGAAGGTGCCCTCCAGAGCCGACACCTCGAAGCGCGGCGGCAACAGCGCCTCCACCACGTCCCCCACCGCCGCGAGCCCCCCCTGCGTCAGGTGGACCGCCACCGCCTCGTCGACCGGATCGCCGAGGGAGGCCGCGAGGGCCTGGAGGGAGAGGAAGAACAGCATCACGGCTCCAGGTGTGGGGACGGCGCCAGTATAGCGAGTGCTTTACACCACGCCCATATCGGGGCATTTTGGACCCACGACACAGGGGTCCCTATGACCAGACTCGCGCCGCTCCTCGTCCTGCTCGCCGCGTGTCGGGCCAAGCCCGAGTACCAGATCCAGGAGATCCCTCTCACCACCGAGCTGGTGTTCTCGCTGGCGCAGGGGCAGGCGCGGGCGGGCGAGGCGGTGCCCTACACCCTGGTCCTCGCCCGCTCGGACGGCTCCGAGGTGGTCCCGGACCCGCTGTCGATCACCTCGGACGCCGACCCGGGGCTGGGCTGGGATCTGGCCGCCGTCACCCCACACCTGGCGGGTCCACAGCGGCTGACCGCCACCGTCGACTTCGAGGGCGCGCCCCTGAGCGCCAGCGCCCCCCTGACGGTGGACGCGGGGGTCGCGTGGTCGGTAGACCTGGAGCTGTCGGACTACCAGACCCGCGCCGGAGCGCCGCTGAGCTGGACCCTCGCCGCGTGGGACGCCTTCGGCAACGAGGTGGACACCGAGGGGCTGCTTCCAGATCTCGACAGCGCTGACGTCCTGGTGGACGACACCACCCTCAGCACCACCGTCCCCGGCCTCTACACCGCGACGGTCTCCATCGACGGCGCCTGGGACGAGGAGCGCTTCGCGGTGGACGCGGGCGAGCCGGTGCGGATCGACCTCACCCTCTCTGACACCGCGCTGGAGCTCAACGACACCACCACCGCGAGGGTCCGGATCGAGGACTCCTGGGACAACGAGGTCCCCGCGCCCTGGACCCTGAGCACCGACGGGCCGGACCCCGTCGCCATCGCGTGGACCAACCTGACCTTCACCCACGAGGGCTGGTACACCGTCACCGCGACCGTGGACGGCACCACCCTGAGCGACTCCGAGGGCCCGCTGCTGATCGACTCCACCGGCCCCGCGCTGGAGATCGACAGCCCCACCAGGGCCGACTGGATCGACGGGGATCAGTCCACCATCACCGGCAGCGTCCACGAGCCCTGGTCGGGGCTGGCCTCGCTGACCGTCGACGGGCTGCCCGTCAGCCCCGACACCAGCGGGGATTTCTCGCTGGCAGGGAGCTGGGACTTCGGCATGAACGTGCTGGAGTCGGTGGCGGTGGACGGGGACGGCAACCGCACCACCGACACCAGGGCGCTGCTGTCGGGGGCGTGGCAGCCCTACGGGGAGCTGCTGGAGGACGGCCTGCTCGCGCGGCTGCACGAGGGCGAGGGCGGCCTGGGCACCCTGGAGGTGCTCGCAGAGGACCTCGTGAGCGCCAACGACCTCAACGGGCTGATCCCCCGCTACCAGATGGAGTCCAGAGAGACCGACTGCGTCGATCTGGGCTGGTTCGGCACCTACTGCTGGGACTTCGTGGTGTACGGAGTGGACCTGCTGATCAGCAACCCGCGGATGGGTGCCACCGACCTGCGCCTCAACCCGCGGGGGGACGGGCTGCTAGAGGCCAGCTTCACGGTGTACGACATCGCGATGGACTGGGACGCCACCGCCACCGTGCTGGAGGCGGACTTCTCCGGGGACGGCGACATCGAGGTGGAGGCGCTGGACGTGGTGCTGCTCCTGGACCTGTGGGTGGACACGGACCACAACCTGCGGGTCGACGTGATGAACACCTCGGTGCAGACGACAAACTTCGACTTCTACATGGACTCGTGGCTCTACGACGTGCTGGAATTCTTCGGGGACCCGGTGGACGAGTGGGTCGCTTCAGCCCTGGAGGACACCGTCGCCGGGATGGTGGAGGACGAGGTGCCCGTGATGGTGGAGGACGCCCTGCAGGGGCTAGCGCTGGCCACCACCCTCGACCTGTCGGACAACGCCTACACCTTCCGCGCCGCGCCCTCCGACGTGCAAGTAGACGAGGTGGGGGTCACCCTCACCCTCGCGACCGCCTTCACCGCCGACACCTGGCGCAGCCCCTACGGCGGCCCTGGCTCCCTCTACGCGGGCTGGCACCAGCCCACCTGGACCGGCGCGCCGGGGATGGTGCTCGGGGTGGGCGACGACTTCCTGAACCAGGCGCTGTTCGCCTTCTGGGGCGGCGGGCTGCTCGACTACACCCTCACCGACGCGGAGCTCTCGCTCGACGTGGCCGACCTGCAGCTCCTCTTCCCCTCCCTCGACGCGCTCGAGGTGCGGGCCGAGGCGACGCTGCCGCCGGTGGTGGTGCCTGGGACCGGCGCGGAGCTGCTCGACCTGCAGGTGGGGGACTACCACCTCTTCCTGAGCGACCCCACCGACGGCGACGTGGTGCTAGAGGCCTATGTGAGCATGGTCATGGGGATGGAGGTCTCGGCGGGCACTGGCGGGGCGCTCCAGGCCACCCTCGGGGAGCCAACCCTCTGGTACGACGTGGTGCTCCCGGCCAACAACTCGCTGGGCGCCAGCGACACCGAGGCGCTGCTCCAGGCGATCGTGCCCCTGCTGCTCCCCACCCTCACCGACGCCCTGACCGAGGTGCCCATGCCAGCCATCGCCGGCTTCGAGCTGCGCTCCATCGCGGTGGGCGCCGGCGGCGACGAGGGGGGCTACCTCACCCTGGGTGGAGCCCTGGTGGCCCTATGATGGACCTGATCGCCATCGCTCAGGCCGGCTTCCTCGTGGGCCTGGCGGAGCTGGGGGACAAGTCTCAGCTCGTCCTGCTGACCCTCGCGACCCGCTACTCTGCGGCGCCGGTCTTGCTGGGCGCGGTGGCTGCCTTCGCGGTGCTGAACGCGGTGGCAGCGGTCTTCGGGGGGGTGCTGTCCGCCGCGGTGGACCCCCTGTGGGTAGACCTGGGCGCGGGGCTGCTGTTCCTGTTCTTCGGCCTGTCCGCCCTGCTCCGCCCGCCCCAAGAGGAGGAGGAAGGCGGGGCCCGTCCCAAGCTGCGCTCGCCGCTGCTGCTGGCCTTCGCGATGGTGTTTGTCGCCGAGCTGGGAGACAAGACGCAGTTCACCGTGGCGGGCCTAGCCTCGATCACCACGCCCCTCGACGCCTGGATCGGTGCGACCCTCGGCCTAGCCCTCACCACCGCGCTGGTGACCCTCACCAGCCGATCCCTGGTCGAGAGGGTCCCCAAAAAGACCCTCTTCACCCTCTCCGGCGCGCTCTTCGCCGGGGTGGGCCTGTGGACCCTGGCTGCCGCGGCGATGCGCTGACCGCACCGGAGCTGAGATGGCGAGCCCCCTCCCCGACCTGAGCTCCTCGCCCTGGCGCGACAGGGTGCGGGTGCTCACCGACGCGCCGGTCCGCGACGGCGACTACGTGCTCTACTGGATGACCTCCGCCCGCAGGACCACCTGGAACCTGGCCCTGGAGCGGGCGGTGCGCTGGGCGGAGGCGCTGGAGCGGCCCCTCTTGGTGTTCGAGCCCCTGCGCGCCGGCCACAGGTGGGCCAGCCTGCGGCACCAGGCCTTCCTCTGGCAGGGGATGGAGGACAACGCGCGGGCGCTCTCGGGGACCTGTGCCAGCTACCTGCCCTATGTGGAGCCCTCGCACGGGGACGGGCGCGGGCTGCTCCACCGCCTCGCCAGCCGGGCCGCGCTGGTGGTCGGCGACCACAGCCCCGCCTACTTCCTCCCCAGGATGACCGCCGCAGCGGCGAAGACCCTCCCCGCCCGCCTTGAGGTGGTGGACGGCACCGGGCTGCTCCCCCTCTGGAGCACCGACAGGATCTTCCACCGGGCCCATGACCTCAGGCGGCACCTGCACAGAAGCGTGGCGGACTACCTGGGGGTGAGCCCCCTGTCGGACCCCCTGAAGGGGGCGCGAATTCCTGACGGGATCCGTCTCCCCGACCTGTCGCCGTGGCCCACCGCCACCTCCCTCGACGCGCTCCAGGTGGACAGGAGCGTAGGCGCTGTCGCCCTGCGGGGGGGGCCTGTCGCCGCGAACGCCAGGTGGAGCGAATTCCTGACGGAGCGGCTGACGGGCTACGAGGAGCACCGCAACCACCCCGATGAGGACGGCGCCAGCGGCCTGAGCCCCTACCTCCACCACGGCCACATCAGCCCGCACCAGCTCTTCCACCAGCTCACCCGCGCCGAGGGCTGGACCCCCGACAGGATCACCGGGCCGCCCAACGGGCGCCGAGAGGGCTTCTGGGGGCTGTCGCCGGGCGCGGAGGCCTTCCTCGATCAGCTCCTCACCTGGCGGGAGCTGGGCTATCGCGCCGCCGAGCACCAGCCGTGCTACGACCAGTACCACAGCCTCCCCGACTGGGCCAGGGCGACGCTGGAGGCGCACGAGGCCGACCCCCGGCCGCACCTCTACCCCCTGGACGCCCTGGAGAGCGCCCGGACCCGCGACCCGATCTGGAACGCCGCCCAGCGACAGCTACTGCGCGAGGGGGTGATGCACAACTACCTGCGGATGCTGTGGGGGAAGCGCATCCTGGAGTGGACCGAGACCCCCGCCCAGGCCTTCGACGCGATGATGTACCTCAACGACCGCTACGCCCTCGACGGGCGCGACCCCAACGGCGTGGCCGGGGTGGCCTGGGTGATGGGGCGCTACGATCGGGCCTGGGGCCCCGAGCGCCAGGTGTACGGGAAGATCCGCTATATGAGCTCCGAGAACACCGGGCGGAAGCTGCGCCTGCGGCGCTATCTGGCGCGATATGGGGGGCGCTGAGCGGGCCATGAACATCGTCTGGCCACGCGTAAGAACCCCCTCTGCGAGCGGCAATGCCGCCGACGCTATGGGAGAACGCCGATTTTCGTCGCGACGTGCTACGGACGAACCAGCGCCTTGGAGGAGGCAGCGCAGCGCGGGGACTACACACGAGGGGCTCATCGGTTGGCCCGAGGTCCGCTGGCCGCTCGCGGTGCTGGCGGAGGGAGAGGGTCCTGCTAGCGCGCTGAGATCCCACGGACCGACGGCCTGATGGACCCCGCCAGGGGGGCTTCGCCCTCCTTCCTCGCCCACCTTGGGGTCGGGGACTGCGTCCCCCCCCCAGTCCCCCCCCCTGCTGGGGGCTCGCCGCCCCCTGTCCCCCTGCGTGATCGGGCGCTAGCCCCGTGCCGCAGGCCCCCCCGGCCCGGCGCCACGATGATCAGGGCCGCTGAGCGCCCGGCAAGCGGGCCAGGCGGGAGGGGGAGCTCCCCTCCGTCACACCCACGCCTGCGTTCTGGGCGAGGCGGCGGCGAACCTGTCCCACAGGCCCAGGCGGCCAGACCTTGGCCACTGGGTAACCCCCCGGATCGCGTGGGTCACAGGGACCGCACGCGGACAGGATCGATCAGGGCCGCTCCGACAGCCTCATGCGGGAGCGCCGACGGTCCCCTCCCGGCAGGCAGGCTGCCTCCGACAGGCGAGGGCTCGGACGGCAGCCCAAGAGGAGCCTGACGGTCAGCGTTGGGGGTCACCACAACCGCAGCGCACCTCGGATCGCGAGACAGCGCGCCCCGGTCCTGTGCGTCCGGACATGTCTTTAGAGGGGACGCCCCCCCCGGGCTCCGAGCGTGGCAGAATCGCCAGGAGCCACTGGAGCCCCCATGCCAGACCGCGCAGGCGCCGAGGCGGTAGACGCCTACATCCACGCGACCCCACCAGAGATCCAGCGCGTGCTGCTGGAGCTGCGCGCGCTGATCCGCGCACAGGCCCCAGCGGCCAGCGAGCGGATCAGCTACGCCATCCCCACCTTCTACCTGAACGGGAACCTGGTCCACTACGCGGCCTTCGCGCACCACATCGGCTTCTACCCCGGTGCGGACGGCATCTCAGCGTTCAAGGAGGAGCTCAGCGCCTACAAGGGGGGCAAGGGCTCGGTCCAATTCCCTCTCCACGAGGCCTTGCCGCTGGACCTCATCCGCCGCATCGTGGCCTACAGGGTTCAGCAGAACGAGGCGAAGGCCCCCAGGCGGCGTAGTCAACCCACCCCGCGCTGAGAAGTGCCCAGCAGCGGCAGCGGGTGAGGTAGAGTCTGCCTCTCACCGCAGGAGCGCGCGATGGGTTTCCACGTCAGTTGGATCGCCGCGAGGGGCTGGACCGCAGAGGAGCTGGTGGCAGAGACCCGCTGGGAGCTGTCGGGGGAGCAGGAGCGCTGCCTCAACGTCGGGGTCTTCGCGGCCTCCCCTCCCGGGTGGGCCCTGCTGGTGGGAGACGGCGTTCGCTACCAGCCGCTGGTCGCCTACGCGGACGCGCTGGCCCTCAGCGAGCGCACCGAGGTGGTGTTCTTCGCGACCGACGACACCACCATGATCTCGGTGTTGACCTTCCTGAGGGGCGGGGAGACGGTGTGGACCGCCCTCGCGGACTGCAGCGAGGGCCCCGCCCCGGTGGCGTTGACCGGCGCCCCTCCTGCGCGAGCGCTCCAGCTCGCGGCGGAGACCGAGGACAGCTACGAGGTCCCCGCCCTGCTCGGCGAGGCCCTGGTGGGCTTCCGCCACGACCGCCACCACCCCGTGACGCTGCTGCACCGGTAGGGGTTCAGGTGGGGTGAGGCCCCCCGCGTCAGGCGAGCCCGCCCTTGAGCGGTTCCTGCGAACCGCAGGGCGAGCGGCTCGGCGGCGCGCGCCTGGGGGGCCTGGTTCGCGACGAGGAGGGCAGCAGGTGTGGTGCTGGTGAGGAGGCGACGAGCGGTCCCGCAGGGCCCGACAGACAGGGCTTGGCCAAGGGGGATGCTCCGGCGCGAGCGGGTCCCACCCCGACCCTGCGCTGAACCGCGCAGGGCAGCGCGCGGATCGCTCCCAGCGCTCCTCCGCGTGAACCGAACGGCGCTGCTTCACCCTACCGCCGCCCCCTCGGCGCGGTCCAGGCCGCGCGCCGCTCAGCCCACCAGGCCTCCGCCAGCTCCGCGCCCTCCTCCGGCAGCAGCGCACAAACCCCAGAGAGCATGGCCAGCCGCTCCCGCTCGAAGCTGCGCGCCGCCTCCTCGCGCCAGCCCACCGCGTGCCCCACCGGATCGAAGCCCCGCTCCCGGCGGGATCGCGAAGCCGGTGCCCTCCTGGAGGCCATAGGTGTGGACCGACGCCTCGAACCAGAGCTGATCCTCGTTACAGAGGCGGGGCAGCCCCTCGCTGCGCCACCTCTCGATCTGACGCTCCCTGCGCACCTGCTTGTCCCTGGCGATGCGTTCCTCGAGCTCAGTCATCGGTCCATTCCCTGTTGAACGCACGGGCACCGTGCACCTCTGCTACCAACGGGACGGGCCGTTGAAACCGGACCCCGCGCATTTCCATCTGGGGCGGGCCCCCCCGCCGGTCCCGCGGCTCATCTCGGCGCCGCCGCGGCGACTGGCGCAGAGCACCGGCGGCGCCGATGCGCTGGCCTCTCAACGCACCCTCGCGCGCATCCCGCCATACGCCCGCTTGTTCCACAGGGAACGGCGACCCAATGCCAACCGCTTGGCGACTCGGCGCCGGTCTTCAGGCTGAAGGACACGACGCGCGACCTCATCGCGTAGTTCCTATGAAAGCACCACGCGCGTCCGGTGAGACCGGCCGGCCGATGGACCAGGGGGCCCCCCCGATCCGCGAGGACGCCCGCCCCCAGGGGGCCTGTCGATCAGCGCGGGCGCCGCGACCTCGAAGACCCCCGCCCTGTCCCAGCGGTCGGCCTCGAACCCCGCGTCGAACCCGATGGCAGCGAGGTACCGGACGGCGCAGCGCTCCCCTCGGATCCCTCGTCGCGACCACAGCACGCTCCTGCAGCGGGCAGGGTCTTCAGCACGATCGCCTCACTGGGGACGCCGCTCTGTTCCGAGGCCGCCTCGTCCAGCAGGTGCTGGGAGAGGGCCCCGACTCGGTGGGCCGCACGGTAGCAGGCGCGGAACACCGCGGTCCGGATCAGGCCGCCGCTGAGGGGGTGTCGAGCGGCGAGGCGCCCCCACGTCCAGGCGCGCCTCCCGCGGGACCTGGGGCGGCCGCAGCCGGTCCCGGCACCGATCCGCTGGCCTCTCGACGCGTGTCCTTGTTCCTACGCTCGTCGCGAACAAAAGCACGTTTCCTCCCTATGGAACGGCGGTCACACGCCGACATGCCTGGCGACTCGGCGCCCGTTTACAGTTTGGACGATTCGACGAACAACTTCATCTGATGATTCCTGTGGAATGATGTAGCGCTTCCTGTCAGACTGTCCGGCTGATTGACCAGTGCCCCGGTCCGCCGCCGCGTCGGGCATGGAGACCTCGACGCGCCACCCCACCCGACGTTCCAGGGCCGGATCGAGCACCGCGGGGCGGTTGGTCGCCATCAGGACCACCCCCTCGTGACGCTCCAGCTGGTCGAGGAGCATGGAGACATGGGCATCGTCGTGGCGGCACCGCGCTCCCTCAGCAGGGCGTCCACCTCGTCCAGGAGCAGCGCCGCGCCGTGGCGCCTCGCGTCCTCGAAGATCTGGGCGATGCGCCGCTCAGTGTCACCCACCCACCTCGACAGCAGGCCGGGGACCACCGAGCGCAGCAGGGGCCTGCCGAGCTCCCCCGCGACCACCTCGGCGCAGAGGGTCTTGCCCGTCCCGGGAGGGCGGTGAACGCGTCCGATCACCCCGAGTCCACCGCAGAGGTGCGCGCCCACACCCCAGGTGTCCACCACCGTCCGGCGGTGGCGCGCCGCAGCGATATGCGCCTCAGGCGGCTCACCCACAGCGGGAGGGAGGACGCGTCCCGCCCGTCGCGCGCGGGGCACTCCAGGCGATCCGCTCCGTACTCGTCCGCGGCGGGCTTCTGGAGCTGATCGGCGGCTGCAACCTCCAGGTAGGCCTGGGTGATCGGTCCCTCGCCCCCATGGTCGTGCACCGTCGCCGCCACCGCCTGCCGCAGCGCGTTCTTGATCTCGCCGCCCGTCAACTCGAAGCGCTGCGCGAGCTCGTGGAGATCCACGTGACGGCTCGCCCGGCTGCGCGAGGCCTCAGAGGGAGCGCCGCTACCACCACCACAGCGAAGGACACAGGCTGACAGGGCGACGCTCACCGCACGACCGCGGGGTTGCTGCGATGGAGCCTCGCTGGCCTCTCGACGCGCGTCCTGGTCCCTACGCGGGTCACGGCCTCCCCCAGAGGGCGCACCGGGCCCTGCGTTGTCGGGCGCAACGCCTGCGCGGGAGGCCCCCCCGCACGCCCCAACCGGCCGAGACCATGATCAAGGCCCTGGTGCGGTAGCCCGCAGTGCCGCTGGATGCGCGCGGTCGTGCGCTCAGCGTGCGCGTGTGGGGGGATGAGGGGCTCGACGTAACCAAGGGCCGATCCTCAGCCGTGAGCCCCGGGGAGGGACCGGTACCGGGGAGCGGTGCCGGTCCACCACGGTCCAAGCCGCGCTCCCTACATCGTGTACCAGCCCATCACATAGTCGAAGTCCCCTTGGGTGTCGTAGGCATCGATCTCCATGTAGATCTCGACGCCCGCATCCATGGGCTCGAAGGTGTAGTAGAGCAGCTCGCTGGGGTCAAAGGGCGTGACAGCGGAGTAGGTCCAGCCAAGGTCGTAGTCGGGCGCGTAGTAGACAGGAACCCTGGGGAGCAGGCGAGAGCCGCGCGGGGGGCTCAGCTCTGACACCGTCCCCGTCATATCATTCTCAAGGTAGTACGCCGAATAGACAAGATTCCAGTCCTCATCCATGTACATGCGGAGGGTGACCTCCTGCATCGGAGCGTGCGCTGACGACCAATAGTCCGCAGGGACCGTCAACAGATTTCCACCTGGGAGCTGCTCCAAGAAGGTGTACGCGATGGCGGCGTCACCCCCCTGATCCAAGGTGACGTAGACCGTGTCCCACATGCCGACGACCAGCCCGCTGCTGGGGTCGATGTCCGCCAGAGCCCCGTAGAACAACACGATGTCGTCGTAGTCGTAGTAACCCACGTCGTAGGTGGCGTAGCTCGCGGCGCTCGGGTCCTCCAGGCTGCCCTCGAGGGTGATCCAGCCTCCGCTGTCGCGGACCGTGCCGATGTTGTCCGGGTCGATGAACACGGGCGCGCCGCCGTAAGGTTGCGCGTGGTACGCCGTCAGGAACTCGACCCAGCCCTCCAGGGGAGACTGGTCGACATAGGCGCCCACCAGCTGGCTCTCTAGGACGGGTGAATACACGGAGAGCCCGTGCGCGCCGGGATAGCTGCTGGCGTGGAGCTCGTACCGCACCGCGCGCTGAAGCGCGAGCTCCAGCTGCGCGGCCTCGTCTGCGAGCGAAGGCTCGGACAGAGACAGGCGACGCGCGAGATCGAGGAGGTCCCGGTGAGTAGAGACCTCCCCTGGGTCGGAGGCGAAGGGCTGCGCCTCGGACATCGCCCAGCCCACCGCTCCCCGCATCGCCGGGAGCGCGATCTCAGCGAGCAGCGCGTCGAGCGCCACCTCAACCCCATCCACCTGGCCGAGCTCCACCAGGCTGAGGGTGATACCGTCAGCGCTGTCCTCGGCGACTGCCTGCGCCTCAAAGCCGTCAATCACCGCGGCGCCAAGGCTCACAGGGTCGATGCTCGGGTTCGTCCTGGCAGCCTGGAACGCGGAGTAGTCCCAGCCATGCCCTGGCTCGAGATCCTGCGATCCGAGGTAGTAGTCCGCTACCTCGGTGAAGCTCGCGGCGCTCTCCAGGTCGCCCATGAGGCAGGCGTCAAAGCCGAGCAGGTCAAGGCGCGAGACCCCAGCCATCGCGAGCCCCTGCGCCACCGCGCCCTCGATCTGTGGGACGGTGAGCGTGCTGCCGTGGCTATCGTCAGGGCCGTAGCCGGCGGTGAAGCCCCCACCGTGATCCCAGAGCACCAGCGCGTGCCGGTCGGCGGGGTAGAGCGTGAGCCCCGTCTGTACGAAGTCCCTTAGCGTCGCGGGATCGCCCATGTTGACCTCACCCAGGTCAGCCAGCTCGTCGATGCCCCCGTCCTCCACGTGAAGCAGCTTGGCGGTGGTCCAGTCGAGGGTGGGCGAAATCGGGGAGCGCACGTCGCCATATCCCCCCGAAAACTCCCCCTCTGCGCGATCGACGAGCACCACGAAGTTCATGGAGGCGCTGGCCCCGACGTCCATCATCTCGACGAGGTCGGTGAGCGCGTAGCGCTCCAGGTTATTGTCGCCCAACATGTAGACCAGCACGGTCCAGGAGCCCAGTGGGTCGGGATCGGTATCCGTGTCGGCGTCAGCGTCAGCGTCGGCGTCAGCGTCGGCGTCGGCGTCAGCGTCGGCGTCAGCGTCCGTGTCGGAATCAGCGTCAGCGTCGGCGTCCGTGTCCGTGTCGGAATCAGCGTCGGTGTCCGTGTCAGCGTCGGCGTCAGCATCAGCGTCCGTGTCGGAATCAGCATCGGTGTCCGTGTCAGCGTCGGTGTCCGTGTCCGTGTCAGTGTCGGTGTCGGTGTCAGCGTCGGTGTCAGCGTCGGTGTCAGCGTCGGTGTCAGCATCAGCGTCGGTGTCCGTGTCCGTGTCGGCGTCAGCGTCGGCGTCGGCGTCGGCGTCGGTGTCCGTGTCCGTGTCCGTGTCCGTGTCCGTGTCCGTGTCCGTGTCCGTGTCCGTGTCAGTGTCGGTGTCGGTGTCCGTGTCGGTGTCGGTGTCCGTGTCGGTGTCGGTGTCCGTGTCGGTGTCGGTGTCCGTGTCGGTGTCGGTGTCGGTGTCGGTGTCCGTGTCGGTGTCGGTGTCCGTGTCCGTGTCCGTGTCCGTGTCGGTGTCGGTGTCCGTGTCCGTGTCCGTGTCCGTGTCCGTGTCCGTG
>JAFGVK010000040.1 GCA_016938035.1 Deltaproteobacteria bacterium | reverse complement strand
GCGGGCGCCACCCCGAGGCGCTGCGCCAGGCCCATGAACTCGCGCCGCGCGTGGTCGTCGTGGCCGCCCCAGCCGATCATCCGCTCCAGGGACTGCTCGAGCAGAAAGGCCTGGGCGTCCTTCAGGAGCTGGGCGTGGGCCGCCTGGCTGATCGCGAGCCCCTGGGCAAAGTGCGCGATTTTATCGGCCTCAGCTTGCTGATAGGCCTCATCGGCGAGGGTCAGCACCCAGGCCAGCGCGAGCATGGTCTCGCGGCTCGCCCCCCGCGAGGTCTGCGCGAGCTCTGCGGCGGTGAGCGGGGGGCGCTGGGTGAGGGACTCCACCGAGCCCAGGGAGGGATCGATGAACTCGGTGAAGAACTCCTGCTCCTCCTCGGCGAGGTGCCCGTCAGAGGCGGCGATCTCTACCAGCATCCGGGCCAGCACCTGACGGTCGTAGGGGTGCTGGATGGGAGCCTGGGTCAGGCGGCGCTGGAAGGGAGACATCAGCTCCTGCATCGCGGCGATCCCCACCCAGCGAGCGCCCTTGGCGTCCCACACGAACTGGGCCGCGACGCTCTTGAAGGCTTCCACGGCCGCGTCCTTCTCCTCCGCGGCGGAGAGCCCCGTGCTGCCTCCGGCGGAGCGCATCGCGCTGTGGGTGGTCTGGCGCAGGGCCTCGTCCGCGAGGCTGGTGGCGATCCGTCCCAGCGGGCTGTAGCCGAAGACCGAGCGCAGCACCCCGGTCATCGCCCGTCGGACCTCGTAGCCCATGGTGCGCCCGGCCACCTGCTTGACGCGCTGGCCGGCCTGGGATCCCATCGGCGCGTTGAAGCTTGCGGGGACGGTCTGGCCGGTGACAGGGCAGCGGAACGAGACCATGAGGGTGCGCCCCACCACCCGCTTCTCGGCGATCAGGGGGGAGACGTTGGCGAAGGTGATGTTGGACAAGTGGACCTCCAAGCGGTGTCGCTCCCGTAATCCATCCCCGGCAGCCCGCCCACAGGGTAGAAGGTTGGGGGGAGGACCCATGACCGATCCCGACAGCCTGCAGCGGTTCTTGATCGCTACCGCCCTGGACGCGGAGCTGCGCCAGCGCTTTGAGGTTGACCCCGCCGCGGTCGCGGGGGGGCTCTCGCTCGACGCCGCCGATCTGGAGGACCTGCTCGCCGGTGGTGAGCGCGCCCTGGGGGTGCTAGGGAGGGCGGTGGAGGCCGAGGTGGGCGGGGCGTGGAGAGCCGCCGGGGGGCCTGCCCCGGATCGGGGGGCGGGTCCGGTGCTGCTGGAGCTCCCGGAGGTGCGCTACGAGCTGGTGATCCGGCCTCACGCGGTGCAGCACCCTAGCGGGCAGATCCACCTCTCGTTCTCCACCTCGGTCAGACCGCTGGGGGTGGCGCTGAGCGCTCCGACGGTGCAGCCTCCCGCGGAACGGCCTGAGGTGCTGGCCGCTGCCGCTGCGGTGCACGCCGCGGATCCAGGCGCCCGCACCGACCGCCTGCTCGACCTCGCCGAGCTGCTGGAGGGATGATGGACATCCTGATCGCCGGCCTTGGCATCTCGCCCAGTGAGCACCTCACCGCCGAGACGGAGCGCTGCCTGCGCCAGTGCCGGGAGGTGCTGTACCTGGACACCGGGCCGGTGACCAAGGCCCTGTTGGAGCGCCTAGTCCCGGTGGCGACGCCGCTCTACGCTCAGGCCTATGTGCCGGGGCGGCCCAGGCTCTCCGGCTACCACCTGATGGCGGCCAGGGTGGTCGAGGCGGCGCTGGACCGGGGCCCGGTGGCCTTCGCGGTGCAGGGGCACCCGCTGGTCTATGTGCACGCGCCGGTGCTCATCCGGCGCATGGCCCAGGCGCTGGGGCTGGAGGTGCGCCTGCTCCCAGCGATCTCCTCGCTGGACACCCTGTTCGCGGAGCTGTGGCTGGACCCGGCCAGCGAGGGGCTCCAGGTGTACGAGGCCACCGATCTGCTCCTGCGCCGCCGGCCCCTCCAGCCCGATGTTCCCGCCCTGATCTGGCAGGTGGGCAACCTGGAGACCCGCCTCCACACCACCAGGCGCTCCAGGCCAGAGCGCCTGCGGCGCTTTGTCGATCACCTGGCGCAGTGGTACCCCCTCGACCATAAGGTGACCGTCTACTTCTCCTCGCCCCACCCGCTGGTGCAGACCCTCGCTGAGGTGGTGGCCCTGGGGGAGCTCGCCTCGATCGCGGGTGCGCTCCACCCTGGGGTGACCCTCTACCTGCCGCCGGTGCAGCGGCGGCCAGTGGTGGACGTGGCCCTGCTGGCGCAGCTCGACGATCCGGCGCACCTGGAGCGGATCACGCAGGGGTGAGGCTGTAGGCTGGCTCGCATCGGGCCCGATGGCCGCTTGAGGGGGCGCGGCGCCGGGGCCTCGCAGCGAATAGGCGGGGGGCACCAACCAGGAGCTGCTGTCATGGACCTCATCGCCTCGCTCGCCGCCCAGCTAGACATCGACCCCAGCCAGGCCACCGCCATCGCGGGCACAGTGCTCCACGGGGTGAAGGGGGCGGTCGCGGACAAGGTGGGCCCTGAGGCCGCAGACACGCTCGGCGCGGCTGTGCCCGAGCTGAGCGGCTGGCACGCGGCGGCCAAGGCCGCGCAGGGGGGAGGCCTGGGAGGGATGTTCGGCGGTGGGCTGCTCGGCGCGGCAGCCGGGGCGCTGGGCGGGCAGCAGGCGGCGGACACCGCGGCGCTGGTGGCCCTGCTGGGCAAGCTGAACCTGGACCCCGGCAAGGCGGTGCTGGTGGCTCCGCTGGTCCTGTCCTTCCTCCGGGAGCGGGTGGACCCGGCGCTGCTGAGCAAGGTGCTGGAGGTGGCGCCGGTGCTGGCTGGGGCAGAGGCGAAGCCGGACCTGGCCTCCTCGCTCGGCGGGGCGCTCGGCGGCCTGTTCGGACGCTGAGCTGGCGCGGGGTGGCCGCGCAGCGGGGTAAACCCGGCGGCGCGCTCCAGGCGCCCGAGACGGGCGAACGCGACCCCGCGCGCCCTCTCGGGAGGGGCAGCGCCTCAGCGCGCGCCGCTCCTGTGGGCTTGGTGGTGGTACCGCGAGGGAGGGGACGCTGGTACCGGCGCACCCCGCGCGCTGCTCGGCAGGACCAGGCGCGGCGTCGGTCCATCAGCCGGCCGGTCTTTCGGGGCGCGGGTCCTCCTCTCAAGGGACACATCAGACAGGAGATCCGGTCCCTGCGTCCCTCCTGTCCTCATGATGGCCGTCGAGTCGCCTGGCAGATCCTGCGCTATTGACGAGGTGGTGATCATCGTGCCCGATCGGCTCGGGCCCAGCAGCCCCTTGGGGCCCCGCCGCGCCCGTGGAGCGTCCCGGCAGGGCGCTATCACGAACGAACCGCCAGTATCGGAGTGCCCCTCGCGCTCCGCGCCGGGCGCTGGGTCATGTCGAGCCCCGGACGGGCGGGTGGGTCCCCGACTTCGTGCGCTAGGACCGGATCTCCTGTCAGAGGAAGTCGCTCGTGGAGTGCTCCGGCCATGATCATCGTCTTGCTTGAGGTCTGCTCACCGCTCGCCGCGCTGGCGGAGGGACCCACTCATGCCGGATCCACCAAATCAACCATGCAGGAAAGACTTTGGGCTATGGGGCGCGTCCCCCCCCTGGCTCTTTCCGGATGAGCCCACCCCGTCCAGGAGCGCGAACTTGTGGGATCCAACGCCGCGTCCCCGAGGGGCGCGTGAGAAGGCTCCCCTGGCGCGCCGGTTGGGGAGGCGAGCGGGGAAACTGGAAAGCAGTGCGTGCAGCCCGTCGGTTCAACCGTGTTTTTTATGGAATCGGATCGAGTGGGAGGGAGAGGGCGCCGCCAGCGCGCTGAGATCCGAACGACCGACGACCTTGTGGCCGCCGCCAAGGGGGCCTCGCCCTCCTTCGTGTCCCCCGTTGGGGCCGGGGACTGCGTCCCCCCTCCAGTCCTCCCCTGCTGGGGGCTTGCCGTCCCCTCTCTCCCTGTGAGATCGGGCGGCACCTCCCGTGCCGGAGGCCCCCCGGGGGACCCACCTGGGCGAAGGCTGAACAAGGCCAATCCTCCAGCCTGTGTGCGGGCGCCGAGTCGCCAAGCATGTCGGCGTGTTGCCGACGTTCCCTGGGGAGGAAGCGTACGCTTGCGCGGGAGGTGCGCAGGGACAAGGACCCGCGTTGAGCGGCCAGGGGATCGGCGCCCCGGCCCCTCAGTGGTGGTAGGGCCCGCCCTCGAGCAGGTCAAAGGAGCGGTAGAGCTGCTCCACCAGCACGACCCTGGCGAGGTCGTGGTTGAGCACCAGCGAGGACAGGCGCACGGTGCGCCAGGCCCGCTGCCTCACCTCGTCCGACAGGCCGTAGGGCCCGCCGATGGCGAAGACTAGGCCGGACGCCCCGCTGAGCTGGGCCTCCTGCAACATGGCCGCGAAGGTCGGCGTGTCGGGGGCGTCGCCGCGCTCGTCGAGGGCGACGAGGAGATCGCGCTCCCTCACCGCCTTGAGCAGCCGCTCGCCCTCGGCCCGCTTCACCGCGTCCACGTCCCCCCGGAAGGGCTCCGCCTTGACCCAGGTCTCGCTTAGGCCGCCCTGGCGCTTGAGCCGCTTGGCGTACTCGCGCACCCCCGCCTCGGACCAGGACGCGGCGCTCTTGCCCACCGCCAGGAGGGTGAGCCTCACGCCTCCTCGTCTGTCCAGTCGTCCTCCTCCCGCGCTGGCTCCTCAGGAGTCGGCAGGGGGGTGGCGTCGCCCCAGAGGCGGTCGAGGTCGTAGAAGCCCCGGAGCGGCATGTCGAAGATGTGGAGGATGACGTCCCCAAAATCGACCAGCACCCAACGCGAGGCCTCCATGCCCTCAATGCCGACCGGGAGGCGCCCGAGCTCGTGCTTGACGTGCAGGGAGATCTGCTCGGCGATGGCGCGCACCATCCGCCGGTTGTCGGCGGAGCAGATGACGAAGATGTCGGCGAAGTCGATGACCTCGGACATCTCAAGGACCGACAGATCGCTGGCCTTGTGCTCGATCGCCAGGCGGGCGAGCAGATCGGCAAATTCGCGGGTGGACAGGCCCTCCATGGGCGCTCCTTCAGTCATGAGGAGGAGAGGGCGCGGGCTGGGTCTCGCGCTCGTCCTCGCGGTGTTTTTGGACCACTGGCCAGAGCTGGCGGACCAGCTCGTCCAGGCCTGCGCCTGACACGGCGGAGAGCTCGACCACAGGCCCCACCCCCAGGGCCTCTAGGGCCTCCCGGTGGTGGCGGCGCTCCGCCTCGCTCAGGGTGTCGATCTTGGTGAGGACGATCAGTTGCTTGCGTTGAGCGAGCTCCTCGTCATAGGCGGCGAGCTCGCGGTTCAGCGCCAGGATGCGCTCTGTGGGGGTCCCGCCCCACTCCTCAGGGGAGACGAGGTGGAGGAAGAGCGCGCAGCGCTCCAGGTGCTTGAGGAAGCGGTGGCCGAGGCCCACGCCCTCCGAGGCGCCGTCGACCAAGCCAGGGATGTCGGCGACGACGAAGGAATTGCCCGGACCTAGCTGCACCACGCCCAGCGAGGGGGTGAGGGTGGTGAAGGGGTAAGACGCGACCTTGGGTCTGGCGGCCGAGATGCGGGACAGGAGGGTCGACTTGCCGGCGTTGGGGTAGCCGAGCAGGCCTACCTCCGCGATCAGCTTGAGCTCCATCGTGATCTCGCGCTCAGAGCCCTCCTCGCCGTCCTGGGCGAACAGCGGGGTGCGGCGCTGAGCGGTGGCGAAGTGGGTGTTCCCCAGGCCGCCTCTGCCCCCTGGCATGACCCACTGGGCGCCTTCCCGGTCCAGGTCGGCGAGCACCTCGCCGGTGTTTCGGTCGGTGATGACCGTCCCCACGGGGACCAGGAGGACCAGGTCCTCTCCCGCGGCGCCGGTCTTGTTGTTGCCCATCCCAGGCTGGCCATTTCTGGCCGAGTAACGCTGGTTTCGGCGATAGTCCACCAGGGTGTTACGCTGAGGCGTGGCCTCAAACACCAGCGCCCCGCCCCTGCCGCCGTCGCCCCCATTGGGACCACCACGCGGGACGAACTTCGCCCGATGGAAGGAAACACAGCCATCGCCTCCCTTGCCGGAGGCGATGGCGACATCGATCTCGTCTACGAACCGCACGGGTTCTCCAACGGACAGAGGGTGCCTTACGCGGAGGCTTCCTCAACCGGGAGCACGCTCATGAACTTGCGGTTGTTCACCGTCACGAACTTCACGCGCCCATCGATCTTGGCAAAGAGCGTGTAGTCACGACCGGTACCCACATTCTTGCCAGCGTGGAACTTGGTCCCGACCTGACGAATGAGGATGTTGCCGGCGCGGACGATCTCGCCCTCGTACTTCTTGACCCCACGGTACTGCGCGGCGGAGTCGCGGCCGTTCCTGGTAGAGCCCTGACCTTTCTTATGTGCCATCTCGTCCTCCTAGGCCTCGATGGCCAGAATCTCGAGGGTGGTGTGGGAGGCGCGGAAGCCGACCCGACGCCGATACCGCTTGCGGGGGCGGTACTTGAAGGTGATGACCTTGGGGCCCTTGTTGTGGCGAACCACGCGGGCGGTGATCTTCGCACCCTCGACGGTGGGGCTGCCGACCTTCAGGTCCTCGCCGGCGATCAGGAGCACCTGATCCAGGACGATCTGCTCATCCACCTCGGCCACGAGGCGGTCCACGACCACCTGTGCGCCGGGGGTCACGCGGTACTGCTTGCCACCGCTCTCAACAATCGCGTACATGCGACTCTCCGTTTGGCCGTTCCAGGGCGATCCGCGACGGCGGATGCTTGTAGCCCGAAGCGAGCGTCCGGGCATTTAGACGGTCCACGCCCCGCTGTCAAGCCATCGGCGGCGATCGCGCCTCAACTAGGCGCCGGCGCGCAGCTGCACCAGGTGGAGGACCACCGCCATCGACTCCCCGAGGGAGCGGGTGCAGATCCACTCGGTGGGACCGTGGAAGTTGACCCCCCCGGCGAAGACATTGGGGCAGGGGAGCCCCCCGGCGGTGAGCATGGCGCCGTCGGTGCCGCCCCGGATGGGGAGCACCCTGGGCTCCACCTCTGCGAGGCGTGTGGCCTCGAGGAGCTGCTCCACCAGGGCGGGCTGCCGCTCCAGCGCCGGGCGCATGTTGCGGTAGGAGGGCTCCACGCTGACGGTCACCCGCAGCCGGGGCTCCTGGGTGATCAGCTCCCCGGCGAGGGCGCGGAGCAGCGCCCCCCGCGCGGCGAGGGCCTCGGCGTCAAAGTCCCGCAGGATGAGCTGCGCGGTGGCCTCTGTGGCGTCGCCCTCCACCTCGGTGACGTGGAAGAAGCCCTGGTAGCCCTCCGTGGTCTCGGGGCGCTCGTCCGCAGGCAGGCGCTCGATGAGGCGGGCCAGCCAGGTGATCGCGTTCACGAGCTTACCCTTGGCGGTGCCGGGGTGGGTGGGGACCCCGGTGACGCGCACCCAGGCCGCGTCGGCGTTGAAGGTCTCGACGTTCAGCTCACCCGAGAAGCCGCCGTCCAGGGTGATGGCGGCGGTGGCGCCGAAGCGCTCGTAGGGGAAGCCGTGGGCGCCGCGGCCGATCTCCTCGTCGGGGGTGAAGGCGATCCGCAGGGAGGGGCGAGGGAGCTCCGGGTGCGCGATCAGGTACTCGACCACCCCCATCGCGATGGCGACGCCCGCCTTGTCATCCGCCCCCAGCAGGGTGGTGCCGTCCGCGGTGATCAGGGTCTCGCCCAGGCACAGGGCCAGCTCGGGGTTCTCGCTGGCGAGGATGACCACCCCGTCTTTGAGTTCGATGTCACCGCCCTGATAGTCGGCGTGGAGCTGGGGCGAGACCCCGTCCCCCGAGCAGCCGGGGGCGGTGTCGACGTGGGCGATCAGGCCGAACGCCGGCCCGTCGGTGTTGCCCGGCAGGGTGCCGAGGAGGAAGGCCCCCGCGGTCAGCTCAACGTCCACCAGCCCGAGGGCCAGCATCTCCTGGCGGAGCTGCTCCAGCAGCACCAGCTGGCCCGGCGTGCTGGGGCGCGCCTGGGAGTGGGCGTCTGACTGGGTCTCGACCTGCACATAGCTGAGGAAACGACTCAGGGTGGTGGTCTGGTCGAGCAGGGCGTGGGGATCGGTGAAGCGGTGCACGGCGTACCTCGTGGCTAGAGGGCGCGGCGGCCGAGGGCCACCCGCAGTTGATCGAGGCGCTCAAGGACCTCGTCCGTCTCCCAGTGGCGGAGGCGCTCCGGGAGCATCCTGCGCGAGGAGGACTCGAAGACCGCGAGCATCTCCATGAATTCGAGCATCCGCAGGTCGCGGGATGGGATCACGTCGGCCACGGCGCCGTCCAGGTCCGCCTGGTCGATCTGCTCCCTGTCGGCCTCTGCGGCCCGGCTCGCCGCGGCGAGCAGCACCGCCTCCAGCTCAGCGGCGGAGTAGCCCGCCGTCCCGTCCACCGCGGGGCGCAGATCCAGCGCTGGGGCCAGGTCCAGGCGCCCTCTCCGGCTGACGGCGCGGAGGATCGCCTCGCGCTCGTCAGGGGTCTCGGGGAAGAAGAAGGGGATCTTTACGTCGAAGCGTCCGGGGCGCTTGAGGTCGGTGTCCAGCTTGTCCGGGCGGTTGGTCATCATCAGGATCAGGACCCTGCCCCGGTGTGAGGTGTCGGACATGAATTCCTTGAGCCGCGCGATCACCCGCGACGAGGTCCCCGAGTCGCCCTCACCCGCCGAGAGGGAGCGGTCCGCCTCGTCGAGGATCAGCAGGACGTACCCCAGGGCGTCCACCAGCTCGAGGATCTTCTCCAGGTTCGCCTCGGTGCTCCCCACCCAGCGGTCTCGGAAGTTCTTGAACTTCAGGCAGGTGAGGCCGCTCTCGGCCGCGAAGGCCTCGGCCACGAAGGTCTTGCCGGTGCCCATGGGGCCCACGAAGATCATCCCCATGGGCACCCGGTTGGTGGCGCCTGACTTGATCGCCTCGGAGACCCGGAGCAGGTCCGCCTTCACCCCTTCCATACCGCCGACGTGCGAGAAGTCGTGCTCCGGCTGCACCAGCTCGACGAGGCCGTGACACTCCTGCTCGATGATGCTCTTCTTGCGCCGGGACACGGTCCGGAAGCTCACCGGCACCTCGGACTGGCGCGCGCCGCGCAGGAGCGAGCGGAGCTGGATCAGCGACAGCCCCGCCGACACCTTCGCGAGGGAGGGGAGCGGCATCTCCAGCTCGACGCCATCCAGATCAGAGGAGCGGATAAACCGCTCGCGGTCGGCCTGATCGGGGAACGGCACCTGGATCGTCACCAGCTGCGGGGAGGCGATCACCCTCGGCGACACGTCGGCGAGGTGCTCAGTGATCAGCACGACGATGTTGTCGGTCTGAAGGAAGGCGGGATCCGAGGCCCAGCGCTGCAGAGACACCAGGTTGGCCCTGTCTTCCGCCGACATGAAGGACACGTCCGCTCTGGGGGCGATCATCTCGAAGAAGTCCAGGATCACCGCGCTGGGCTGGGCGGGGTTGGTGATCAGCTCCTCGACCACCGGCACCGCCTCGGCGGGGGTGAAGGGGAGGGAGACCAGCGCCTCGCGGCCTCTGGTGAGGCGGGCGGTGTTGATCACCCGCAGGAAGCGCTGCTCCTGGGAGCGGTCTGGGAACTGCAGGCCCTGAGACACGTTGTAGTAGGCCATCACATCGCGGGTGCGGCCGAAGAAGGCCTCCAGGAAGCCCCTCATGCCGACCCACTGGGTGGCGCCGTCCTCTTCCCAGGGGAAGACGTCGCGGACGTTGCCGTGGACCAGGAACAAGCTGGCCTCGCCCGCGAGGTAGCGATCGCGCAGCGCTGTGGCCCAGTGGGGGAGCGGGGGAGGTGACATGGTGGCTCCAGGCGTTGGGGTCCTCTAACGGGAGCGAGCCGATCAGGCGGTCAGCGATCGCCCGCTAGGTCATCCTGGTCTTCGGTCACGCCGGGGCGAGCTTGGATCCTGGGCCGCAGCGGGCGCGCCTTGGCGGGCCTGACGGTGGTGTTGGCGGGCGGCGTGGGCTCCCCCGCGATCTCCGCCGCCCAGGGGGGCCGCTCGCCGATCCCCAGCCGCCAGTCGCGCAGCTCCTCGACCCTGCGCCGGTGCCGTGCGAGGGTGGGGACGGCGACCATCGCGCCCTGCCACGCCTGGTAGGCCTCGTCGAAGCGTCCCTCCGCGAGCAGTGCCTCCCCGTGGGCGATCAGGCGGTCGGCGAGCCGCTGCGCCTCGCGGGCCAGGTCGGGCTGGTGGTGGTCCCACAGGCGCCCCTCGCGGACCGCCGCGATCGCCTCGGCGTCGCCCAGGTTCTGGAGGCGGAGGCCGTAGCAGCGGGCCATCGCGGGGTGGATCCTATCCTTGGCGGCGCGCTGCCAGGGGGCGTCGGGGGGGGTGTGGCGTCGGGCGCGGCCCCACCAGTCCTCCGCGGCCTCGCAGCGATCGGTCGACGCGAGCACCTCGGCCTTGTCCAGCTCCTGGGTGGCGGTCGCGAGGGCCTCTGCCTCGGCGCGGACCTGCACCACCCCCTGCCACCGCACCTCCCCCCTGGCGAAGACCGCCTCGTCGGTGACGCTGGTGGGGTCCGAGGACCGGACCGGAAGCACCTCGCCGTTGGTTCGGACCAGGGCGAAGCCCAGGGCCCAGGGACCCTGGCGCATGTCGGCGGGCAGGGGGATGGTGTGGCGGTTGCGGATCTGCTCGGTGCGCTTCCAGTCCTTTGGCATGTACCAGTCGTAGCCGGGGGGGATCTCGCGCACGATCAGCTCGGTGTCCTGGGAGAGGAAGGCCAGCAGGCGGACGTTCTCCCGATCGCCCCGCGGCTGGTCCAGCACCACCTCCAGGTACAGCGCCCCGCCGGGGTAGACCTCAGGGGCCGGGACCACCCAGTCGACGAGCTGCACCCCTCCCTCAAAGGCGGCGCGTGGCCGAGGCTCTGGGGTGGGGACAGGCTCAATGAACAGGTCCTTGCGGACCCAGTTGCCGGTGTGGGAGCGCCACTGAGACACGGGGTAAGGGGGCACCTCGATGTAGCGCTGCCGCAGCTCCGGCAGCCCGGCCATCCCGGTCTTTCTGCCCCAGCCCCCGTGGACGTGGGCGAAGGTGGGCTTGTACTCCTCGAACACGTACTCGCGCATGAAGGCCTTCTGCCAGGTGTGCCGGGCGATGGGGACGTCGATCAGCCCGGGGAGGTCTCGGATCTCGAAGTCCGCCCACCACAGGTGCGCCCCCATGTCCACGGGCAGGGCGCTGGGGTGATCGAGGTGTAGCCGCGCGATCTTCTGATCCTTGTAGAAGACCTGCCGGCTCACGTCGAAGGGGGTGGTCTCGGGGGAGGAGAGGAAGACCCCGGTCCGGACCAGCCCCATCACCAGGGGCACCGCCAGGGGCAGCGCAGCCAGGACCCGCAGCGCGCGCGAGGGGGCGGCGCCGACCAGGAGCGAGATCGCGTCGGCGAAGAGGATCGCCATGGGCACAGCGGCCATGGACATCAGGCGGTGCTCCTGCATCCAGTCACCGCCCGAGTAGAGGACGAAGAAGAGGGCCACCACCGCCAGGCTCCAGGTCAGGTGGCGCCCCACGTCGCCCTTGCGCCCCAGGCCCACCGCGGGGAGTCCGAGGAACAGGGCGTACATCAGGCCGATACGCAGGTGTTGGAACAGCTCCGGCTCCGGAGGGATGGTCGGCATCCAGGGCAGGTCGCGGACCCACCCCAGCCCGGGCGCCAGCAGCGCGGCAGCCAGGAAGAACACCGCCACCGCCACCCAGGCGCGCCACCGCTTGGCGATCCCGGTCTGGCCCACGTAGTAGAGGGGGAGCAGGAAGCCCTGAGCGGACACCAGGGCGTACCCTCTGGCGTAGGCCCAGCCGCGCCGGTCCCAGTCCCAAGGGGCGAAGCGGT
This sequence comes from Deltaproteobacteria bacterium, assembly GCA_016938035.1. GTDB lineage: Bacteria > Myxococcota_A > UBA796 > UBA796 > JAFGVK01. The sequence continues at coordinate 9,604 of JAFGVK010000040.1, read as the reverse complement.
CCTCCCCGCTGATCTTGGCGTAGTAGGTGTTGGGCTGGAGCCAGCCGAAGTATTGGAGGCGGAAGGCGAGGTACGACAGACCGGGGATCAGGACGATCGCGCCCCAGCCGGCGCTCCAGCGCACCGTGGCCCGGAGCCCTCGCAGGCGCAGGATCCAGGCGGCGCCCAGCAGGCCCGCGACCGCGCCGTACAGCGCCCCCTCTGGTCTGGTGAGGGCCAGGGTGGCCCAGGCCACCGCGGACCAGGGCGCCCTGGCGCTGCGGATCTCCAGCAGCGTGAGCAGCCCACCCGCGGTGAGGGCCAGGTTGAACAGGGCGTTCTCAAGGCCGCCGGCTGCCCACAGGACAAATTGCGGCGAGAAGGCCAGCAGCAGCGGGGCGAGGCCGGGGGCAAGGTCCCGCCGGTGCTCGGTCAGCTCGCGGGTCCACAGATAGGCGAGCGCCAGGGTCACCGCGCCCATCGACGCGCCGAGGATCTTGGCGGCGGGGAAGGGGTTGACCCCGATCCAGTCGAGGGCCAGGAGCAGCAGGGTCCACGCGGGGTCGGAGAAGCCCTCCACCCGCTCCCCGCCCGGCCAGGCCACGAAGCCCTCCCCCATCGCCGCGTGGCGCACGAAGCCGAAGGTGATCGCGGTGTCCTCGACGAACCAGAACGAGAACACCGTGTAGTGCACCAGGAAGAGCACCAGCGCCCACCCCAACAGGTGCAGGCGGCGGTGCTCCAGCTCATCGAGGGCGTCCCACCAGCGGATCATCGGGTCCTCACTGCGCCAGGTTGGCGGCGGGACCCTGATAACGCGATCGGGGGATCAGATGGTCTTCTTGACCCCCGCAGCCGCCTCGCTGGCCCCAGCGCGCTGCGCGGCGAGCTGGCGCTTCATGTCGTCAAGCTGGGAACGAGCAGATGATGTCGCTGCTTTATCCTTGATCTTGGCGAGCTTCGCGTCCAGGGAGTCGCCCTGGATCTCGGCGCCGATGTCGGCCTCCGCCTGGAGCTTGTCGATGTTCTCGCGGACGTTGTCGAGGGCCTTGATGTCCGCGTCGGTGGACAGGCCGTCGAGGGTGCCCTGGATCTGGATGCGCGCCTCGGCGTTGGCCTTCTTGGCGAGCATCGCCTCCTTCTCGCGCTTGAGCTTCTCGATCTCGCCCTGGAACTGGATCAGGCCGGTCTTGGCCTCCTCCGCCTGGGTGGAGACCTTGGCCAGCTCGGCGGAGATCCGATCGATGTCAGCGGTGAGCTCGTCCTTCTTCTGGATGAGCACCATCGCCACCTCGTCCTCCCCCTCGTCGATGGCGACGGGGAGCTGAGTCATGATCTCCCGCAGGTTGCGCTCCTTCTCCTCCATTTCGGCGGTGAGCTTGTTGCGGAGGTACACGATGCCGCTGACCGCCTTCTTGAGCTCTTTGTGCTTGCGGACGCGCTCGTCGATGGCGGCCTCGTACACTGCCTCGGGGTTGCGGCTCTCGATATCCGAGATCCAGAGGGAGACAAAGCCTTTCCAGACGTTGGCGAGCCGATCGAAGAAACCCATTGCGCGCTCCAGATTCTCAGGCAGCCTACCGCTCTGCGGGGCGTGGGGCAAGCGGCCTCGTGCGTCAGTACGGGGAAGGTGGCGCCGATATTTCCGAGAGCGTCGATCTCGCGGTCGATAGCCGGCCTCAGGTGCCGACCGGGGACCCGGCGTCCACCTGACCTTCGCCCTCTCTGGCGGTGTCCGACGACTGGGGCGGGTGCAGCCCTGGCCGCGCTGCGCTACGGGGGGGGCGTACCGTCTGCCACGCGGGTCGCGGGCAGGCTGGAGGTGCGCGATGCGTGAGGTGCTGGCTCTGGCCTTGGCGGGGGCGGCGGGCAGCCTGAGCCGGTACGGCGTGGGCCTGCTCGCGGAGAGGTGGTGCGCCTCCAGCCTCCCGTGCGGCACCCTGGTCGTGAACGTGGTGGGCGCCTTCCTGTTGGGGGTGCTGGTGCAGGTGGGGCTGGCGGTCCCCTCCTTCTCCAGGCCGGTGCAGCTGGCCCTCTCTACCGGCTTCCTGGGGGCCTTCACCACCTTCTCCACCTTCTCGCTGGAGACGGTGCAGCTGATGGAGCGGGGCGCCTACGGGTGGGCGGGCCTCAACCTCGCGCTCAACCTGGCCCTGGGCCTGCCGGCGGCCTGGTTGGGGATGGTGGCGGCGCGGTCGGTGATGAGCTGAGGGGATCTCCGGTCCGCACCGTGCTAGAGGTGCCTCACTCCGGAGGCACCCGATGAGCCTGTCCCTGATCCTCGCCGTCAGCTCCGCGCTCGCTGCGGGCGATCCCGCCTTCACCGCCGACGCTGGCAGGCCCTTCCTCGCCTATCCTGGGGACATCGTGGAGCTGAGCGCCGAGGGCTCCACCGGCCCCGACGGTACCCAGCTCAGCGTGCGGTGGGCGCAGGTGGACGGCCCGCTGGTCCCCCTCTCCTCCACCACGGACCAGCTCCCGCGCTTCCAGGCGGCGGAGCCGGGGGTCCACAGCTTCGATCTGTGGGTGGGGGACGGCGAGCGCTGGTCCGAGCCAGACCGCAGCTACGTGGTGGTGGTCGATCGCAGCGCGGGCCCCTACAGCCCCGCTGGCTGCGCGACCGGGGGCCTCCCTCCGCTGGGGATGCTGAGCGCCCTGGCCCTGCTCTTGGCTCGGCGTCGCCGCACCGCTCGCTGAGCGGGTCCCGCGCCGGCGGCCGGTCGATCAGCGCAGGCGGGCCTGCCAGGCCCTGGTGCGCCGCGAGGAGCGGGAGAGCCGGAGGAAGAGGTGGCCGCGGAACAGCATCCAGGCGTGGATCGCCACCGCGACCAGCACCCCGGTGAGGATCCCCACCGGGCCCTGTCCCGCCAGGCCCAGCACCAGGGTCCCGGAGGAGATGAAGCCGAACCATGGACCGAAGAGCTGGAGCAGCCAGACGCCGTAGGCCGCGCCCATCGCCGGCCCGACCAGCAGCCACAGGGCGCCCCCGGCCACCCCTGCGCCGATCAGGTGCACCGCGATCCACTCGGGCCAGTTGTCCTGCACGAAGCGCGCGGCGTCTGCCAGCAGCTCTAGCGATCGGGACCTGCCCAGGTAGATCAGCTCTGGGACAGGGTTGAACACCACCCCCGCGATCAGGACGATCACCCATCCGAAGGAGAGGTGCCGAAGCACGAGCAGGTCCGCGATCCAGAAGATGAACAGCACCGAGATCACCTCCCACAGGTACACCCCGAAGGTGCGGGTGAGGTCGCTCAGCACCACGCGCCTGCGCTGCACCACCCCCAGGGAGACCGCGTGGAGGTACCAGCCCACCAGCGCCGCGTGCAGCATCCCCACGATGAAGCCGCCCGCCATCCCGAGGGGGGCAGCCAACACCCCCGCCACCAGCAGGACCGGCGTGGCGACCAGCAGGGCCCCCAGCGCGAGGGCAGAGCGCTGCAGCGAGCCCCAGGTGTCGGTCAGGGCGTCGCGGTAGAGCTTGAGGGTTCCGGTAATCGCCAGCATGCGCACCTGATAACGCGGTGGCGGTGTGTGGGGCCTCCCGCTAGAGTCCCCCCGCGTCACCGCTGCCTCCGGAGGACACTATGAAGCGCACCCTCACCGCAATCATCGCACTCGCCGCCTCGTCGATCTCCCTGGCGGGGCCCTACGATCCGCCGGTTCAGCTCCCTATGGGCGCGGAGCAGGTGGAGGCGCTGGCGAGGCGCGAGCTGGTGACCGGCTTCGACAAGGTGGCGGGGGTGGCCTGGGGGGCGGTCGACGTGGCCGCCCCTCCCTCCGCGGTGCTGGCGGCGATCATGGACCTCGAGGCGCGGGTGGCGGAGCAGGGGTCCCTCACCGGGATGAGCCGCTACTTGGACGAGCCGAGCAGGGTGGGGGCGCGCTGGGTTGCGAGCATCATGGGGAGCGAGTGGGTCTTCTACGTGGTGTACGAGCTTGACGCCGTCGCCGCTACGGTGAGCTACCGCCTCGACCCCACCCAGCAGAGCGACCTCAGCTTCAACCAGGGGATCTACCAGGTGCTGCCGCAGGGGGAGGGCTCTCGCCTGTTGTTCAGGGGGCGAATGGAGTCCGGTACTAAGCTGCCCGGCTGGGTCAAGAGCTGGCTGGCCCAGGACTCCACCGAGTCGCAGCTCGGCGGCCTCCGGACGCGGGCGGAGGCAGCCAGCGCCAAATGAGCCTCCCTGAAGCGAACAGGGTGTCGTACATTGGACGCGCCCACCCACTCGGATATTCAGGCCCGATGTTCATCGTCATCCAGAGAGCCGTGCTGTGAAGCGTGCCGCGGGCCCCTTCGAGATCGTCGAGATCCTGGGTGAGGGATCGTTCGGCACGGTCTGCGTCGCGCGCATCACCGAGGACCCGCTCCGCCGCAAGGTGGCGATCAAGGTCCTCAAGGGCACCTACAGCCAGAACCAGAAGGTCCTCCCCCGCACCAGGGACGAGGCCCGGATGCTCTCTCAGATCACCCACCCCAACATCGTGCGGGTGGAGCGCCTCATCGAGCTGCAGGACCGCCCCATCCTGGTGATGGAGCTGGTGCGAGGCGTGTCGCTCGACCAGCTCCTGCTCCGCTTCAAGGATGGCCTGCCGGTCTCGGTGGCGCTGGAGGTGGGGCGCCAGACCTCCCTCGCGCTCCATGCTGCGTACAACCTCCCCGTGGGTGAGGACGGCCGCCCGCTCAAGGTCATCCACCGCGACATCAAGCCCTCCAACATCATGCTCTCGGTGCGGGGCGAGGTGAAGGTGATGGACTTTGGCATCGCGCGCGGGGAATTCGACGGGCGCGAGGCCCGCACAGAGTCGGTGGTGATGGGATCTCGGGCCTATATGGCGCCGGAGCGCCTGGATGGGAAGCCCGACACCCCGGTGGTGGACGTGTTCTCCACCGGGATGACCCTGTTTGAGCTGCTCACCGGACACACCGCGACGGTGTCGGTGAACCCCAACACCCACGAGGACAAGCTGCGCTCTGATCTGGGCTACCTCAGGGTCGATCCCATGCCCGACAGCTTCCGCGACGAGCTGCGCGAGCTGGTGGGCTCCATGTGCTCCTACTACACCGAGCGCAGGCCCTCGTCGCTGGAGGTCGCCGACCGGCTGTCCGACCTCCTCCAGCGGATCCCCGCGGAGGAGCGCCAGGGGTTGGAGGAATTCGCCGAGCGGATCGTCGAGCCCATCTACGAGTCCCGGCCGCGGATCTCGCCCGAGCAGGCGCTCCGCAACAGCGAGGACTGGGGCTTTATGGCGGACATCACCGGGAAGGGCACCACCGCTCCGGGGGCGGACAAGGGGCGCACCCTCGGAGGGATGTCACCTGCCACCCTGGGTTTTGTCAGCCTGCTCGTCGCGATGGTCACGGTGCTCGCGGTGGCAGCGGGGTACAAGATCCTGAGCCCCAGCCGTGGCGAGGAGCCGGACCTGATCGACGAGAGCCACGCCGGGAAGGTGAAGGTCAAGGTGTGGTTCCCAGAGAACGCCACCGCTGAGCTCGGGTCGCGCATCCTGCCCACCACCGGCAGCGCCTGGATCGGTCCCGGCGACGCGCAGCTCAAGGTCTCGTTCGATGACGGCGAGCTGGTGGTCTGCCCCTTCACCGCCTCCGAAGAGACCGCGCTGCGGGTGTTCGAGCAGGGCGGGCGGCGGGGCTTTACACAGAATGACGGCAGCTTTGTTGTCTGTGAGAGCTCCCAGAGGACGCCAGCTATCCACGGTGGCACCGCGCCGTAGCCATTGACTCCCGGGGCGCCGCGCATAGGGGAGCCGCCTGGGAGTGCGAATGGCCGAGATACAGGTTGAGTCGCTCACGCGCCGCTTCGGCACGACGACGGCGGTGGAGCGGGTGAGCTTCACGGTGGAGAAGGGAGAAATCGTGGGATTCCTCGGGCCAAACGGCGCCGGGAAGTCCACCACGATGCGCATCCTCACCGGGGCCCTCGGGGCCACCGAGGGGCGGGTGCTGGTGGGCGGGGTGGACGTCTTCGAGCGTCCCACAGACGCAAAGCGGATCATCGGCTACCTGCCCGAGGTGCCGCCGGTCTACACCGACATGACGGTGCGGGCCTACCTGCGCTACGCCGCCAGGTTGCGCAGGGTCCCCGACCCCAAGGGCGCCGCCGAGCAGGTGATGCGTCGGGTGGGGCTGGAGGAGGTCGCGCACCGGCTGATCGGCCACCTCTCCAAGGGCTTCAAGCAGCGGGTGGGGATCGCCCAGGCGCTGGTCCATCAGCCCAAGGTGCTGATCCTCGACGAGCCCACCTCGGGGCTGGACCCGGGACAGCGGCGCGAGATCCGCGAGCTGATCCAGGATCTGTCCGCGGGGGAGGTGACGGTCATCCTCTCCACCCACGTCCTCTCTGAGGTCGAGGCGCTGTGCGACAGGGTGATCATCATCAACAGGGGCCGCATCGTGGCCCAGGACTCGATCGAGGTGCTCGCGCGCAGCGGTCGCACCGTGGTGCTTGAGGTTGAGAGCCCCGACGCGTCCCTCACCGCTCGCCTCTCGGCCCTCGATGGGGTGGAGGGGGTCGAGGCGGACGGACCCAGGATCAGGGTGCGCACCGCCAGGGACCTCCGCGCAGAGATCGCTCGCGCCGCGGTCCCAGCAGGGCTGCTCGAGCTCAGGGCAGAGAACGCCCTAGAGGACGTCTTCCTTCAGCTCACCGCCTCGGAGGTGGCATGATCATCCTCGCCATCGCCGGCCGCGAGCTGCGGTCGATCTTCCACACCACGGTCGGGTGGCTGGTCATCGCGGGCTTTCTGCTCATGACCGGCTTCTTCTGGGCCACCATGGTCAGCTTCTACATCGTGCAGGGCGCGGATCTGCTGTCCAACCCCAACGCCGCGATGCAGATGTCCCTCACCGATCACCTGCTGGCACCCTTCTTTGGCAACACCGCGGTGGTGCTGCTGATGCTCAGCCCGGCCCTGTCGATGCGCCTGTTCTCCGAGGAGATCAAGCAGCGCACCCTGGAGCTGCTCCTGACCGCGCCGGTGAGCACCTGGGAGATCATCCTGGGGAAGTTCCTCGGCGCGATGGGCTTCGTGGGCGCCATGCTGCTGGGGACCCTCACCGTGCCGCTGAGCCTCTGGCTGTGGGCCTCGCCTGATCCAGGCGCGCTGTTCGGCGGCTACCTCTCGCTCGGCCTGTTGGCTGCGGCGGTGATCTCGCTGGGGATGCTGTTCTCGTCCCTCAGCCAGAACCAGATCGTGGCGGTGGTGCTGACCTTCTCGGCCTCGCTGGCGCTCTGGATCCTGTCCTGGGTGTCGGAGGACCCGCAGGCGCTGGTGGTGCAGATGTCGCTGTCATCGCACCTGCAGGACCTCGCGACCGGGGTGGTGCGCCTCTCCGATCTGGCTTATTTCGCCGGCTTCGTCGGCTTCTTCCTCTTCGCCACCCAGCAGCGGGTGGACAGCACCAGGTGGAGGTAGCGGTGGACAAGCTACAACGGTACGGCTGGACCCTTGGGGTTGCAGGGCTGCTGGGCGTGGTGGTGGCGGGCTCGCTGTGGTTCCTGTTCAAGGAGGCTACCCAGAGCGTCATCATCGCCGCGAGTGTGGCCACCGCCCTGCTGGGGACCTGGGCCTATGTGGACCGGCAGGCGCTGGCGGGGACCCTCGCCTCGCGGGGCTTCCGCTACGGCTCCGGATCGGCGACGCTGGTGGGGATGGTCGGGGCGATCGCCCTGTTCGGCTTCGTGCTCTCCAAGAACCACGACCACCGCTGGGATCTCACCCAAGAGCAGCGCTTCACCCTGTCCGAGCAGTCGCTACAGGTGGCGAGGGGGCTGGAGGGGGTGGAGCTCATCGCCTTCTTCCAGGGGGGCAGCGCCGAGGAGCGCAGGTTCCGCGACCTGTCGGAGGGCCTGCGGCTCGCGAACCCCTCCCTCCAGGTGCGGGTTGTGGACCCCTTCCGTGACGCGGCGCTCGCCCGGCAGTTTGCGGTCACCAGCGCCTATGGGACGGTGGTGCTCAAGCGGGGCGAGGCCTCGCAGCGGCTGGAGTCGGACTTCTCGGAGGACGCGGTGGTGGCGGCGCTGATCCGCCTTCAGTCAGACGAGAAGCACAGGGTGTGCTGGTCCACCGGCCACGGCGAGTTCGACATCGCCGACGACTACACCCCCGGCGGCTACGGGACGGTGGGCGCGAAGCTGGGGGGCCTGAACTACGCGGTCACCCCCTACCGGCTGCTCCAGGGGGCCCTGGGCGACCACTGCGACGCGGTGGTGGTCATGGGGCCGCAGGAGGAGCTGCTGCCCGTGGAGGAGGAGCAGCTCGCGGTGTTCCTCGCCCAGGGGGGCAGGGTGCTGGTGGGCCTTGAGCCAGGCGATGCGCCCGGCTTCTCCAGCGCGCTGGCGCGCTATGGGGTGGTGGTGGGCGACGATCTGGTGCTGGACGCCGACATCGCGGCCAGGGCCGCGGGGCTCGACGACCCCACCGCGCTGCTCCTCGACCAGCGCAACAGAGCGCCTCACCCGATCCTGGAGGCCTTCCGGGGCGATCTGCTCCTGCAGCTCACCCGCTCGGTCAGCTTCCTCGACGGCACCCCGGGCATGGCCGGCTCGGAGATCGTCCGCACCGGCCCCTCCGCGTGGGCCGAGACCCAGTGGCGCGAGGCGGCGGAGACCGACGCGCTGGGCCCCGATCCCAGCGTGGACATCGTGGGGGACGTGCCGCTGATGGTGGTGGCGGAGGTCACGGACGGGGGGGCGCTAGGGGTGGGTGAGCAGCACGCCCCCGACGGCGCAGCGCCAGCGGCAGAGGTGCCGGCGCCGCTGGAGGGGCTCACCGCCCCGCTGGACCTGAGCGACCGCTCCGCCGCGGTGCCCGCCGACTTCTCGCCGGTGGCAGGGGGGCGGCTGGTGGTGATCGGCGACGCGGGCTTCGCGTCCAACCGCTTCATCGCCGCGGGCTCGAACCAGGACCTGTTCTTCAACTCCCTCGCCTGGCTGGTGGACGAGGCCGATCAGCTCGGGGAGCGCCCAGAGGTCCTCGGCGGCGACATGCTGGAGATGAACATCCTGGAGGAGGCGCTGTTGTGGCTGGTGAGCCTGTTCCTGGTGCCCGGCCTGGCAGCCATCATGGCGCTGGTGATCCTAGTGCGGAGGCGGTTCCAGTAGACTGGCTGCCTCCTCTACCCAGGCCCAGGGGTTGCGCTGTGGACTCAAGGAACAGCGCGGCCCGGCGAGCGCGCTCACCGGGCCGCGACACCCCGTAGGGGCGCTACTCGACCAGCTTCTGGATCGAGAGGGCGAGGGTGATGTCGCCCTCGATCTGGAGCTTGCCCATGGTGAACAGCATCATGCCCGACTCGGGGTTGTCGAGCAGGCCCTCGAAGTCCTCCTGCTCCACGGTGATCGAGCAGGCGGGGTCCGTGGCGGCGCCCTCTGACACCACCCCAGAGCCCTGGGTCAGGTCGACGGTCCAGGTTCCCGCACCGGTGATGTCGAACTGGTAGAGCGCCGCGATGTCCCCAGCGAGGTCCGCGTTCTCGGCGAGCTTGGCGGGGAGGATGGTGTTGAAGAATTCGATCGTGCTGGCCATTTGTGCCTCCTTGGCGTGGGGTGAAGCGTAGCCCCTGACAGAGGCGGTGGCAAGGCAGCGGGCGCCGGCGCGCCATCGG
>JAFGVK010000039.1 GCA_016938035.1 Deltaproteobacteria bacterium | reverse complement strand
GGGGGGCTCCACCCACGACAGTGGACGTGGGGGGGGGGGGGGGGGGGGGGGCGTCGGCGGGGATGTCCACCTCGGCCTCGGTGAGGGGAACCGTGCTCTGGGCGAGCGCGGCGCATGGGAGCGCCAGCGCCATCACGCCGAGAGCCGAGAGCCGAGAGACGAGAGCGCATCGCGCGGTTCCTCCAACGGGTCGTGGTCACCTGCGGTCCGGGGGGTCGGGGGCCAAGAGATGAAAACTCAATACGTGGACCAGGCGGCACGTGTCAAGGTCTCTCTCTCGGCGGCTGCGCCGCCGCCTCGGGCCGGCGTGCGCGTGGAACCACGTCAGTCCTACGTTTCAAACAGCGGAATTCGCGGCCCTGGGGTCGCCGCGGGTCTGGGCGCTCCAGAGCGAGGCGGGGGCAGCACGAGCGCGAGCTGGTGGAGGCCGCCGCGCCAGCTGCCGGCCACCCCCTCCGGACCGAGGGGTCGAGCTCACAGGCCCTGAGCGTACCCGCTCCGAGGAGGGCCGCCCGTCCTGGGCCGGGATGAAGCGTAGGATCATGAGGTCCTCTGCAGATCCCGGTCTGCGTGCTGGCGTGGGGCGGTCCGACCTCTTGTCCCAGCCTGCGTGTGCGGAGCTTCTCGGCGATGGCCTTGGTGCCAGGGGCAGATTTCATGGCGTGCTGTTGCCGCTGGGATGGACGCACTGGAGGGGTTCGGGGTTGAATCCATCAGGACGGTGGCAGATCCCTGCTGATCAGCTGTGCCCCCAGCGACAGGGTCAGCGCCGCGGCGGCGGCGCACGCCCCGGCGAAGGCGAGCTGTGGCAGGGCGCCCCAGCGGATGCCGTCCACCAGCGCGTAGCCGAAGCCCAGGCTGAGCAGCCCGATGAAGAAGGAGGTGTACTGCATCGAGGTGCGAACGTCGCCCGAGAGGGCTGAGATCACCGTCCCCAGCGCGCCCACAAAGGCTGCAGAGGCCGGGGCGCCCACCAGGAAGGCCAGCCACCACGCGGGGCTCCCCCCGAGCATGGCGCGGTAGGGCGCGAGGAGGGGGAGCGCGCCGAGCGCCAGGGCGCTGCCCCCCACCAGCACCACGTGGAGCCCGAGGGGGATGGCGAGGGCCCCTGCCAGCTTGCCGAGGAGCAGGCGCCTGCGGCTGAGCGGGGCCAGCATCAGGAAGGGCAGCGTGCCGCTCTTGCGGTCGTGGATCACCGAGTAGCACGACATGATCGCGACGTAGAGGGGCAGGTTGGTGAAGACCATCGCCCCGTAGGTCGACACCAGCATCCCCAGGGCGAGGTCCAGGTTCAACCCCGCCGCCGAGGCCTGGGCGCGCAGGAGCTCGTGGCCGCCGGGCAGGGCCGTCGCCCGGTCCATGCCCACCGCCGCGGCGCCGAAGAGGCCGATCCAGACCAGGTAGTTGACGACCAGCACCGCGATCATCGAGGGCTGGCGCCAGTGCTCCAGCACCTCGGTACGGGCGACGCGGAGGAGCTTGTTCATCGGGTCTCCACCGCCTCTCGCCAGGCGCTGAGCAGGGGGCCGGCGGGGGGCACCTCGCGGCGGCTGAGGGAGACCTCACGCCGGACGCCCCCGTCGATCAGCAGGGCGCGATCGCAGATGGCCTCGGCGGCGTCGAGGTCGTGGGTGACCAGCGCGCAGGCGAGGCCGTCGTCCGCCCGCCGCCGCACCTCGGCGTAGAGGCCACGCGAGACCACAGGGTCCAGGTTGGCGGTGGGCTCGTCGAGGAGCAGGAGGCGTGGCGAGAGGAGCAGCGCCCGGACCAGCGAGAGCTTCTGCTGCATCCCTGTGGACCAGCCCTGGACCCGCTCGTCGTAGCCGGTGTCCAGGCGCAGGGCGTCGAGGAGGGGGGCCGCGCGCTGGTCCACCTCTGCGGGGCTCAGGTCGAAGAGCCCTCCGAAGTGGCGGAGGTTCTCGCGCCCCGTGAGCAGGGGGTAGAGCCCGGGCCGGGCGGTGACCAGGCCGATCAGGCCCGCGGAGGTGAGCGAGAGGGCGTGGGCGGCCACCCCGCACACGGTGGCTGTGCCGCTAGTAGGGCGGAGCAGCCCCGCCAAGAGGAGCAGCAGGGTGCTCTTGCCGCCCCCGTTGGGTCCCACTACCCCGAGCACCTCCCCGGCGTTCACGGTGAGGCTGGTGGGCGCTAGCACCTGGCGCTTGCCAAAGCTGCGGCTCGCGTGGTCCAGGGCGGCGACAGGGGTGCAGGGGGTGGGCATGAGCGCTCCGTGGGGCCAGCCTATCGGATGGGGCTGGGAGCGGGCAGGGGGCTCTGGTGACGGTGGGCCGCGGTGGCCGCTGGCCGGAGCCCGCTGCTTGGCTCCCGGTCCGTACGCCAGGCCCTTGGGGGAGCGCGACCGTCGTCTAGGTGGCCGATAGGAGCGCGCTGGATGCGACGGGGGAACGGGCGACGCCCCGGCGCAGAGCGCGGCTGGCGGGCAGACAGACGCGCTGCGGAGGGGGCTCGTGCTCCGGATCGGGTCCGTCGCGGACGGCGCCGGGCGGTCATCACAGGACGGGAGGCGTCCTCCCAGAGGGCCCCTCTGAGGCGGTCGCTCGTCGCATCCTCCGGCGTGTAGAGCGGCGCCTGGATCGCTCTGCCGGTCGACGGAGTGTGGCGTGGGGCCACGGCGGAACACGAGGAAGGTGGGGACAAGGAGATCCTTCGCGAGGCGAGCGCCTCGGGGCCCCGCGGCCCCACCGCGCGGGGTGCAGTTCGGGCCGGGAGGGGTGTTCCAACGCTCGGCAGCCGGTGGTCTCGGGGGTCGTGGGTGCGCCGGGCGGGTCCGCTGAGCCTCACGGCGTCGTTGACACCCTGGGATGCGTCATGAATCTGTTGTGCGGGCGCTGCGATCGCGCGCCTCAGATTCCGTGGAGGGAAGCCAGTGTCTACGTCCTACGTCCTACGTCCTACGTCCTACGTCCTACGTCCTACGTCCTAGGCTTGGCCTTGGTCTCTGCTTGCTCCTCGGGTCAGGATTTCGGCCTTCATGTGCTTCCCCCTGAGTCGGTAGACCTGACCTGTGAGGCGGACGTGGTGGACGGGGAGGTGGCGGACGAGCCCCATCGTGCACTCGCCATGGGGTCCTCCACGGCATTCTTGCGGACGGGACAGGATACGTCGGATTTGGATCGCTATCGCTTTGTCGTCGCGGGAGCGCCGGGCGCTGGGGTGGACCGGGGAGAGGGGCGTGTCCGCATCATCGCCACTGAGGTCGCTTCGGGCGAGCTACTGCCGCCCACCTTCGCGCGCAATCAGTGGCTGGAGTGCCCTGATGAGGATGACCTCTCCTTCGGGGCGGCGGTGCTGGCTGTGGATGTGCTCGAGGGGACCGGGGATGGCGACCTCGCAGTCGCGTACGGACAGGAGCTGCTGGTGGGCGCCCCAGGGCGCTCAAACAGCAGGACTCCCGGTGCGGTCTTTGGCCTACCTGTCTAGGTTTGAAGGCGCATCCTTCAAGGCCTTCGAGCGCCTCGACCCTCCGGCCTTTCTCGACAGGGGCGCTCAGTTCGGGGCATCGTTCGCGTCGTGGGCACCTCGGAGCGGGGCCTTCGACGTGGCACCCCTCTCTCCCCCCCACTGGGTGGCGATCGGCGCGCCTGGAGCCGATCACGTCTTCCTCTACGGGGTGGATCCCTCCTCCGAGCACCCTCTATTCCTCCTCGGTGCCCTCCCCGCTCCCCAAATCATCGAGGAGAGGCTGGACGGGCGCCGCTTCGGGTTCGCGCTGGTAGCCGGTGACTTCAACGGCGATGGCCTCGGTGATCTGGCGGTTGGCGCGCCGGATGACAACAGCGCGCTTCCCAACGGAGACCTGTTGGGGCGGGTAGTGGTCTACCGTGGCAACGTGGAGGGGCCCTACAAGGTGGGGGCTGTGGTCCCGCTGGATCTGAAGGAGCCCCTGGTGCTTCACTCCAAGCCCAAGGACGACCATGCGCCAGATTCCTTTCGCGCCGCGCTCGCCGCGGGGCCAATCTTCGGGGCAGTGGACGCGGCTGGGGAGTGGCGCGTCGACGGGCGGGACGGCCTGGTGGTCGGCGCCCCGTTGAGTCGGTATGAGGAGACCGAGGATGGCGCAGCCTACACCTTCCGCTTCCTCCAGCTTCCGGGGGCATCCCTCGGGCCGGTGGCGGTGCTTCGAGGAGATCCGGTGGGTATTGACCGGGGCCACTTTGGCGCGGCGGTCGCGGTGGGGAACGTGGTGGCGGTGGACAGCCTGCAGCGGGAGGACACCGAGGCAGCGCTCGCCCCGGAGGTGCTCGTTGGCGTCCCCGGGATGCGCGCTCCAGGGGAGGAGAGCGTTGGCCAGGTGCTGGGCTACGTGAACAACCAGAGCAACGACCACTGGGGCCTGCTTGGGGCTCAGACGCGGTCCTTCAGCGCGCAGTACGAGGGGATCGGCGCCTCCATCGCGGTTGGGTATGTCCAGGACAGCCCCTGGGCCGACCTTGTCATCGGGATGCCCAAGACGAGCTGGTGGGATGGGCAGGAGGACGGCGGGGTGTTCCTCACCAAGGCGCTGCCCACCGCAGACCCGGACTGTGTCGATCTCGTGGGTCACTGGGAGGCAGAGGACGCTGCGGGAGACCCGGTGGAGCTTCGGGTGACCACCAACCAGCACCTCGACACCACCACGGTGACCTTCCTGGACGACTACCACCTCGCCTTCCACCACGGGGGAGATCCCACCGCGGCGCGCTGCGCGTACACCGACCCGGAGGACGGGACGACCCAGTCAGCGGTCTTCTCTGTCCCTGCCGGGATCGACATCCTGCTCAGGCCAGCCTATGCCTGTCCGGGCAGCTGCCTGGAGCAGGTCTTCGAGGACGTCCCAGTGGGCAAGATCATCGACTCGCTGGCCGACACCAGCGAGCAGGGTACGCCCCTCCAGGACCTGCTCCTGAGTGCCACGGGAACGGTGGGGGTGTCCTGGCAAGCGGGCTGGTCCCCCTGTGCGGTGGAGGGGCGCGAGGGGGTGTCGCTCGACCTCACCTTTCCACAGCTGCTGATGAACGGGCTGGCCCTGATGAACCCTGCGTTGGAGGCAGACTGCCAGCCCGTGCCGGTGCGGGCCTTCATCCTGAGCCATGAGGTGTGCGAATGATCGGGTTGTTATTCTGGTCTGCCCTGCTGGGGTGTGAGGGGGCGAGGCCCGCCTATGTGTCCCAGGAGGAGTTCCTCCAGCGGGAGATGGAGGTGTCGTGCTCCTACGCGGAGGCGTGTTGGGAAGAGGGTGAATATTCCTTTGATTCCATCGAACAGTGCGTGGCGCGGTTGGTTGAGGACAACCGCCCCGAGTACTGGCCCTGCTACTCCGGCACCCACGCGGCGGAGGCGCTGGAGGTGATGGAGGGGTGGAGCTGTGAGGAGGGCATCCCTATGCCAGAGGTGTATGACTGGGTGTATGTGCGGTGGGCCTACAGCGCGGACGAGCCCTGCGGTCCGGGAGGCAGGTGATGCTGATCTTGTTGACGCAGTTGCTTGGGTGTGGCGGGGAGTCGGAGGACCCGGTGCGGGCGCGCTTCGAGGCGGAGTTCCCCGGGGCGTACTGTGGCTGGCTGGAGGACCGGAAGTACGACGACACCCTGTCTGAGCTGCTGATCCCGAAGCACTGCGAGCGCTACTACCGAGAGCTGATGTCGATAGAACGCGAGCACCACGAGTGCTTCTCTGCGGAGCGGGCGGAGGCCTGCCTGGAGGCGCTCCATGAGCTGTGGTGGGACTGCGACACGGGCTGGCGGCATTACGACCTGGACACGGATGCGTACGTGTGCGCGGCCCGTCCGCGGCCCCTGCCTGGCGACTGCGCCAGGGTGACGTGGCAGCCCCCCTGCAACTACACCGAGCTGGCGTGGTAGGTGGGGCGCTACCCGCCCTACCGTGGCGGCCCTACCTGGCCTCCCGCACCACCCGGAGCTCCACCCTCGCGGTGCCCTCGTCGAGCATCCTCAGCCTGCGCGCGGCGCGGCGCGACAGGTCGATGATCCGCCCCTTGGCGTAGGGGCCGCGGTCGTTGATGCGCACGCGCACCGATCGGCCGGTGTCCACGCGGGTCACCTTCACCACCGTCCCTAGGGGGAGGGTGCGGTGGGCGGCGGTGCGGTGGCTGGGGCGGAAGGGCTCGCCCGAGGCGGTGGGCTTGCCCCGGAAGTCTGCGCCGTACCAGCTCGCGGTCCCCACCTCCACCGGCTTCGGCGCGCAGGCCAGCAGGAGGAGGAGGAGGAGCACCGGCTAGGCCAGCGCGCGCTGGAGGGCGTCGAGGCTGGGGGCGACGGTGATCACGTCCCCAACGGGCGCGCGGCGCACCGAGGCGATGTCCTTCAGCCCGGTCCCCGTGGCGAGGGCGGCGACCGTCCACGAGGGGTCGAGCAGCCCCTGGCGCGCCGCGGCGAGCAGCCCGGCGGTGGCGGTGACTCCCGCGGGTTCGGCGAAGACGCCCACCCTGCGGGCCAGGTACGGGATCGCGGCCAGGATCTCCTCGTCACTCACCCGGATCCCCCAGCCGCCCGAGGCGCGCACCGCGCGCACGGTCAGGTCCCCGTCGCGGGGGAGGCTCACCGAGATCGAGTCGGCGACCGTGTCGCCCGACACCGGCCGGATCACCCCGTCGCCCTCCAGGGCGCGGACGATGGCGTCGCTCCCTGCGGCCTGCACCGCGAGCAGGCGGGGCGCCCGCTCGATCAACCCCAGCCGGACCAGCTCCTCGAAGCCCTTGGCCACCCCGGTGAGGATGTTCCCGTCGCCCACCGGCACCGCGACCAGGTCGGGCACCAACCAGCCGAGCTGCTCCGCGATCTCGAAGGAGACGGTCTTCTTTCCCTCGCGGGTGTAGGGGTTGTAGCCGGTGTTGCGGTTGTACCAGCCGTAGTGGGCGGTGGCCGCCAGCGAGAGGTCGAAGGCGTCGTCGTAGGTGCCCTCCACCGCGATGACCTGGGCCCCGAAGGCGAGGAGCTGCGCCACCTTGGCGGGGGGAGCCGCCTGGGGGATGAAGATCCGGGCCTGGAGCCCCAGCGGCACCGAGAGGGTCGCGGTGGAGGAGGCGGCGTTGCCGGTGGAGGCCCCGGTGACCAGGGTGTGGCCCAGGTCGAGGGCCCGCAGCAGGCCCACCGAGGAGGCCCGGTCCTTGAAGGAGCCGGAGGGGAGGCGGGTGTCGTCCTTGACCAGCGCCCGCGCCACCCCCAGGTCCGCCGCGAGGTTGGGGGCTTCGACCAGCGGGGTACCTCCTAGCGGGAGCCCCTTGTAGGGCGTCTGTACCGGGAGGATCGCGCGGTAGCGCCACACGGTAGGGTCGCGGTCCGCCGCGAGGCGCTCCCTGCTGAGCGCGTTCTTCAGGGCCTCGTAGTCGTAGCGCACCTCCAGGTTGCCGCCGCAGCGGGGGCAGACGTAGCGCTCGGGGCCTGGGCTGTGGTCGGAGAGGCAGGCGGGGCAGTGGAGGGTGAAGTCGGTCATGAGGTCATCCTGGTGCCGGCGCGCCCCTCCACCGCGTCGAGGAGGTGCTCGGGGAGGGCGAGGATGGCGTCGCCGCCGGTCTGGCGGACGAAGGACATCATCGCCTCGATCTTGGGGAGCATGCTGCCGGGGGCGAACTGCCCCTCCGCGGCGTAGCGGGCTGCCTCCTCCAGCGAGAGGGTGGAGAGGCGCCGCTCGTCGGGCTTGCCGAAGTTCAGCGCCACCTGGTCCACCGCGGTGGAGATGATCAGCTGGTCCGCGCCCAGCAGGGTGGCGAGCATCGACGAGGCGAGGTCCTTGTCGATCACCGCGGCGATTCCCTGTAGATCGCCGTTCTGATCCTCGATCACCGGGATGCCCCCGCCGCCCACGGCGATCACCGCGGTGCCCGCGTCGACCAGGGTGCGGATCACCGGCAGCTCCACGATCTCGACCGGCTGGGGGGAGGCCACCACCCTGCGCCAGCCGCGCCCGGCGTCCTCGACCAGATCCCACCCGTCGCGCTCGGCGCGCAGGGCAGCCTCCTCGGCGCCCATGAAGGAGCCGATCGGTTTGCTCGGGCGTTGGAAGGCGGGGTCCGCCGCGTCGACCCGCACCTGGGTCACCACCGTCGCCACGGGCACGGGGCGCTCCCAGCCGCGCATCAGGTTGTGGAGGGCGCGCTGGATCATGTAGCCGATGGCCCCCTGGGTGTCGGCGCCGCAGGCGTCGAGGGGGACCTCGTGCAGCTCCTTGGACGCCAGCTCGGAGCGGCGCAGGATGAAGCCCACCTGGGGCCCGTTGCCGTGGGTGACCACCACCCTGTGCCCCGCGCGCAGCAGGGCCGCGATGCTGGTCGCGGTCTGGAGCACCGCCTGGTACTGGTCGGGCACCGAGCTGTGGGCCTTGTCGCGGATGAGGGAATTGCCGCCGATAGCGAGGACGATGAGCTTGCTGTCCATGGGGAGGACCTCCGCAGAATGCGGACCTCTATCCCGCTGCGGAGGAATACTTCAATGGCGCGATGATACCGACTTGATCAGACGATGGGGGCGGTCTGATCGGGGCGGCCGTCGTGTCTGCTGAAATACAGCGGCGGCGCGACCGATCAGAGATCGAAGGCCCGCATCCGCCGCCACAGGGTCGAGCGGGAGATCCCCAGCGCCTCCGCCGCCAGGGTGCGGTTCCACCGGTGCAGCTCCAGCGCCGCCTGCAGGCTCTCCCTCTCGCCCAGCTCCTCGTCCTGCTGGACGGGGGCCGACTTCTTCTCGGCGCGGGTCACCTCGGCGGGGAGGTGCTCCAGCTTGATGGTGCCGGTGCGGCAGAGCACGTAGGCCCGCTCCAGGATGTTCTCCAGCTCGCGGATGTTCCCGGGGAAGGGGTAGTGGAGCAGCGCTTCCAGCGCCTCGGGGGTGATCTCGAGCGGGGTGAGGCCGCGGCGGGAGGCGATCCGCAGCAGCAGGTGGTCGACCAGCAGCGGGACGTCCTCGGGGCGCTCGGCGAGGCCAGGTGTGGACAGCTCCACCACCCGGAGCCGGTAGTAGAGGTCCTGCCGGAAGGTCCCCTCGGAGACCATCGCCCGCAGGTCTCGGTTGGTGGCGGCGACGATCCGCACGTCGACCGGCACCGGGTGGGTGGCGCCCAGGGGGGTGACCTCGCGCTCTTGGAGCACGCGCAGGAGCTTGACCTGGAAGGCGGCCGAGGTGTCACCGATCTCGTCGAGGAGCAGGGTCCCGCCTGAGGCCGCGACGAAGCGTCCGGGGTAGTCGCGCCGCGCGTCGGTGAAGGCCCCCTTGCGGTAGCCGAACAGCTCGGACTCCAGCAGGGTGTCGGGGAGCGCGCCGCAGTTCACGCTCACGAAGGGCCCGTCTCGCCGCTCTGAGAGGCGGTGGACCGCCTGGGCGACCATCTCCTTTCCCGTGCCGCTCGGGCCCTGGATCAACACCGGCACGTCGGCGCGCGACACGTCGGGGAGCAGCTGGAACAGGGCCTGCATCGGCGGGCTCTTGCCCACCAGGTCCTGGAAGCTGTGGGTGCGGTTCAGCTCGCGCCGCAGGGTCTCCACCTCGGAGAGGTCGTGCATGATCTCCACGCCGCCCAGGAAGGTGCCGTCGTCGCTCCGCAGGGGGGAGGTGGAGATGCGGACGGGCACCTCCTCCATCTGGGCGTCGAGGAGGGTGATCCGCACGTCTCTGAGCGGCTCGTCGTGGGTCATGCTGTGGCGGAGCGCGCACCTGCCCTGGCAGATGTTCGCGCGGAACACGTCATAGCAGTGCATCCCCAGCGCCTGCTTGCGAGGCACGCCGGTCATCTCCTCGGCGGCGCGGTTGAAGGAGGTGAGCCGGAACGCCTCGTCCACGGTGAACACGGCGTCGGAGATGGCGTCGAGAATGACGGGGTACAGCGTCTGTTCCATGGTTCAGTCCAAGGCGCTAAAGCGTTCCCAGATAGCCCGGAGGGCGGAGATGGTCTCGGGTGAGGCGGGCGCCTCCAGGGGGAGCCGCCCCTGTGTGAGCAGGCGGGGCACCGCCGCGTCGAAGGGGACGCGGCCAAGCACCGGCACTCCCCGCTCGGCGCACATCGCCTCGATGCGCTCGGTGAGCTCAGGCGAGAGGTCCCACTTGTTCACGACGACCGCGGGGTGCACCTCGAAGCGCGCCGCGGTGTCGAGGAAGCGGATCAGGTCGTGCTCGCCGGAGACGCTGGGCTCGGTGACGATCAGCGCGGCGCTGAGGTCGCCCATCGCCGCGTGCGCGGGGCAGCCGATCCCTGGGGGACCGTCCACCAGGATCAGGTCGATGCCCGCCTCGCGGGCGGTCAGTCGGGCCTGCTCGCGCACGTGCGCGACCAGCTTGCCGGAGTTGTCCTGGGCCACGCCGAGCTCTGCGTGGATCAGCCAGCCCCCCTCCCGCCTGCGCCTGGTCCACACCCCCGCCTTGTTGGGGGTGTAGGTGATGGCGTCGGTGGGGCAGGCCGGATCGCAGGCGTGGCAGCCCTCGCAGAACAGGGGCAGCACCTTGTAGGTCCTGGCGGCGCGCTCGATCGCGTCGAAGCGGCAGACCCTGGCGCAGCGGCCGCAGCCGATGCACTTGTCGGCGGCGATGACCGCCTTCTCACCCGCGAAGAAGTCGCGGGGGGGCTCGTCCTCGCCGGGGAGGAGGATCGCGAGGTTGGCGGCGTCCACGTCGCAGTCCACCGCGACCGCCTGCCCCGCCAGGTGGGTGAAGGTGGCGACGAGGGTGGTCTTGCCGGTGCCGCCCTTGCCGGAGAAGACCGCGAGCTGCCTCATGGCGCCTCCTCAGTGAGGTAGTCGAGGATCGAGGACATCAGCGAGCGCACCTCGCTCGACGCCTTGACCGCGAGCTGGCCCTTCGCGATGGCCTTGGCGAGGTGGGGGTCAAAGCTGAGGGTCCCGAGGAGCGGGATGTCCTCCTCCTCCAAGAACTCTCGCACCGCCTCATCGCCCAGGTCGGCCCGGTTGATGACCGCGGCCACCTCCAGGTCCAGCGCCTGGCACATGCGCACCGCGAGCTCCAGGTCATGCAGCCCAAAAGGTGTGGGCTCCGTCACCAGAATCACCAGATCTGCGCCGCGCACCGAGGCCACCGCCGAGCAGGAGGTCCCGGGGGGGCAGTCCACCACCCGCAGGCGCTCCTTGGGGGCGGAGGCCACGGTCGCCTCGATCACCGGCGTGGCGCGGGCCTGGCCAACGTCGAGCACCCCGGTGAGCACCTCCAGGCCGTCCGCCTGACCCAGGCGGAGGGTGCCGATCTCCACCTTCTTCTCGCTGAGCGCGCGCTCTGGGCAGGCCGCGACGCAGGCGCCGCAGGAGTGACACAGCTCCTCAAAGATCATCCAGTGGGTGGGCATCACCAGCAGCGCGTGGAAGGCGCAGGTGGTCTGGCAGATCGCGCAGTGGGTGCAGCGCGACGCGTCTACGGCGGGAATAAGGATCGGGACCCGGCGCTCACCCACTGGCTCCGGGTGGAGGAAGAGGTGCCCGTTGGGCTCCTCCACGTCCGCGTCGACGTAGGTGACGGGGGTGCCGCGCTGGGCGAGCCACCAGGCCAGGCTGGTGGCTACCAGCGTCTTGCCGGTGCCCCCCTTTCCGCTCGCGATCGCGATCCTCATCGCTATCCCTCCCGCAGGGTGCCGGCGCGGAGGCGCTCCAGCAGCTCGCCGGCGCTCAGGCCCTTCTCACCCAGCCAGGGCTGGAGGCCCAGGCCCCGCAGGGCGTCGGCTGCCTTGGGGCCGTAGTGGCCGGAGATCACGGTGTTGACGCCCTTGCGGGCGAGGGTGGCCACTGTGGCGGGGCCCGCCCCGTGCGAGGCGTCGAGGTGGGGGTTGTCGAAGACCTCGACCACCTGTCCGCTCTCGTCCGAGATGACGAAGGCCTTGGCCCTGCCAAAGTGCTCGTCCATGAGGCCGTCGAGGCCGTCGGGGGTGAGGATGGAGATCGCTACTCTGCGCTGTGTCATCTGCTGGCTCCTGCCGGGAGAGAAGGGGATAGGGCTGTGGCGGTGCTTGCGTCCCAGGCCTCTGCCCCTGAGGGCGCGGAGCGGCTGGTGCGTCACCCACGCCCGGAGGGTCTCGCGGGCGTCACCCCACAGGCCCCAGTGGACCTCGAGGCCGCGGGCCTGTGCCGAGGGGATGAATTGCCGGTTGATGCCCCCGCACAGGAGCACCGTCACCTTCAGGTCGACCAGGTCGCTGAGCAGCGAGGGGCCGTCCCGCCCGTCGAGGGTGTGCTCGGCCTCGGCGGTCACCACCTCGTCCTCCACGTCCGCGACGAGGAAGCGCTGGGTTGCGCAGAAGCGGGGTGCGATCTCTCGCTCAAAGAGGGGCAGGGCCACTCGCATGATGTCTCCGGGAAGGTGAGACGAGGCCATAGCAGTAATCATGCCACAGAATAGTGGGGGTTGGACGGCGGAGCCGCTGCGACGAGTTGTGTCGTTGAGGTGATCTGTATCACGGTCTCTGGCGCAGAGTGACCGGATCGTTTCAGTGGGTCTTCGCGTATTTCCGAACGACCGGGCTCCAGAACGCGGTCCATCGGTCGATTGCGGAGCTGTTAGACTCAGCGCGCGAATACCGGGGGGCGGATGGGCGGCGACGTAGAAGACACTCAGATCCAGGCGGTGGGCGACCTGCTCCAGGCGCTTGAGGCGCGGCGGGGGAGCTCCTACCTGATCGTGCTCTCGGGGCGCTCCGTGGGGCAGATGATCCCGCTGGAGGTGGGGGACACCCTGATCGGGAGGGGCAAGGAGTGTGACGTGGTCCTGGTGGACCGGGGGGTGAGCAGGGTCCACCTGCGCCTCTCGCAGAGCGCCACAGGGACGGTCTCGGTGCTGGACATGGGGAGCACCAACGGCACCTGGATCGAGGGCGAGCGGGTGCAGTACCAGGAGCTGCGGGACGGGGACCGGATCAGGGTGGGCGGGGCGCTGCTGCTCAAGCTAGCCTATGATCGCGGCTCTGAGACTGATTTTGCCAAGCATCTCTTCGAGTCCGCCACCCGCGACGGGCTCACCCAGGTCCACTCTGGCAGGGTGCTCTGCGAGCGCCTGGGGGAGGAGCTGCTGTGGCACAGGCGCCACGGGGAGCCGCTCGCCATCGCGATGGTGGGGGTGGACGACCTGCAGGGGATCCGGGATGAGTGGGGGCGCAGGGCGGGGGACCAGGTGCTGCGCAAGGTGGCCGCCTTCTGTAAGGGGCAGCTCCGAGGAGAGGACGTCCTGGCGCGCTACAGAGATCCTGTCTTTGCCCTGTTGCTCCGACGGACCGACCTGGACGGGGCGAGGGTGGTGGCCGAGCGCATCCGGCAGCGGATCGCGGTGTCGGAGCTCACGGTGGGTCCGGCGACCGACGCGCTGCACCTCAGGGTGACGGTGTCGGTGGGGCTGCTCCGGGTGGTGCCGGAGGACGTGGCGCCCTCGGTGCTCTTGGATCTGGCCGAGGAGCGGCTGTTCCGGGCCCAGGGCCGGGGCAGGGCCCAATTGGAGGACGGGGGGGCGTAGGCGTATCCTCGGGCACCGCCGCGCCGGACACACCGCTGGCGCCCTGCTCATCGCAGGGGCCTGTCCCACCAGAGGCAGGTCAAGAGGCGCGGCAGCGCGCGGGCGGTGAGCGCCTCGAGGGCGCAGGGGGAGAGCGCGGGCGTCGCCCCTCACCCGGCACACCGGCCGACGAAGCCCTCGGGGGGCGAGGTTTGGCGCCCCGGCCCCGTAACGTTGTGCCACTCGTAAGAACCCCCTCTGCGAGAGGCAAGGCCGCCGACGCTACGGGAGAACGCCGCTTTTCGTTGCAACGCGCTACGGG
>JAFGVK010000038.1 GCA_016938035.1 Deltaproteobacteria bacterium | reverse complement strand
GATCGCCGCCCCAGCAGCCTGCCCGCTGCCCCCCAGCGGGGGGCAGCGGCGCCTACTCAGCCGGCAGACAGGTGGCGTAGACCGCGATCATGTCCGAGGCGGTCGCGCCCATGCAGTCCTCCACCTGGAGGGCGATGAGCACCAGCTCGCTCTCGCCCGCCTCATCCACCGGCGCGCTGGTAGCCACGGTGAGGGTAGGGTGGGCGGTGCGGGCGCCGTCCAGCACCCCCAGCCCCGACAGCACCTGCCAGCGGTAGGAGAGCGCGTCCCCGTCGGGATCCGAGGAGCCGGTGCCGTCGAGGGCGAAGCGCTGCCCGTCGCAGGGGAGGCAGTCGAGCACCAGCGGGTCCTCGTCCACCACCTCGCAGTCGGTCTCCTCCTCCCCGCCCAGGTTGATCCCCGCCTCCGCGTGAGGCGCTGCGTTCTCGGTGCGGGTCAGCACCTCCACCTCCACCTCCACCGGCAGGGAGGCCGCGCCCCCCTCGTCCCAGGTGGTCAGGCTCACCGCGTAGCGGCCGGGAAGGTCGGGCGACAGGCTCACGATCTGTGCGTCTGCACCCACCAGATCGGAGGTGCTGACCCTTGAGCCCGCCGGCACCCGCGCCACGGTCCAGGCCCAGGTCAGCGCCGCGCCCCCCTCGTCCTTCGAGCCCGCCCCGTCGAAGATCAGGCTCCCGCACTCCTCGGCGGTGGACCCCTCCGCGAGGGCGGCCGCCGCCACGGGGCCCTGCTCCGCCGCCCCGTCGCAGTCGTTGTCCACCAGCGGGTCAACCTCCGGGGCGCCGGGGTAGCGCGAGGGGTCGCCGTCGTCGCAGTCGCCCCCGTCGAGGCTGAACCCGTCCCCGTCCCGGTCCAGGCCTACGCAGGGGGCGTTGGCGCTCCCCGGGCTGCCGAGGTCACGCATGGGCCCCCACGGCGCAGGCGCGGCGCACCACTGCGCCGGGTCGTCGTTGCTCTCGGCGCCGGGCTCCAGGGTGAGGGTCGCGCCCTCAGCGGGGATCAGCCCGTCGCCCCACGCCACCGCGTTGAGGACCACCGTCCGGTCGCCGTCCTCCAGCACCAAGCGCAGGCTGTCGACCTGGTTGTCGAGCACCAGCCCCTCCCAGGTGAGCGCCACCGCCACCCCGCCGTTCTCGGCGGAGGCGTCCCAGGCCCCGATCACCGCCAGGGCCCCTGGCTCCAGCCTGAGCGAGGTGCCGATCCTGAACCGCTCGCCCACCCCGCTGTCGATCCACAGGCCCAGCAGGTCCCGCACCGCACCGGAGGTGTTCTGCACCTCGAACCACTCGCCCTGTGCGTCCGACACCGCGAGGGGGTTGACCATCACCTCGGTGATCAGCAGGTCGCCCTCCGCCCACGCCACCTCGTCCACCATCCCGTCGCAGTCGTTGTCGATCCCGTCCCCGTCCAGCTCCTCCGCCCCTGGGAAGACTAGGCGGTCGACGTCGTCGCAGTCCGGCTCCTCCCCGCAGGGCGTCCAGCCGTCCCCGTCGGCGTCGAAGCCCTCGTCCACCACTCCGTCCCCGTCGTTGTCGCGCTGATCGCACTGCTCCGCGTCCACACAGTCCGCGAGCCCGTCCCCGTCCCCGTCGACGAAGCCCTCGTCCACCACCCCGTCCCCGTCGTTGTCGAGGCCGTCGCACGCCTCAGCGTCGAGCCCGTCGCACAGGCCGTCGGCGTCCGCGTCGGGCAGCCCCTCGTCGACCTGCCCCTGGCAGTTGTCGTCCACCCCGTTGCACTGCTCCACCTGGTGGGGGTGCACCTGAGGGTCGAGGTCGTCGCAGTCCCCGTCGGTGACGGTCCAGCCGTCCGCGTCCTCGTCGACGCAGGTCTCGCAGGTGGCGGCAGGCTCCCGCCCGCTGTCCTGCACCTCCGGCTCTCCACAGGAGGCCAGCGCGAGAAAGAGCAGGGACGATCCTGCGAGGGCACGAGTCATGGGACCTCCGTACGGCGTGGGCAATGTAGCAGATCGCGGCGAGGAGCATCAAGCACCACCGCCAATCCTGGACCAGGCGCGGGCCCCCTGGGTCACCATCGCTGCCGTGTCCAGCCAGCCTGAGTGCGGGGGGTTGAGGAGGTCCACATGGGCCGAGGGGAACCGTACACCGACGGGTTCAAGGCCAAGCGGGTCCAGCGCGTATGCGCTCCCCGGTGGTCGAGCCCATAGCGCCCTGACGCCTCGCCGACAGGCCCGCGCGAGCGACCGCGCTCGCCCGGCGAAGGACGAGCCCCCCCGGACGAGTGCGCCGGCCTCGTCCAGCGGACTGCTGACGGCGTGAGGAGCGACGCCGCGGAGCGTCCGAGGACGTCCACCTCCCAGGGGGGGTCCGGTCTGCGGATCAGGGCGCGACGAAGGTCACGATCAGGTAGCCGTCGCCGGTGTTGTCGACCGTCCCCACCTCGATGGGCGCCTGGGAGTAGGAGCCGCCGCCGCCGCCCTGGGAGCTGCAGCAGTCGGCGCCGGTGCCACCGCCCGAGAAGCCGCCGCCACCACCGGCCCCGGAGGAGCCGCAGGCGCCGGTGCCGCCGCCGCCGCCGCCGAAGCCGCCGGGGTAGTTCGAGCCGCCGTTCTGGTGGTTGCCGCCCCGCCCGCCCGCGCCGCTGCTGCGCGGGGCGAAGCCGTTCTCCACCACATAGGTGCAGCTGTCGTTCGGGGTGCCCTGGCCGTCGCCGAGCCAACCCGCGCCGGCCCCGGCCGCGTAGCTGTAGCTGGTGGTCCACCCCCCGAGCCCGTCGGTCCCGCCCGCGCCGCCCACCCCGCTGCCGTCGGCGTTGATGCCGGCGTTGCCCGAGGTGGTGAGGGAGGCGTCCATGCGGGCGTTCTTCGCGACCTCGTACGCGCTGCCACCGCCACCGCCACCTGCTGCCATGATGGGGAAGGGATCGTCGACGGCGTAGAACACGAAGGAGCCGCCACCGCCGGAGGCGTTCCACCAGTCGGTCTCCCCGCTGGGGGCGTCGGAGCCGTGCTGACCGACGAGGACACCGATGACGTCGTCCTTGTCGAGCGCGATGGACGAGGTGAGGACGGCGCCGAGGCCGTAGCGAGAGTGGTCCTCATAGGGGTAGCCCCCCCGCGCCCCCGCCAGGGTGAGCTGGTAGGTCCCGGAGGCGGGCACCGTCCACCACTGGATACCGTCGAGCACCGCCACCGCACCGACGAGCTCGGTGCCACTGTAGGCGCTGTCGCAGGCTGCCTGGTCCGGGCCGAAGCGCCCGCTGGCCCCACAGGGGGTGAAGGTCGCGG
>JAFGVK010000246.1 GCA_016938035.1 Deltaproteobacteria bacterium | reverse complement strand
CCCTGCGTTCCCTGCGTTCCCTGCGTTCCCTGCGTTCCCTGCTGCCCCTGCGTTCCCTGCGTTCCCTGCGTTCCCTGCGTTCCCTGCTGCCCCTGCGTTCCCTGCTGCCCCTGCGTTCCCTGCGGTCCGCTGGAGCTACCCTCGCCCTGTCGCAGCTGCTCAGCGGTCCGCTGTAGCTGGGTGCCCGCCTGCTGGCTCAGCGCGCCGTCCGACCGCGCGAGGCGATCCCCTGCCTCCTCCATGGCGTCGGCCAGGGCGTCCTGCTCCGCGGGGCTCAGGTGCTCCAGCCGGTCCGCGAGCTCGCGCGCCCGCTGCGCTGCCTCGGGCATGTCACCCCGCGACATGGCGTCGCCCAGCCGCTCCGCCTCGGTCCCCGCCAGCGCGTTGGCGGCGTCCTCCAGCGCCTGGAGCTCGGCCCTGCTCCCGAGCGCCTCGCGGTCCTCGTCGAGCTGCTGCTGGGCTTGCTCCAGCTGTTGAATGGCCTCCTCGGGCGTCAGCCCCTCCTCAGAGAGCGCCTGGACCAGGGTCTCCAGCGCCTGCTGCGAGGACTCGGGGAGGGCCTCCACCTCGATCCCCTCCAGGCGCTCCTCGAGGCGCGCGCCCTCTGACTGCACCCCTGAGGTGGGGCGCGCCCTCCCGAAGGGATCGGTGAGCGGCGCCACCCCCCACAGCACCGCCAACGCGAGCGCCAGGGGGATGGCGGCCCCCAGGGCGTGGCGAGGCCAGCGCAGGGGCAGCGGGGCGCGGAGATCCGGCGCCTGGGCCAGCAGCAGGTCCACCCGCTCCCGGATGGCCGCCTCGCTCCACCGGTCGGGGTCCAGGGGAGCCTGGGCCGCGGTGAGCAGCAGCTCGTCGGTCCCTAGCAGCTGATCGGCCGCCAGGGCCAGCTCGGCCCGCCGGAGCTCTCTCCCCAGCAGGGCGAAGGGCAGGGGCGCGATCAGCCCGACAGCGGCTGCCAGGGCGGCGATCACCCAGGGGATGACCGCGGGCACCAGCACCAGCCTGGTGAGCAGGGCCGCCCCTAGCGCCGCGAGGCTGCCCACCCACAGCCCCACCCCTAGCGCGCGGACCGCGCGCCGCCAGCGGAGGCGGGCGCGCAGGCGCTGGAGCAGCAGGTCGAGGCCGGGATGTGTCAGGGGCTGTGGGCTCACCCCGAGAGCTTGCCTGCTCGTGGCGCCCCTGTCCAGCCTCAAGGCTTGGTGGGCGCGCTCCCCCGCTCCGGCGCCCCGCAGCAGGCATCGGAACACTCCAGCGGGCCGATCTGCAGCACGCCATCCGCGAGCGCCACCTCCAGCCGCGACAGGGCCATCCCGAGGTGCGCCGCGTCCTGGGGCGGGTTGTGGCCGGCCTGGATGTGGACCGAGCGGTTCCTTCCCCCCTTCTTGGCGTGGTAGAGGCCCAGGTCCGCGGCGGCGGCGATCTGCTCCAGGCTGAGGCAGGGACCGTCCGCGAAGAGCGGGGATCTGGCGAAGCCGAGCGAGGCGGTGCGGTGGATGATCTCACCGGAGGGCAGCACGAAGTCTGTCCGCTCGACCAGCACCCTGAGCCGCTCGGCGAAGGCGCCCAGGCAGCGCCCGTCGGCGCGCGGGAGCACAACCAGGAACTCCTCGCCACCCCAGCGGGCCACGATGTCGTCGGCGCGGGCACAGCTCTGGAGCACCGCCGCGAATTGGCGGAGCACCGCGTCGCCCGCGTCGTGACCCCAGGTGTCGTTCACCTGCTTGAAGTGGTCGATGTCCACCATGTACACCGCCATGGTGTTGTTCTTGTCCTGGTTGCGCCGCCGCAGGGCTGCCAGCTCCTTGGCGCACCGCTCCACCCTGATGTCCAGCGCCTTCCCCACGGTGTCCAGCAGGTAACGCCGGTTGTAGAGGCCGGTGAGGGTGTCGTGGACCGACAGCTGCTCAAACTGCTCGGCCATCTCCCGCAGCTCGGCGGTCCGCTCCTCCACCGCGCGCAGCAGCTCGCGCTCTCTACGCCGGGCCGCCTCGGTCCACTGGTGCACGGCCCCCCAGGCGATCAAGGTGAGCACCGAGAGGACAAGGCCGCGGAACCACCAGGTCTGGGTGGGGTGGGGCAGTATCGTGAAGCTGAGGCTGGCGGGATGAGCGCTCCACACGCCGTCGCTGTTTCTCGCCTCCACCCGGAAGGTGTACCGCCCCGCACCCAGGTTGGCGAAGTGGACCACCCGCCTGGCGCCCGCGTGGTGGGCCTCCTCGTCGAGGCCCTCCAGGTGGTAGCGGAATTGCACGTCGGCGCTGTCGATGAGCGACAGCCCCGCGTACTGGATCTCCAGGTCCCTGGTCCCAGGAGGGAGCACCAGCGCCCCTGTGAGCGAGAGCTGCCTCCCGTCAGCGTTGACGCCCTCTATCAGCACGGGCGGGGGCACCTCGTTGCGGGGGATGGTGTCCGGGGAGATGGAGACCACCCCCTCGATGGTGGGGAACCAGATCCGCCCGTCGGAGGACCTCGCCCCCGCGGGGTGGGAGCCCCCGTCGCACTCGGCGCTCAGCATCCCGTCGTCGCGTCCGAACACCTCCGCGGTCACCGCGTGGAGCTCACCCCGGAAGAAGGCGTCGAGATCCGCGGTGTCGAGGCGGAAGACTCCGCGGTTGGTGGAGCACCACAGGTCGCCCAGCTCGTCGACGACGAGCTCGTGGATGGTGTCGTCGGGGAGGCCGTCGGCCATGCTCAGCATCCCCCACCGCTCATCCCTGAGGCGCAGCAGCCCCGCGGCGCTCGCCACCCACAGGGTCCCGTCGGGCGCGAGCGTCATCCCGTGGATCGCCGTGTGGGGTGGGAACAGGACGCCGTCTGGGACAAGCTCCCGGAAGCTCCCGCTCAGGCCCAGCCCTAGCCCCCCCTTGGTCGCCACCCACTGGCGCCCCCGCTGGTCCCACAGCACCTGCCTGGTGTCGACGTGAGGGAGCCCCTCGTCGGCGCCAAAGCGCTGGAGCTCTCCGTCTGCGTCGAAGCGGACCAGCCCCCCCTGCGTCGCCGCCCACACCGCTCCATCGGGCGCCTGGGCGAGGTGGTAGATCCGCTGGTCTGGCAGCCCCTCCTCGATCGCCTCCACCCGTCCGTCGGGAAGCACCCTGCGCAGACCCCGCCCCCAGGTCCCCACCCACAGGGGGCCCGCCTGGTCCCGGAGCAGGGTCATCACGGTCAGCTCGGCGAACTCCTCCTGCTGCGGGAAGGGGGTGATCGCCCCGTCGCGGTACAGGCTCAGCCCCGCCTCGGTGCCGAACCACAGATCCCCGTTGAGGTCGGGGTAGACGCACCACACCTCGCGGTTGGCGAGGCCCTCTCTGGTGCTGAGGGTCGCGAACGGCGCCGCGCGCAGCCTGTTGAGCCCTCCACCGTAGGTGCCGATCCACAGGCTCCCCTCGAGGTCCTCCAGCAGACTGGTGACGCGGGGATAGGTGAGGCCCTCTACCGGCCCAAAGGGGGTGCGCTCGCCGTCAGGGTCGATCCGCACCACCCCCTGCAGCAGGGTCGCGACCCAGACGGCCCCGGCTCGGTCCTCAAGGACGTCGTAGACCGTGCCGAGGTCGTGCCCTGTGGCGAAGGCGACGGGCTCCACCCCCGCCTCGCTCCAGCGGAAGGCCCCGTCTCCCGAGGTGCCCAGCCAGACGTCTCCGCTGCGCGTCTCGCTCACCGAGAGCGGGTGGACCTCGGCGCTGAGTCCCAGCGTGAGGGGCTCCATCGCCCCGTCTCGGACGCTGTAGAAGCCGGTGAGCGCCGCGACGAGCAGGGAACCGTCGGATCGCACGAGGAGGTCGGTCACCTCGCCGAGGGTCGAGCCGAGGCCGATGACACGGGCCTTGTCCTCGGACAGCAGGGCGAGCCCCCGGTCTGTGCCCACCCACAGCCCCTGATCCGAGGGGGCCAGCGCGGTCACGGTCTCGCTCAGGAGCCCGGCGCTTGTGCCGTAGCGGGTGACGCGCTCGCCGCGGATCGCCAGCACCCCCCCGCCCCTGGTGCCGACCCACAGGGTGTGGTCCGCGCTCTCGGCGAGGGAGGTGATGTTGTGCTGGGTCAGCTGCGGCGTGTTGCGCCGGTCCATCACGTCGAAGCGCAGCCCGTCGAAGCGCGCCAGGCCCTCCTGGGTGCCCACCCAGAGGTAGCCCCGGTGATCCTGGAGCAGCGCCTGCACCGACACCTGGGGCAGCCCGTTATCCGGCGTCCACGCGTCGTGTGCCAGCGGGGCTGGCGCGCCCAGCGCCTTCGCGAGGGCCAGGGAGAGCAGCAGGGGGGGTGCGGTGAACATGACTGCAACTCGGCATGAGGCGTGGGGACCGTAGGGGGGAGTACGCACTCTTACAGTTTCATGGCGCAGATGTCTTGGGCTGGACCCACGGGTTCCGGATCGCTGGGCCCAGGACGCCGAGGGCGTTGTCGGCCGCTCGCTGCGCTGCCTGGGTCCGTCGCGAACGAGAGTTCGCTTCCTTCCGCCCTCTTAGCCCTCGACGCCCTGGATCTCGGCGATCCACCCGTGGGGACTCCAAGGCACCGCATTTTCCATTGGCATGAGTTTCGCAAGGGTGCGGGTCACACCCTCGGAGGTCCCATGAACCGCCAGCCCGTCCGCACCCCTCGCTCCTTCACGCTCGGCGTGGTGCTCGTCGCCACCTCCCTCTCGCTGACCGGCTGTCCGGCGATTTACCCCGTGGGTGGCGACGTGAGCTATCCCTACGAGGAGGGGGACTACCTGGTCGATCTTCCCGGCGGGAGTGGGACCTTCGCGGTGGAGCAGGCCGACGGCGATCTGTTGGTGTATCGGGTCGAGGCCAGGGTGCGGGACGCGGGCTTCGCTGATTCCCTCCAGTACGCGCAGGACGAGGTGAGGGTGCTGCTGGACGAGGTGCTGCGCGGCCAGGACCCGGGGCGCTGTGCGCCAGCGGAGGCGGGCATCTACCCTGAGCTGGAGCAGGCGATGATCAGGGCGCTGGAGGCCTGGTACTTCGGCTACGAGGCGGGCAGCTTCGTCTCCTTGCGGCTGGTGATCGAGCAGAGCGCCTGCGTCGCGGACTGCGCTCAGGAGGGCTGCGGCGACCTGGACGGCGACGGGCTCACCGACGAGGAGGAGCTGGCGCTCGGCACGGACCCCGCGGTGGCCGACACGGACGGCGACCGCGCGTCGGACGGCGAAGAGGCGCTGGCGGGGACCGACCCGCTCGCTCCCGACACGGACGGCGACGGCCTGCTGGACGGCGACGAGCTGCTGGTCGGCACGGATCCTCTCAGCTGCGATACCGATAGCGACGGTCTCAGCGACGGGCTGGAGCCAGAGGTCGGCACGAACCCCACCCTCGCGGACACGGACGGGGACGGGCTCTCTGACAGCGAGGAGCTGACGGGTGGCACGGACCCCACCCTCGTGGACACGGACGGCGACGGGCTGTCGGACCTGGAGGAGCTGGAGGCCGTGACCGATCCGCTCGTTCCCGACACGGACGGGGACGGGCTGCTGGACGGCGAGGAGCGGGACTGGGGGTCCGACCCGCTAGTCCAAGACTCGGACGGCGGCGGTGTGATCGACGGCGCTGAGGTGGACCAGGGCACCGATCCCCTGAACCCGGAGGACGACATGCGCTGGGCCGACGACTACGGAGAGATGACCTGCGGCACCACCTACTACGGGTGCAGCACCGGAGGATCGGGCAGGGCCGGCCTCGGCGCGGTGGTGGCGGGGCTGCTCGGCGTGTTGCGGCGCCGCCGGTAGCGATCCCCGCGATCAGCGCGGGTAGAGCAGGCGCCACAGCAGCTCGACCACCGCGTCGAGCTGCGGACAGGCCCCCTGCAGCCCGACCCTGCGGAGGGGGGCGCCGCCCAGGTCTGCGTCGAGCACCTGGATCGCCCCGTCCTTTTGCGCCGCGGAGGTCACCGCCGGAGTTGCGCGCAGCGCCAACAGGGCGGCCCTGAGCGCGTCGAGGGGCTCCGCCCCCAAGGTTGCGCGGGGGCGCTGGTCAAAGGGCGTGTTGAAGGCGCTCCCCGGCGGTCGGTTGGCGCAGTCCGCGGCGCGGTTCTCTTGGAGGAAGACCGCGCCGCCCTGCGTCAGCAGCAGGCGGTGGTTGCTCCCGCAGCCGTCTCCGGCCACCTTCACGACCTGGAGGCGGAGCAGGGCACCTGGGGGCAGCGGGCCGCCGTCTGCCCCCTTCGCGATCGCCTGCGCACTCAGCGAGGGTGCGCTCACCCGAAGAGCCCGCGCATCGCCCGCAGCGGCCGGTGGAAGCCGAGGCGGTCGAACAGCGCGTCCGCGTCGGGCCCCGGGAAGGTGGGGCGCAGGTCCGACTCGGCGCTCAGGCCGGGGATGGGGGCGTCCCGTCGCAGCAGCACCAGCTCCCTGGTGAGATAGGCCTGCTCCTTGCCCTCGGCGAGCTTGTTCTGGAGCGCGCGGGCGCCCCGCACCTTGAGGTACAGCACCCGCTCCAGACCCCCGTAGAGGTCCTCCAGGTGGTCGAATTCCGCGAGCAGGGCCTGGGCGCTCTTCGCCCCCACCCCCTTCACGCCCGGCAGGTTGTCCACCGCGTCCCCGGTCAGCGCGAGGAAGTCCACGATCTGGTCGGGGCGCACCCCCATCTTCGCGATGACACCGGCGTCATCAAGCCGCTCGTGCGTGCGGGGGTCCTCCACCGACACCCCCGGTCCTACCAGCTGGAGGATGTCCTTGTCGTTGGCGTGCAGCACCACCTGGTGGCCCCTGCGTCGCGCCCTGGCGGTGAGGGTGGCCATCAGGTCGTCCGCCTCGAAGCCGTCCACCGCGAAGATCGGGAGCCCCAGCGCCGCCACTGCCTGTCGGGTCAGATCGAACTGGGGCAGCAGCGCGTCGGGGGGCAGGGCCCTGTTGCCCTTGTAGTCCGGGTACAGCGCGCTGCGGAAGGAGGGCTTACCGGTGTCGAACACCACCGCCACCAGGGGGGGGAGGTGCTCGCGGACAGACCGCGTGAGGGCCTGGCACACCCCCAGCACCGCCCCCACCTCGGTCCCCTCGGGGGAGGTGAACGGGGTCCCACCGAAGAACTGCCGGTAGAGCTGGGCGGTGCCGTCATGGACGTGGAGGGTGCTCATGTCCCGAGCATAGCGCGCCCGCGCGCCAGCGCGGGAGGGGGATCGCGCGCCTCGCCGCGCGGTTCTCCAGGGCTGCGCGTGATAAGCACGGGTGACGGGTGAATATGGGGTGACAGCGGGGCGCCGGTCCGCTACTAGGTGGGCCCCTAGAACCCAGTGGACCAGCGAGGTTGTCGATGAGCACGCCGCTTCACGAGCCCCACAAGATCAAGACCGTTCGCCCCCTTCACTTCCCCACCCTGGAGGAGCGCAAGAAGGCTCTCGCCAAGGTGGATTTCAACGTGTTCCACCTGCGCAGCTCCCAGGTGAGTTTTGACATGGGCTCGCTGGGCACCTCGGCGATGAGCCAGGAGCAGCTCTCCGGGCAGTACATCGGCGACGAGGCTTACGCCGGCGCCCGCAACTTCGAGTCGCTGCAGGCCGTCATCCTGGATGTGCTGGGCCACTCCTATGTCTGCCCGACCCACAACGTGTTGGGCAGCGTCAAGCTGCTGGTGGCTACCATGACCACCCCCGGCCACACCGTCGCCTCCAACGCGAGCGCTCGCGTCGGCGTCCTCGAGCCCCGCAAGGTCCACGTCAAGGTGGTCCGAGGGCAGGACGCGGTGTTCACCGGGAACGTGGACCTGGCCCTCCTCGAAGAGGTGCTGAGCGGCGGCGACGTGGACGCGGTGTCGATCCACGCCTTCGCGGACGGGCAGCACCCCGTCTCGCTCAAGCACCTCGCCGACGTGCGCGCCCTCGCCGATCGCTTTGGGGTTCGCCTGATCGTGGATGTGTCGCGGGTGATCGAGAACGCCTGGTACATCCAGCGCCACGAGTCCGGGCAGGGCCACAGGTCGATCAGCGACATCGTCAAGGAACTCGCCAAGACCGCTCACATCATCCACATGGACGGCGCTCAGGACCCCAAGGCCAACGTCGGCGGCTTCCTCGCCACCGACAACCCTCGGGACTACGAGAAGTTCATGAACGAGGTGGTGGTCTACGAGGGGCTGCACACCTACGGTGGGATGGCCGGGCGGACCATGGAGGTGCTCGCGCGGGGCTTGGCCGAGATGTGCGATGAGGACGAGGTCCACTGGGTCATGTACCAGACCGAGCGCTTCACCGACCGCCTGCGGACGGCGGGCGTGCCGCTCGAGCGGGGCTGCGACGGCGCCTACCTCAAGGCGGACGCGTTCCTCCCCCACCACAAGGCCTGGCAGCAGGACGCCCTCGCGGCGGCCCTGTACCTCTCCTCCGGCATCAGGGCGGTCGCGAACGGCGCGGTGAGCGAGGCGGCGCTGCTCCCAGTGCAGCTCCCCCGCCTGGCCCTCACCAACGACCAGCTCGACCAGGTGGCCGACGCGATCATCAGCCTCTTCCAGCAGCGCGACAGGGTCCCCCCCCTGGAGGTGCTGAAGGCGGGCAAGTGGCGCGATCAGATGCGCTACCGCTGGATCTTCCCCGACCTGAAGGTCTACAACTTCCAGGTCATGCCCTACCTTATCCACACCATCGAGCGGGTGGGGCGCCTGTCGCGGGACGGGCGGCTCAAGGCGATCCGCGAGGCGGGGTACAACACCTTCCTCCTCCGGTCGGCGGACGTGGACATCGACTTCCTCACCGACTCGGGCACCACCGCGATGAGCACCGATCAGTGGGCCGCGTACGAGGCCGCAGAGCCCACCGCCTTCACCTCGGACGCGATCGATCCCTTCCGCGAGGTGCTGGGCGAGGTGACCGGGTACAAGTACCTCATCCCCACCCACCAGGGGCGGGCCGCCGAGCACATCCTCTCCCAGATCATGATCAAGGAAGGGCAGCTCGTCCCGGGCAACATGTACTTCACCACCACCAAGCTCCACCAGGAGATGGCGGGGGGAGTGTTCGCCGACATCATCGTCGACGAGGCCCACAACGCGCAGAGCGACTTCCCCTGGAAGGGGAACATCGACCTCTCCAAGCTGCAGGCCCTCGTTGATCAGCACGGCGCCGAGAAGATCGCGTACGTCTCCTTCGAGCTGTCGGTGAACATGGCCGGCGGTCAGCCGGTCAGCATGGACAATATGCGCGAGGTGTACGGGTACTGCTCCGCGCTCTCCATCCCGGTGATGTTCGACTCGACCCGCATGGTCGAGAACGCCTACATGATCCAGAAGCTCGACGAGCGCTACGCGAACACCCCCATCGTCGACATCGTCCGCGAGATGATGGCCTACGGCGACGGGATGACCGTGTCGGGCAAGAAGGACTTCCTGATCAACATCGGCGGCCTGCTGGCCTTCCGCGACAACGCGGAGTGGGCGGAGGCGGCGGAGGACCTGCTGCGGGTGTACGAGGGCAACGTCAGCGACGGCGGCCTGCCTGCGGCGGATCTGGCGGCGATCGCCCGCGGGGTCCGCGAGACGGTGGACGACCGCTACATCCAGGCGCGGGTCGAGCAGACCCAGTACCTCGGTCAGCGCCTGATGGACGCGGGGGTGCCCATCGTCACCCCGCCCGGCACCCACGCGATCTTCATCGACGTGAAGCGCTTCCTCCCTCACATCGATCAGGACGAGTTCCCCGCCCAGCGCCTCGCCGCGGAGATCTACGTCGAGACCGGGGTGCGCCCGATGGAGCGCGGCAACGTCTCCAAGGGCCGGGCGCCCAACGGCGAGAACTACCGCCCCGCGCTGGAGCTGGTGCGCCTCACCATTCCCCGCCGCGCCTACACCAACGACCACATGAACGCGGTCGCGGATGGCATCGCCAGGGTCTACGCGCGCCGCGACGAGATCAAGGGGCTGCGCTTCACCTACGAGCCCGCCAAGCTGCGCTTCTTCCAGAGCCGCTTCGAGCTGGTGGACTAGGCCCCTCGCGTCCCTGACGCGGGGCGCCCCGGCAGGTCGCGAGGCCTGCCGGGGCGCTGTCGTCTGGGGAGGAGGCGCTCGCCGCTGACCGCGCCTTGCGCACGAAGAGCGCGGTGCTGGCGTCTGCCCAGCCGCCACCGCCGCCGAAGACCCTGGTGCAGTTGGCGTCGAGACGGCTGTCGCGGAGGTCGATGTCCCAGTTGGTGGGGGAGCCCGGGCTGACAGGGGCCGCGGGGGGGCAAACGCGGCGGCGCGCTCGGTGGTGCGCGGGGCGGGGAGGTGTAGGCGGAGGTGATCACGCCCCCGTCCACCCTGGCGACCGCCGCCTGAAGTCGGGGTGCAGCTCGCCGCAGACAGGCCCAGGGAGGAACCTCTCCCCCACCTCCCGAGTGTCTTCGAGACAAGCAGCCCTTGGTGGCGAGGTGTCAGTTCGTTGATAACGAACGGGTGACCTCGGAGGACACGCCCTCGGCCCACGCTGTGCAGCGCTGAAAGCGGTCCAGCGAGGGGTCTCCCGAGCCTACCTCACCCAGAGGTTCAGGGCGTAGGCGGTGGCGCCGGTACCCCCGTCGCTCCCAAAATCGCGCTCGCTGCTGTAAGAGATGCCGCCAAACGACGCCTCGTTGGCCTCTGTGACCCCGATGCCGTGGTCCGCTCGGCTGCAGGAACCCCCGCCGCCGCCGAACATCATCACCGCCCCGTCCCCAGAGCTCCAGTCTGAGTAGAAGCTCACGGTGCGTGGCGCGCCGATGTCGCTCGCGCAGGTGGCCCACTGGAACCCGTCTGTGCTGCTGTAGTTGTTCCCCAGGCTGACCGCGCAGGTGCCCCGCACCGCGTTGGAGGCCCAGGCGGTGGAGCCCGTGTAGACGCCATAGCTGGTCAGCTTGGAGCGGAAACTCCGCCCTCCCAGGCAGGTCCCGGTGGTCATCAGCAGGTGGGCGTCGGTCGGGTTGTCCGAGCGGGTGACCCGCATCTCGCTCGCGGTGACGGTCCAGAAGGCCTGGGAGATCATGTCGGCGTTGACCGTGGGACTCAGGGGGTCTCCTGCCTCGGTGACCTTGGTGTACCACCAGCCCCCGTCGTCCCTCATCCAGTTGTCGTCGGCGCTCGCGGGACGATCGGCGTTGGAGAAGCGGGAGATCAGGGTCCAGCCGCCGCCGTCGTCGTCCATGTCGCAGTAGACCTCAAAGGCGTCGGAGAGGTCGCCGTCGTCGTCCGGGTCGATCTGGTAGACGCCGCTGGGGGTGCCCGGT
>JAFGVK010000245.1 GCA_016938035.1 Deltaproteobacteria bacterium | reverse complement strand
GCCCCCTCGACGCGAGGGCGTTGTCGTGTGCGTCGGTCGCTTCCCCACGGTTGGATCGCTGGCCCCCTCGACGCGAGGGCGTTGTCGGTGCGTCGGTCGCTTCCCCACGGTTGGATCGCTGGCCCCCTCGACGCGAGGGCGTTGTCGGTGCGTCGGTCGCGCACGGAGGTGCGCTTCCCTCCTGCCTCCTAGCCCTCGAGCCGATGGACCTCAGCGCTCCGCCCGTGGGGGGCGTTGTTGGGGGGGGTGGGGCCTGTGCGCCGGTGGAGCGTGTTCCGATGGACCTGCGCGCGCTGCCCGTGGGGGTGTGGGGCCTGTGCGCCGGTGGAGCGAGTTCCGATGGACCTGCGCGCGCTGCCCGTGGGGGGCGTTTAGGCGAAAAATTCGATCCGCGAGGTGATGGTAGCGTCGGCGTGGCAGGAGGTTTGGCACCTCCGAACCGTATGGTCTACTCGTGTTCCAGAAGGGGCCACAGGGCGTCGGGCTCCTGTCGGCAATCCCAGAGCCGGAACACGATGATGAGCTCTCGATCCAGCCGGTAGATCAATCTGTGGTTTCGGACCACCACGCTCCTGAACTCGCCTCCGATGGGTCTTGGATCGAACCTCGCGCCCACCTCAGGGAACTCGCCAAGTCGGTCACTGGCTTCTCGAACTGCTGCGACGTAGCGCCGAGCAGCCCCAGGGTCCCGTAGGCGCAGGATTTCATGGAGCTCCAAGAGGTCCCGTCTCGCCGGGCCGGTCCACTTCACCTTCATCTTGCTCACCGAGTCCATCTGGATCTTGCCGTCGCTTCCTTCAACGAGTGCCGGTGTTCTACCCCTCTTCTTCGAGGCGCCCGAAGAGATCGGTCATGTCCTTCTGCTCGTAGACATCCCCCTCCTCGATAGCCTTCTCGGCTTCGCGGAGAGCAGCGATCAACCGAAGCCTGGCTGACGATACCTGCAGTTCTTCATAGGATTCCACCGACATCAGCACGGCGACGCCCTTTCCGTACCTTGTCAGCACGACCGGCCTGCCGCTCTCTCGTGCCTGTGTCACCACGTCATTGGGTTTGGCCTTCATGTCGCTGAGGGGACGAAGGTCTTCGCTGATCTTGAGCGCTCTCATTCCAGCCTCCATGTCGCGCTTAATATAGCACGGTCTTTCGTGCTTCATTCAGCTTTTCCGCCTAAACCGCCGTTCGTACCGACAGTCGCGCTTCGCGCACCGGCAGCACAACGGCAAGACGTTGGGGGGGCGGGGGTTGCCGCCTGTGCGCCGGTGGAGCGAGTTCCGATGGACCTTCGCGCGCTGCCCGTGGGGGTGTGGGGTGTCCCGCGATCCCATCCGCCCGGATCATCACCTGCGCGCGCTGCCCGTGGGGCCTGTGCGCCGGTGGAGCGTGTTCTGATGGACCTGCGCGCGCTGCCTGTGGAGGGCGTTGTTAGGCGAAGAAACCGATCCGCGAGGTGATTGTGGCGTCGGCGTGGCAGGAGGTTTGGCACCTCCGAACCGTCTGGTCTGCTCGTGTTCCAGAAGGGGCCACAGGGCGTCGGGCTCCTGTCGGCAATCCCAGCGCCGGAACACGATGATGAGCGCTCGATCCCGCCGGTAGATCAATCTGTGGTTTGTTCGTGATGGCACCCTGCCGGGACGCTCCACGGGCGTGGCGGGGGCTGAAAAGGGCTGCAGAGCCCGAGCCGATCGGTCACGAGGCACCGGTTCGCTGGCCTCTCGACGCGGGTCCCTGTGTCTCCGCTCGTCGCGCACAAAAGTAGGCTTCCTCCATAGGGAACGGCGGTCCACGCCGATATACCTAGCGACGTGGTGCCCGTTAACACTCTGGACGATGCGACGGGCAACGTCGTCCGATTGTTCCGTTGGAACGACAAAGATCCTCCTGCGAGGATGTCCGGATGATGGGCCGGTGCCGGTCACGATGATGACGACGTCGTCCATAGCGAAGGATCTGCCAAGCGCATCGCCTGCGATCGTGAGGACGGGCAGGACGCATGGGCCGGATCTCCTGTCAGTCTGCCAGCCCAAGGGCCCTGGCCAGCCGCGCGGAGGGCGTGGAGCGCACCGCGCTCACGCGGGCTAGGCGCTCCTCGTAGCGTCGGTGCTCCACCGTGATCCGGTTCTGGGCGCCGCTGAGCTCGTACTGCTGGTTGAGGCGCGCCTGGCCCTCGGCCTCGGTGGCGGCGGGAGGCAGCCGCCCCAGCTCGGCCGCGATGGCTCCGGACAGCGCGGCGCTGTCTCGCAGGGCCTCGTCCACGGTCTCGGCGCCGCGGACCGCGTCGGCCTGCGCCAGCAGCGGCGCGGCGTCGACGCCCTGGAGGGCGGCGAGCTGAGCGCTCAGGGAGGCCTGGCGCTCGAGCACCGCGCGGAGGCGGGCCTCGGCGGCGTCCAGCTCGGCGCGGGCCTCGCGGGCGGCGCTCGCGCCCTGCACGGCGAGCGCCCCAGCGCCACCGGCGAGGGCGAAAAGGAGCCCCCCCCCCCACGCGAGTCCGCGGAGCAGGGCGCCGGTGCGCGCGCTCGCGACGCGCGCCGCGCGCTCCAACTCTCGCGCGGCCTGGGCGCGGCGCCGGTGCAGCGCCTGGATGGCCTGCTCCACATAGGCGGGCTCTATGTCCAGCTCGGCGGCCACCGCCTCCACCTCGGCGAGAGAGGCCTGAGCGTCCCGCTCCCGCCGCTGCTGCTCCTGCAACTCGGCGGCGAGACCGATGATGTCGTCGATGTCTTCGTTGTCGATGTCGCGCCGCGCTCGGAGCGCCGCGCGGGTCTGCAGATCGGACATAGCGCCCCCGCTTGCCGGGCCACAATAGCCCAGCCCTGCAGCGCTTTGGGCCGAGATGGTGTAGTGTGGGCGCGGAGGTGTCCTATGTCGGTAGTGCTCTGGGCGGCGCTGGCCTCGGCGGTCACGGTCTCCGAGGTGCCGGACCCGCGCGCTGGCGGTGGCTGGGTGTCCGACCTCGCCGAGGTGATCGACGCGGGGACCGAGGCCCGGATCGAGGAGCGGCTCGAGGCCCTGCACCAGGAGCTCGACGTGGAGGTCGCCGTGGTGACCGTCGGCGCGGTGGAGGGCACGCCAAAGGCGTTCACACACGCGCTCTTCAACCGCTGGGGGATCGGCGATCGGGAGGCGAATAACGGCCTGCTGGTGGTGCTGGTGCTCGGGGAGCGGCGCCTGGAGATGGAGACCGGCTACGGCCTGGAGCCGGTGCTCCCCGACGGCTGGCTGGGGACGATGCAGGCGCGTGAGATGGTGCCGCACTTCAAGGAGGGCGACTACGCCGCGGGCCTGGAGGCGGGCCTGGTGGCGGTGGGGGCGCGCCTGCACCGCAGCCCGGAGGAGGCGCGTCGGGGCACGGAGGGAGCGATCGGGCCAGACCTCGCGCCTGTCGACCCCCACGCCGGTGCCGACTACAGCGCGGCCATCGGGGTGAGCGCGGCCTTCGGCGGGGGTGGGGGGCTGGGGCTGTTCTTCCTGCTGCGCGCGCGGCGGCGGCGGCGGGAGCGGACCTGTCCCACCTGCGGAATCGAGATGCCCATGCTGAGCGAAGAGGCCGACGACGCCCACCTCGACGCGGGGCAGCGCCTGGAGGAGACGCTGAACAGCGTGGACTGGCAGGTGCACCAGTGCACTCAGTGCGGACACACCCGCTCCTTCGCGGTGGGACAGTGGTTCTCCGGCTACACCCGCTGCCCCGAGTGCAGCTACAAGACCCGCGAGACCGACACCGTGACCGTCCTGGAGGCGACGACGGTCCACGGTGGGATCGAGGACATCATCGAGCGCTGCGAGCACTGCGGCTACCACCACACCTACACGCGGCACACACCGCGGAAGGAGGCCCCCTCCTCTTCGTCGTCGTCCGGCTCGTCCTCCTGGTCCTCTGGGGGCAGCCGCTCCTCCTCCTCTCGCTCCTCCTTTGGCGGAGGGCGCTCAGGCGGCGGTGGGGCGGGGTCGAGCTGGTAGGGGCGCTGGCCTGCCGCCCGCAGCCGACGGCGAACCGTCGCCCTCACGCGATCCGCAGCGTCACCCCATGGGGATGGTCTGTCCGTCTGGCGTAGTGCCTGCGCCCTCACCCTCGAGGCGCTCGCCGCACGCGCGCCACGGCGCCTCGTCACTTGGCTTGGGTGTGAGCGGCTCGAACGAGCGATCGAATCCTTGCCGAGCACGCGGCGCGCCCCGCGCAGGGGGGGCACCGCAGCGCCCCGCTGAGGCCGCCCTGACCCGCGCACCGGGGCGGGCTCCTCGATCCCAGCACCCGTGGAGGACACGCGCCCAGGCCCCCCGATCGATAGGCCGCGGAGGCGGGGCGCGGGTCGGGTGCGAGCGCGCTACAGGTCGAGGCCGTCGCGGAGAGAGCGCGACATCTGCTGCCACTGGTCGGTGGGAAGCAGCGCCCGGACCTCCGCGACGCGACCCGCGCTCACCGCCTGGCGCGGGGTGAGCCCGTCGAGGCCACCCAGGGGGAGATCTAGCCAGTTCGCCCAGAAATCGGCACCCGCCCGCTCGATGGACTCGGCCCCTTGCAGACTCGAGTCCATCAGCAGCACGGGCCCCGCGGGATCGCTCTCCGTGGGGCGCACCACCTCCTCGGCGGTGCCGAGGGGGGAGCCCACCCGGGTCTCCCACAGCGACAGCACCTGCGCGAGGCGCTGGCGGCTGTTCACGGACAGCGTCACCCGCTGCCCTCCCTCGTGGTGGAAGGTGGCCAGCACGAGGGGGCCGTTGAGGGTGGGCTCGTGCCTCCCCATGAGGTCCACCGTGCCCTGGTCCTCAACGGCGTCCTCCCACGACGCGGTGGCCCTCCGCACCTCCGACCAGGTGGCGGTGAGGGTGGCGGTGATGATCTCGATGGGGTGGCCGTCGAAGTTCTGGTAGTTCGGGGTCCGCTGGATGTCGTGAACCGCCTGGATGACGGCCCAAGCAAAGGCCCTGCTCGTGGCGGCCGGCACCTCCGCTGGATCGAGTCCTCGCTCCCTCAGCTCCCGCAGATAGGCCTGCACCGCAGGCAAGCGCGTGCTGTCCTCCAGCAGGATGGAGGTGCCCTCCAGCTCGATGCCACCCTGCACCGGCATCAAGAAGCACGCCAGCCACTCCCCCGCCAGGACCTGATGAGACGCGGAGCGCTCGAGGACGTCGACCTGGCGCCCCGTCACCACGTCCTCGAGGCGCAGGCCAACGCCGGGGTCCACCGCGAGGATCACGCACACCGAGAACCAGGCGTCTCCCCACGCAGCGAGCACGGCGCGATCTGCGCGGGACAGCTTCCCTGCGGCCTCCCTGTAGCGATCGATGGGGGACGTTCCGCCTGGAGGGGGCGCGATCAGCGCGAAGGCGACCCCCTGCATCACCAAGCTCTCGTCCGGCTCCTGCGGCCCAAGGTAGCGCCGGATGCCGGCGCGCAGCTCGGCTGGCCTGTCGCGCGCCGCCCACTCGGCGATGCGGTCTCGAAGCGCGTGAACCCGTGCGACGCGTTTCAGTCGTTCCTTTTCCAGTTCCATAGGTCGGCCCTCTGGCGCGGTGTGCGCCCCGGCGCACCCTAACACGGGTAGGGGCTCTCCCAGCGCGGGATCAGGTCCAGCCAGCGGCCGACCGGCGCGCCGCCGCCGAACCTCCGACGATTCCCCCCCCACAGGCTCCTGGGCAGCGGGGCGCGCTCCTCCGGCAGGAGGTCCGGTCCGAGCGCGCAAAGTCGTGGAACCACCGGCTTGTCCGAGGCTCGCCATGACCCAGCGCTCGGCGCGGAGAGCGAGGCACACGCCGATAAATCAGGTTCATTCGTGTTGGCATCCGGCCGCGCCGCTTCACGGCCGTGGCGGGGGCTGCAAGGGCCTGCTGAGCCCGAGCCGATCGGTCGCGATGGCACGGGTCCATCAGCCGGGCAGGCTCACAGGAAGCGCTTCATCCTTCCACAGGAATCACCAGCTGAAGCCGCTCGTCGTATCGTCCAGACTGTGAACACAGCAAACGAACCGCCGGTAGAATCGGAGGCTATCGCGAGGAGGGGACGGACCCATGGGCCGGATCTCCTGTTCGGTGGGTGTCGTCGTGCACGCCGCTGGGCGCCCCGATCAGGCGCGGGCGCGCGCTGGAGGTCGAGGACCGCTCTGAGCGATCTCAAGGAGCGCGGGCCTGCTCGCCATGCCGAGCCGGGCGAGATCGACACCGCGGCCCGTGCCTAGGGGATCGGCGCGCTGAAGTCACCCCGCGGGAGGGCGCCGAGCGCGAGCAGGTCGACGCGGCGGTGATCCGGTGCAGCCGGAGGTCCGTCAGGCTGCGTCCTCTCGGAGCAGAGGACCGCCCTGCCGCTGGGCCCAAATCTTCCCACCACCCCCCACGTCGGCTATCCTGTTCCGGCCAACCCGGAGATCCCTATGAAGCACGCCTGGCTCCTCGCCCTCGCCCTCGCCCTCGGCGCGATCGCCTGCGGTGACAAGACCGATGACACCGATGACACCGATGTCGCCGACACCGACACCGACACCGACACCGACACCGACACCGACACCGACACCGACACCGACACCGACACCGACACCGACACCGACACCG
>JAFGVK010000244.1 GCA_016938035.1 Deltaproteobacteria bacterium | reverse complement strand
TCCCCCTCGGTGTCCCCGA
Organism: Deltaproteobacteria bacterium; assembly: GCA_016938035.1. Taxonomy (GTDB): domain Bacteria; phylum Myxococcota_A; class UBA796; order UBA796; genus JAFGVK01. Next base: position 7,472 of record JAFGVK010000244.1, on the reverse strand, counting down.
CGGTGTTCCCGTCGGTGTCCCCGTCGGGCACGTAGCCAGTGTCATCCCCGGCCACGAAGGGGTGCATGCCGGGCCCGCAGCCCCACAGGAGCAGGGCTGTCGCGGCGGTGAGGTGGCGTGTAGTCATCATGCTGCGGGTGCTCCTGTCTGTAGAATATCCGCTCCGAACGCAGCCGCTACCTCGCGGCCCCCTGCACCAGCTCATCCCAGCTGCTGTCGTCGCACCAGGAGCCGTCGAGGTAGTCGCTGTCCCACCTGCTCCCCCCAGGCGAGAAGATCGACAGCCCCCCCACGCCCTTGTACTCACCGTCACCGTCAGCGAACAGCACCACCTCGTCCAGGGCGTTGAGCACCTCCACCGAGGCGTCTCGCACCGGGGCGTTGGACACCCGCTGCTCGACCTTGCCCAGCGCGGTGAGCAGGTCATGATCGTCGCCCCAGCCCCACTCAAAATCGGTCCCCTCGTCCATCGCCGCCAGCACCTCCGCCTCCAGCCCCTCGCTGATAGCGGTGTTGGCGAGCTGATCGAGGGCGGCGTCGAGGGTGGAGAGCCGCGTCAGATCGGTCACCGACAGGGTGGAGCCCCAGTCCGACTCCTCCATGAAGCTCTCGGCGATGATCACCCCCAGGTCCGCCGCGCTCATGGAGGGGTCTGCGATCAGCCCGCTGAGGAGCGTGTCCCAGGCCCACCCGTCCACGCCCTCCGTGGCCTGAGAGGCGACGAAGGTGTTGGCGTAGGGGGCGGTGACGTGGGCGATCTCCCACCCTCCCATCAGGCAGGCGTCGAAGCCCACCAGGTCCAGCTTGCCCCCGGTGACCTCTGCCGCGGTGGCGAGGATCTGCTCCAGCTCCCCGTCTACCACCGAGATGTCGTTGCCAGAGCCCTCGTCAATCGAGAAGGACTTGGTGCCGTCCTCGGCGGAGCGCCTGGTCCACCCCTCGCCGTGGTCCCACATCACCAGGGCGTAGTGGGCGGCGGGGTAGGCCTCAACGCCCCAACGGACGAAGTCCTCCACCGTGTCGGGGGAGCCGGAGTCCAGGCTCCCCAGCTCGGCGAGCACGGGTGAGGCCATGACGTTTGGAGCGGTGTCCCGCTCGACCAGGTAGCGGCGAGAGCCGCTCCAGTCGCCATCCTCGCTGGAGTACCGGCGGGAGCGATCGATCTGCACCACCACCTTCACCTCGTCGGTGGAGCCAGCGAGCTCCATCTCGTTGAAATCCTCCACCGCGTTGGTCTCTAGATCGTTGTCCCCGGCGAGGAAGACCAACACCGTCCACTGAGCGGTGTCGCGCACCCCCACGGGCAGCCCGGTCGAGGTGCTCCCCACCCGCCCGTCCTCCGTCTCCACCGCCAGCGAGCACGACACCACGCCCTCGCCAGAGAGGAACACCTCGACCTGGGGACCGGACGCGGTGGTGCCGTCCTCGCAGCTCCACCGCCACGCGGTCAGCGCCGCCCCGAAGGGGTCGAAAGACGCCGATCCGTCGAGCAGCGTGCGCTCCTGCTGCCAGATCACCTCCGGCGCCCCTATCACCGCGGTGGGCGCGAACATCGGCAGATCGGGCGGGAACGCCGTGGTCTGGGGCCCGTCCTTGACCCCTGTCTCGCAGCCCATCAGGGCCAGCGCCAGCAGCGTCCACTTCATCTGCGCCTCCTCATTCCAAGCAGGATCAGGGCCATCCAAGCCCAGGAGCCAGCGGTTCCGCCCTCGCTGCAGCCGCAGACCCGGCGCTCGGGGAGGTCTACAATGACCTCCAGATCGGCGTCCACATCACCTGAGAAGCGCAGGGTGGCCGTCCCGGGTTCGTCAACTCCCTCGATCTTGACGTGCACCACCCCCACCTCGCCGTCCAACAGCTCCGTGCCGCTCACCTCGATCAGGTTGAGCCAGCCCTCCCGCGGCGCCACAGACCAGCGGAGCGGTCCCGGCTGGCAGTTGCGGACCTCGACGTAGGCGTGGGTCTCGGCCCTCCGCTGCTCGGGGGTCATCACCACGGGGTCCGGCGTGAAGCAGAGCTCCGGATCGGGCCACCCGCCGTAGCGCACCGGGAGGTCTAGGGGTGAGTTGCTCGCCCCCTGCGCCTCCAGCACCAGCGCGCCCTCCAGCGGCACCCCGTCGGTGAGCGGGGCGAAGGTCAGGACCAGCTCCTCCTCCTCGCCGGGGGCGAGGACCCCGGAGGACGGGCTCACCGCGAAGCCCTCGGGGTGCGCGGTCCAGATCAGCTCCCCCACCCCGCTGTTTCCCACCGTGAAGCTCAGGTCGCCCCCCAGCGCTGGGTCCGCGAACAGCTCCAAGGACGAGGGCTCCACCGCCAGCTCCGGCCAGCCAGGGCGGAGGGTTGGGTCGCCGGCCATCACCAGCCCGTAGTACCACGACACCCTGTCGCTCTGGTCATAGGGGACCACGCCCTGCCACCACCCGTGGAAGGCGGCGCCGAAGGAGCGGTTCTGTCCCAGGGCCGCGTAGTAGCCGCTGCGCTCCAGCATCGAGCCGGTCTTGGTGCTGCCCACCGCGAGCAGGCCCCGCTCCGTCTGCAGGGCGTAGCGCCCCGCCAGGTAGGTGGGGCGCGACCAGTCCCCCGCCGAGCAGGCGTACAGGTCGTAGAACATCGCGTCAGACGCTAGCGGAACCTCGCTGAGGTTGAGCTGCCCGTCACCGGAGGGCTGGCTGAAGAAGTGAGCGGAATTGGACGAGTGGACGAACACCGCCATCATGTCCAGGCCCCCCTCCAGCTCGGCCAGGTAGCCCTCGCGGGTGGTCTCGTCCGCCTCAGAGACCAGGGCCACCTCGGGATAGCCGCCGGCGATCTCCCCCGCCCACTCCCCCGCCCACTCGATCCAGTCGTCGTCCACATAGGCGAGGGCGCTCCCGTTCCCCCGCAGCGCCCCCCGCCGGAAGGCGTGATCGCGGGCCAGGTAGGCGTTGAGCACCTCGGCCTCGTCCCCCATCGCCGCCGGCAGGTGCAGGCGCCCCACCCAGATCTCCGGCGGGCTGCCGTTGTGGAAGTCGTACACCCCGTCCCCGTCTGCGTCGATCCACAGGCCATCCAGGTCCATCAGGAACAGGTCGGTGGGGAAGGTCGCCGGGCCGTACCCGAAGCCGACACCGTCACCGAAATCCTCGGTGTGGCCCAGATCGTAGCCGGGATAGTCGTTGGCGAGCTCGAACCAGGGGAGCGGCAGGTCCCCCACCAGGATCGCCCCCTCCAGCCCCTCGTCCCGCAGGCCCTGGAGATGCGCCCGCAGGGACTCCGCGTCGCCCCCAGCCCAGGACTGGAGCAGCACCTGGTACCCGTCGCCCTCCATGTCGGTGCGCCAGACCGCGAGCGCCGCGGAGAGCGGGTCCTCCAGGGAGGCCTCCACCAGCACCGCCACCTTCCCGTCGTGGGCCCCGCGCAGCAGCGGACGCCACCCGTCCGCGAGGGTGGTCACCCGCGCCAGCTCGGGAGCGGACCGCGGCGGGCGCTGATCGAGCGCCCCCTCCGGCGCGTCGATCCAGCGGGTAGGCGACACATCGGCGGGGGAGTAGGCCAGCGCGGCGGACAGGAACAGCAGGGGGGACATAGGACCTCCGAGACAGCCCAGTATCCCGAGACAGGCCCCCACCCGCTACTTCGGAGCCGCAGGATCGCGCCCAGGCCGGCGCGGAACATGGGCCTGCGGGGCAGCGATGTCGCGATCGCGCGGGCGGCCCGGCGCTGTCAACTTTGCATAACGCCGGTCTATGCTATAGAGTCACTGCGTGGAGCGGTCCTTGCAAAGGATAGCGAGCGCCGCTGGAGTAGACCTCATGCTGATCGTCCTCGCCCTCGCGGGCTGCCTCCTGTCCCCTGCCCCCACCCCCCGCGCCGTCACCGAGCGGACCGCCGAGCTGGCGCCGATCGTGGACGGCAACAACGCCTTCGCCTTGGACCTGTACGGCTGGAGCGCGGACCACGGCGAGGGCAACCTGTTCCTGTCGCCCTTCTCGGTCACCGCGGCCCTGGGGATGACCAGGGCCGGCGCGGCGGGCGACACCGCGGCCGCGATGGACCAGGTGCTGCACATCACCCAAGACCCCGCGGTCTACCACCAACAGCTCGGGGCGCTCACCAGGGACCTCAGCGGCGACCTCAACCGGGGCTACACCCTGTTCATCGCCAACGGCCTGTTCGGCCAGACAGGGCTCCCCTTCGACGCCGACTTCCTGTCGATCCAGGCGGAGGACTACGGCGCACCGCTCCAGGCGTTGGATTTCCAGGGCGATCCCGATGGCGCCCGCGGTGAGATCAACCGCTGGGTCGAGGACCAGACCGACGGCGGCGTCTCCGAGCTGCTGCCCGCGGGATCCGTCAACGACCAGACGCGCATCGCCCTCGCCAACGCGGTGCGCTTCGAGGCGGAGTGGGTCAGCCGCTTCCGCAGCTCAGAGACCTACGACGGCGGCTTCGTCACCCCCACTGGCGAGGTGACCGTCCCCCTCATGCGCGCGGAGGAGGTGCCCTGCCTCCTCGGCGAGCGCGCCGGGGTGCAGGTCCTCAGCCTCCCCTACAGGGGCGACGAGGTGAGCCTGATCGCCCTGCTCCCCGGCGGGGGCTACAGCGACGAGGAGCCCGCTATCCCCGATCTGTTCGCGCTGGAGGCAGCCCTGGACCTCCCCACCCTCGACGGGTGGCTGGGCAGCCTCTCCCCGACCGAGACCACGGTGGTGATGCCCCGCTTCACCATTAGCTACACCCTCCCGCTGACCCAGGCCCTCACAGACCTGGGGATGGGGGTCGCCTTTAGCGCCAGCGCCGATCTCACCGCGATGGGTCCCCCCGACCTGTTCCTCCAAGACGCCTTCCACCAGGCCACGGTCCAGGTGGACGAGGCAGGCACCGAGGCCACGGGCTCCACCGCGGTGCTCGGCGGCCAGAAGGGCGACGTGGAGGGCTTCTACGCGACCCGCCCCTTCCTGTTCCTCATCCGCGACAATCTCACTGGCACCATCCTGTTTGTCGGCAGGGTGGTCGACCCCTCCTAGCGCCGAGGTCCCGATGCTCCTGCTCACCCTCCTCGCCTGTCTCTCCCCCGCCCCCACCCCCCGCGCGGTCGCCGAGCGCACCGTCGAGGTGGTGGATCTGGTGGAGGGGAACAACGCCTTCGCGATGGATCTCTACCAGTGGAGCGCCGCCCACGACGACGGCAACCTGTTCTTCTCGCCCTTCTCGATCACCTCGGCCCTTGGGATGACCAGGGCCGGCGCGAGCGGCGAGACCGCCGCGGCCATGGACGAGGTGCTGCACATCGGGCTCCCCGCCGACGTCTTCCACCAGAACCTCGGGGCGCTCACCACGGACCTCAACGGCGACCTCAACCGGGGCTACACCCTTCGGATCGCCAACGCCCTGTTCGGGCAGCGGGGCCTCCCCTTCGCCGAGGACTTCCTGGCCATCACCGCCGACGACTACGGCGCCCCCTTCGAGACGCTCGACTTCGCCGGCGATCCCGCCGGAGCCCGCAGCCACATCAACGGGTGGGTGGAGGAGCAGACCGACGGCGTGCTGCCAGCGGTGATCCCCGAGGGCGCCGTCACCGACGAGACCCGCCTCGCCCTCGCGAACGCCATCACCTTTGAGGCGAGCTGGCGCACCAAGTTCCGGCGGAGCGCCACCGACGATCAGCCCTTCTACACCCCTGACGGCGCGGTCACCGTCCCGATGATGACCGAGGACGAGGTGCCGGTGCGGCACACGGGTGGGGTCACCTACGATGTGCTCGCCATGCCCTACGAGGGGGACGAGGTGAGCCTCGTGGTGGTGCTGCCGTACGAGACCGACGGGTTGGCGGCGGTGGAGGCGTCGCTGGACCTGGCCGCCCTCGGCGAGATGATCGACGGGGCCACTGAGACCGAGGAGACCGTGACCCTGCCGCGCTTCACCCTGCGCCACACCCTCCGGCTCACCCAGGCGCTCACCGACCTGGGGATGGGGATCGCCTTTGACGAGGCCCGCGCCGACTTCACCGCGATGGGGCCCGACGATCTGTACATGCAGGAGGCCCTCCATCAGGCCTGGGTGCAGGTGGACGAGGAGGGCACCAAGGCGGCGGCGAGCACCATCGTGCTGATGGCCGGCAAGGGCGCGGAGCCGTACTTCCGCGCAGACCACCCCTTCCTGTTCCTGATCCGCGACGATCTCACCGGGTCGGTCCTGTTCATGGGCAGGGTGGTGGACCCGTCGGTCGAGGGCTGATCGGAGCGGTCCACCGCAGGCCGCACCCCCCGAGATCTGCGCGATGGCGCCGGGCGGATAGACGCAGACCTGGCCCGAGACCAGGGCCGGAGCGGGCTCCGCCGCGGCGCTTCACGCGGGTCCTCATGGGCCATGACCCTCGTCTGGCCCACGGTCTGCTCACCGCGCGCGGTGCTGGCGGAGGGAGCGGGTGCTGCCAGCGCGCTGAGGACCTCTTTCCGACGGCCTGATGGCCGCCGCCAAGGGGGCCTTGCCCTCCTTCGTCTCTCCCGCTGGGGTCGGGGACTGCGTCCCCCCAAAGGCCCCCTGCTGCGGGCTCGCCGCCCCCTCTCCCCCTGCGGGGTCGGGCGCTGCCCCCGTGCCGGAGGCCCCCCGGGCACCGATCCGCTGGACTCTCGACGCGCGTCCTTGGTCCTCCGCTCGTCGCGTACAGCGCTCAGCGCCCTTCCTAGGGAGCGACCGTCGCACGCCGACAGGCCTGGCGACTCGGCGCCCGTTGACGGTCTGGAAGACGCGACGAGCGACCTCATCAGGTGGTTCCTGTGGAGGGATGAGGCCCTTCCTGTGAGACGGTCCGGCGGATTGACCCGTGCCCTCCCCCGCATGACCCACTCGAGCGCGGCGAGGATCAAGGACCGCCACCCGAGCTGCGGCGCGCTTTCACCAACCGCAAGGCGACCTGGGGGACGGGTCTCCTCAGGTGCGCCTGCGGAGCGCTGCGTCCGGGGGAGCTGCCCGCCCAACCAGGCCCGGACAGCGACCGCCGCGCCGCGGTGTGAGGCGCTGCGCCCCTCCTGCACCTGCAAGCCCACCCCAGAAGCGCTGTGCAAAAGGTGCACATCGCCCACATGCGCCCCGTGGCACGCATCATGCATGGTCCTGGACACACCCCCACGGAGCCACCATGACCCGCACCGCCCTCGTCGCACTCCTCGCCCTCTCCGCCTGCACCAAGGAGGTCGAGCCAGAGGCCACCCCCCGCGCCGTCAGCGAGCGCACCGCCGCGCTCGCCGGGGTGGTCGACGGCAACAACGCCTTCGCCCTCGACCTCTTCGCCGCCGCCAACCTGGCCCCAGACGAGAACCTGTTCCTGTCTCCCTTCTCGATCTCCTCCGCCCTGGCGATGACCTACGCCGGCGCCAGGGGCGAGACCGCGGCCCAGATGGAGCGCGTCCTCCACATCACCTCCCCCGCCGAGGTCTACCACGCGCAGTTCGGCGCCCTCACCAGGGACCTGGACGGCGACCTGGGCCGCC
>JAFGVK010000243.1 GCA_016938035.1 Deltaproteobacteria bacterium | reverse complement strand
CGCGCTTGGAATATACTTTATTCCTCGCATAATCGCAATTAGCTATCATAGGGCTGCCTGGACGTAGCAGTGCCCGATCCGCACCCCGCCCACAGGCACCCCGAGGGGAGCGCAGGGGTGCGCCGCCTCGCGGGCTGGAATCCAAGTTAGACGGCGACGGTCGCGCGCGCCCGACGCCGCGGGCCCAGCTTCCCCCCCTACCAGAGACCGGAGGCGACCAACACCGCCACCGCGGCCAGCTCGCGGTTCATCCGCTCATTCAGCAGGGTCAGCTCCGCCGACTGCAACCCCAGCGCCGCCTCGTCCACCTCCAGGAAGGTCACGCTCCCCGCGGCCTGCCCCTCCTCGGCGAGCGCCAGGTTCTCCGTCGCCAGGTCCACCTCGCGCTGCGCCGCCTTCAGGCCGCTCTCAGCGCGCTGTAGGCGCTCCCAGGCCCCCCGCAGCTCCTCGGTCACCGACCGCTGCGCCGCCTCCTCCGCGTAGCGGGCCGCACGAGCCCTCGACGCCGCCTCCCGCTGGTTCGCGAGGCGCATCCCCCCGTCCCACAGGCGCCAGGTCGCCGACAGCGACGCGGTCCAGAAGGTGTTCTGCCCCAGAAAACCGGTGTTCTCGGTGTAGACCTCGGTCCAGCTCGCGTCGAGCGAGGGCAGCCAGTCCAGATCGTACGCGAGCGACTGGAGCCGCGCCGCGCGGACCCGCTCCGACGCCGCCGCCAGGTCCGACCTGTCCAGCGGGGCAGCGGCCAGCGCCTGCTCCAGGCCCAGGTCCACCACCACCGGGGTCGGCTCCTCCAGGGCCTCGTCGCGGGGGAGCCCGGTGAGGCGGAACCACATCTCCTCCACCTCCACCACCCTGGTCAGCGCCGCCTGACGCTCCCGATCGGCGCGGGCGAGCGCCAGCTCACCCTGGAGCACCGCCCTCCGCGGGGCGAGCCCAGCGTCCCACTGCGCCCTCGCCAGCTCCAGGTGCTCCTGCGCGTTCTCCACCGCCTTGGACGACAGACGCACCGCCTCCCGCGCGGTCCACAGGCTCCAGTAGACCTGCACCACCCCCGCCCTGGCGCGCGAGCGCTGCCAGGCCTCGTCCAGCTCGGCCCCCCGCGACATGGCGTAGGCCGCCTGGAGGCCGGGGATGGCCGTGCCGGAGAACAGCGACTGCGACACCGTCACGCTGCCCTGGACGTAGTGCTTGGGCTGAATGACGATCGGCTCCCCGTCCCCCGCCATCCCAGCGAGCTCCGGGGGGAGCATCGCGCTCATGTCCAGCTTGCTCTCGTATTGGTTGAGGTTGTAGGCCCCGGAGAGCGTCACCCTGGGGGAGAGCAGCGACCACGCCTTCCCGGTCAGCGCCTGAGTCTGGATGGTCTGCTCCGAGAGCATCGCAAGCGAGAGATCGTGGCCCTCCGCCGCAGCCATCGCCCCGTCCAGGTCCACCGCCCGGGCCTGCGGCACCACCAGCAGGAGACCCGCCAGCGACACCGCCGCCTTCGCCGCCCGCCGCCCGGTCAGCCGCGCCGGCAGCCTGCGGAGGTCGTCGTAGATGCTGTACATCGTCGGCACCAGGACCAGGGTGAGCACCGTGGCGAAGGCGAGCCCGAAGATCACCGCCACCGCCATCGGGCCCCACCACTGCCCCGACGAGGAGCCCATCACCACCCGCAGCCTGGAGAAGTCGATCGAGAGGCCGATCGCCATAGGGACTAGGCCCAGCACGGTGGTGACCGCGGTGAGCATCACCGGCCTGAACCTGGTGACGCCCGCCTGCATCAGCGCGTCGTGCACGCTGGCACCGTCCTTCTGGAGCTGCTCTACCGTGTCGAGGAGCACGATGGCGTTGTTCACCACCACCCCCGCGAGGGAGATCACCCCCAGCCCGGTCATGATGATCCCGAACGGCGTCCCGGTCAGCAGCAGCCCCCAGAGCACCCCGACCAGCGAGAGGATCACGCTCGCCAAGATGATGAACGGCAGGGCGATGCTGTTGAACTGCGCCACCAGCACCATCAGGATCAGCACCACCGCGATGACAAAGGCGCGCCCCAAGAAGGCCGCGGCGTCCTGCTGCGCCTCCTGGGAGCCCCCCATCGAGGTGTGGATCCCAGCGGGCAGCGCCAGCCCATCGATCACCGCCTGCACCCGCGCCCGGACCTCGTTCTCGTTGGCGCCGTCCACCACGTCTCCGCCGATGGTGACCACCAGGTCCTGGTCCTGATGGTGGATCGCGCCGGTGCCACCGAGCAGCTCGTAGGACGCCACCGATGACAGCGGCACCGAGAAGGTGTCTGGCGAGCGGTCCTCGCGCCCCGGCAGGCGCAGGTCGAGCACCGACTGGAGGTTGTCGCGGTACTCCGGCGCCAGGCGCACCACGATGTCGGTCTCGTCCTCGCCCTCGCGCAGGGTAGAGGCCACCTTCCCGGCCACCGCGGTCCGCACCGCGTCGCCGATCTGCCCCGACGAGAGCCCCACCCGCTTGGCGGCGCCCCGGTCCACCTGGAGCCGCAGCTCGGGGCGGCCGACCTGGTAGTCGTCGGTGAGGTCCGCGGCGCCCTCCACCTCCTCCATCGCACGACGCACGATCAGCGCGGCGTGGCCTACCTCATGATAGGACGGGCCGGTGACCTTCACCTCGATCGGCTTGCCCACCGGGGGGCCCATCTTCTCCTTCTCCACCTGGAAGCGCGCGCCGGGGATCTGCTCGACCCTGTCGCGGATCCGGTCCACCGTCAGCAGGGTGGACTCCACCCGCACGCGCTCTCCGGGCTTGGCCGAGGCCTTGTGGGGGAGAAACTCGATCGAGACGCGGGCCTTGTTGGGCGCGCGCTGGGCGCCGAGCAGGGCGTTGCCGCCCCCCTGGACCCCTGGCTCCGCGACGAAGAAGGCCACGTTGGGCTCCTGGGCGAGGATCGCCTCCACCTGCCGCACCACCCTGTCGGTGGCGTCCAGATCCTCCCCCTGAGACAGCTCCACCGCCACGGTGGCCCGGTCCGGGTCGGTGGCCGGGAAGAACTCCACCCCGTGGTTGAACAGGGCGAACACCACGACCGTCACCACGAAGCTCACCGCGCCCGCGCCCAGTGAGAGGTAGCGGAAGCGGATCGAGGCCTCCAGGACCGCCTTGTAGGCCCGCATCCAGCGGCTGCCACCGTCCACCTTCTTGGCGAAGCTCCCCTTCACCCCGCGAGCGAGCACCACCGGCAGCACCCCGATCGCCACCACCAGCGAGGCGAGCAGCACGATGATGATCGTCTTGGGCAGGAAGCCCATGAATTTGCCCATAATACCGGTCCAGAAGACCAGCGGGAGGAAGGCGGCGACCGTGGTCGCGGTGGACGTAGCCACCGGGATCGCCATCTCCCTCGTGCCCTCGATGGCCGCCTCCACCTTGGACTTGCCCATCTCCAGGTGGCGGTAGACGTTCTCCACCACCACGATGGCGTTGTCGACCAGCATCCCCAGGGCCATGATCAGGGCGAAGAGCACGATCATGTTGAGGGTGAAGCCGAGGGCCTGCAGCACCATCATCGAGAGGAGGAAGGAGCTGGGGATGGAGATCGCCACGAAGAGCGCGTTGCGCGCGCCCATGAAGAGCAAGATCACGCCCACCACCAGCACCAGCGCGGTGAGGATGCTGTTCTGCAGCTCGAACACCATGTCCTCGATGCGCAGCGACTGGTCGTTGACGATCTTGTAGCTCACCCCCTCAGGCCAGGCCTCCGAGTGCTCCGCCGCGAGGCGCTTCACCTCCTTGGCCACCTCGATGATGTTGGCGCCAGCGCGCTTGGTGACCGAGAGGCTCACCACCGGCTGCCCGTTCATCCGGGCGTAGGTCTGGCGCTCGGCGTAGCCGTCCACCACCCGCGCCACGTCGCGGATGAAGACCTGGTGGTCCCCTCGCGTCACCACCGCCACGTCCTCCAGCTGGGCGGCGCGCGTGATCTCACCGGGGACCCGCACCAGGAAGGTGGAGGCGCCGGCGGCCACCTCGCCCCCCGGGACGTTGCTGTTCTCCCGCTGGATCGCGGTGATGACGTCGCCCATGCCGAGGGCGTAGTGGGCGAGGCGCCAGGGGTCTACCTCCACCCGGATCTCGCGCTCCAGGCCGCCCGCCAGCTTGGCGTCGAGCACCCCGGGGACCCTGGCCACCTCCTCCTTGAGGGACTCTCCCAGCTCCTTCAGCACCTCCTCGTCCGCGGCGCCGCCGATGTCCACCAGCAGGATCGGAACGTCCGAGAAGGAGATCTCGCGGATCTCAGGCTCCTGCGCGTCCGACGGGAGGGTAGGGCGGACCCGGTTCACCCGGTCGCGCACCTTCTGCAGCGCGTCCTCCATCACCACGTCGGGCTCGAACTCGATGCTGACCAGCGAGACGCCCTCCATGGACACCGAGCGCATCACCTTCACGTCGCGCAGGCTGGCGAGCTCCCCCTCTAGGGGGATGGACAGCAGGCCCTCTACGTCCTCTGGGGAGACGCCGGGGTAGGGGGTGGTGATCATGACCACCGGGATGGTGATGTCGGGGGCGGCCTCTCTGGGGAGGGTGTACCAGGCCCACACCCCAAAGAGCACCACCGCCACCATCGCCACCGCCACGGTGAGTGAGCGGTTGACCAGCCAGCGGATCACCGCTGCACCATCGGCACCTGCCGCCCGGCGGCGCAGCACCACGCCTCACGCGACACGAGGATCGGGTCCCCATCGAGCAGCTCTCGCTGCCCGGTGGTGATCACCCTGTCGCCCTCCGAGAGCCCCGAGGCCACGATCACCTCGTCGCGCACCACCGCGCCCAACACGAGCGGGCGCCAATGGGCGACCCCCCCCTCCTCCACGTACACCCCGCGAGAGTCCAGGTTGGTCACCAGCCAGGACTGCGGCAGCACCATCGCCTGCTCCTGCACCAGCCGGTCCACCTTCACCTGCGCGATCATCCCCGGGAGCAGCCCCCCGTCGGGGTTAGGCACCGACACCACCACCGGGAAGGCGCGGGACTTGAGGTCGCCCGCGGGGGCGACCTGCTCCACGACGCCGGTGAAGCGCCCCTCGCGGGCGTTGAGCTCCACCTCCACCGCGAGCCCCTTGGTCAGCGAGCCCACGTCGCGGTCGGACACCGCCAGCTCCACGTGGACCGGGTCCAGGCGCACCAGCCGCACCGCGGGGGCGCCCGGGGCGAGCACCTCGCCCACCTCGGCGTCGAGCTGCGCGACCACGCCGTCAAAGGGCGCGCTGATCACCGCCCTGCTGTAGCGCACCTTGGCCGCGTCGAGGGCGGCGGAGGCGACCCGCGAGGCGATCTCAGCCCGCTCCAGGTCGGCCTGAGAGGCCCGCTCCCCCATCGCCTGCACCCGCACTAGGGAGGAGGCAGCCTGCTCGGCCTGCGCCGCCGCCTGATCCAGGCTCGCCTTGTGGAGCGAGGCGTCCACCAGCAGGAGCGCCTGCCCCCTCCGCACCACCTGTCCCTCTTCGGCCCGCACCGCCTCCACATAGCCGCCGAGCGCCGCCGCGAGGGTCGCGTCACGCGAGCCCACCACGTCGCCGGGCAGGTTGAGGAGCAGGCGCGCCTCGGAGGGGCGCATCTCCGCCACCTCGACCCGGGTCGCGTCGATCGGCTCGGTGTTGATCTGGGCGTGGGCGGCCTCTGGGGCCTGACTGCACGCGAGGAGCGCTGCGAGGAGGAGGATCATCGGCTCACCTTGGATGGGGCGGCGGCCCCGTGAAAGAAGATGTCGAGGAGGACTGCGGCGGAGAGGGAGGGGTGGTGCGTGCGCACCCGGGACATCAGGTGGTGGTTCATCATCCCCACGAAGGTCATCACCAGCGCGTCCAGCGGGAGGTCCCCCCGCAGCTCCCCCCGGGCGCGCGCCACCTCGAAGGTCTGCTGGAGCACCCCCACCCTGCTCATGTGGACCAGCATCACGTCCATCCGGGGCTGGCTCTGGTCCGGGCGGTGGTGCGAGAGGAGGAGGAAGCGCACCAGGTCCGGCTGATCCGCAGCCTCGGCGGCCACCCCGTCGAGGAGCCGCTGCAGCTGCTCACGCAGGGTGCCACCGCCCCCCAGCGCCTCGTCGAGGATCGCCGACACCCGCCCGAGGTGGGAGCAGATGATCTGCTCAAAGAGCTCTTCCTTGCTCTTGAAGTAGTAGTAGAGCGCTGGCTTGGTCACCCCGACCGCCTCCGCCACCTGCCGGACCGACGTGGAGCCGTACCCCTGATCGGCGAAGAGCCTGGTGGCTACCGCGAGGATGCGCTCCCTGACGTCCGGTTCGTGACTCACTGGGATCCCTGTCTACCGTTCGGTAAGTATGCGTTTGGCTGCTTACTTACCTAACGGGCGGTAGGTGTCCAGGTCTGCCTTTGTCACCGGCCGCGGCGCGTGGTCCAGCCCACAGGATCGGTGCTACACCCGGAAGCGCTCTCCCGCCAGTCGCTCGCTCTCGCTCCAGCGCTGCTCGCGCACCGCAGCCTCCTGCACCACCCTCGCGGTGGGGGCGGGCCGACGGCGCACGATGTGACGAGGCAATCGGCGGGGACGAGGTAGAGGCGGAGGGACTCGCGGTGGGGGCGGGCCGACGGCGCACGATGTGACCCCGCTCACCTGGCTCCAGGCGGGGTTCTCCACCGCGTCGAGCAGGGTGGCGGCGCCCTCAGAGAGCGGTGGGCCCCCCACGCCCCAGCCAGCGCCCCCCCATGCCAGAGGCCCCCCGCATGACCCACTTGGGCGAGACGACGATCAAGACCCTGGTGGAGCGCTGAGATCCAGGGCGTCGTGGGCTAGGCGTATGAACGCTCGTTCGCGACGGACCCAGGCGAGCACAGCGAGCGACCGACAACGCCCTCGGCGTCCTGGGCCCAGCGGCCCAGAACCCGAGGGTGACAGCAAGGGCAGCGGCCGGTGGGTGAGGACAAGGTGCCCCAAGGGGCTGACCGCCCAGGTGCGCTCCAGCCCCGTCGCGGTCAGGGCGCGCTGGGGCTCACAGACCGAGGCGCTGTCGACCAGCGCCCGCAGGCCGCAGTGATCCCGGATCACGGGCTCCGCCATGGCGCTCACCGCGTCGAGATCGGTCCGTTCGGCGAAAGAACCAGACCCCTCCGCCGCAGCCGAGGCCCTCACCGCGTCCAGGGCGCGCGCCATCCAAGCAGGGCTCCGCCCAGGATCACCGACCTGCCCCCCTGCGCGAGCTCCCGCGCGGCCTGAAGGCCGATGCCGTCGGTGCTCACGGTGATCAAGGCCGTGAGGTGGTGCTCGCTCACCGCGCCCTGGGGTGACAGGACCTCGCAGGTGGTCCACAATAGCGCACCACACGCCTCGGTGACACACCCGCAGGGAGCCCTCATGGACCTCTCAAGACTCTTCGGCCGCGTCGCGCTCGTCTCCTCCTTCGCTGACTACAAGGTGGAGGTGGTGACCTCCTTCCCCGACCTGCGGGTGCAGCGGGTGAGCGCCTTCCCCGACGGACCTGGGAAGTGGGAGATCGTGGACAGCTTCCCCGACTTTCGTGTAGAGATCGTCGACGCCTTCGCCGACTTCAAGATCGCGTGGGTGGAGGACTTCCCAGGCCTCCCCTAGCGCTCACCGGAGCCACCATGCGCCTCGCCCGCCGCCTGTCCCTGCTGCTCGGCCTGCTCCTCCCCGCTCAGGAGGCGCTCGCCAATGACCTGCCGCTCACCGTGGCGGTGGTGGACGCGGAGGGGGCGCCGATCCCCACCGCCGCGGTGCGCCACCCCGACGAGCGAGACCGCCACCACGTCAACGCCCGGAACGGAGCGTGGACCGCCAGCGTGCTCTACCTGCCCGACGGCACCGAGATCGCCTTCGCCCCCGGCCTGGTGCTCACCCTGGACGTCTCCGCCCCCGGCTACCAGACCCAGAAGGTCACGTACGCGATGCGGAAGCGCCGCAACAGGGTCACCGTCACCCTCGCCCCGATCGACGCCAAGCTGGACCTGGACGAGATGGAGGAGCCGGTGATCCACATGGGCCGGGACGTGCCGCTGGAGTAGCGCGGCGGGTGGACGTCCGCGTCCCGCCGCGATCTCGGTCCTGCCCCTGGCACCCCCTCGTTCCGATTCCATCAAGTCCACGAACGGGATGCACGCACTGCCTACCCACTGCTCTGCTCGCCGCGCCAGGGGAGCCCTCTCACGCGCCCCTCAGGGACGCGGCCTTGGATCCCACAGCTCCGCGCTCCTGGACGGGGTGGGATCATCCGGAGAGCGCAAGGGGGGGGGACACGCCTCATAGCCCAAGCGCTCCCCCGCGTGGTTGATTTGGTGGATCCGGCATGCGTGGGTGGTACGCGGCGGGACGCCGAGGGGATCCCCGCTGGCTCCAGCCTGCCGCAGGCGACACCCCCCTGTGTCACCATAGTTGTCGTGTCCAGCCAGTCTGAGAGCAGGGGGTTGAGGAGGCCGACATGGGCCGCACGGAACCATACT
>JAFGVK010000242.1 GCA_016938035.1 Deltaproteobacteria bacterium | reverse complement strand
GGCGGGGGCCGAGCGAGGCGGTCCCGCGCCCGCCCTCTCCAGACCCCCCGAGGCCCTGCGGCGGGGGTGGCCGCTGCGCCGCATGAGGCGCCTGGGCGAGGCGAGGATCAAGCGCTAGAACGGGTCCTCTGGGCCGAGCACAGCGCGGCTGGTTCGTCGACGAAGGCCCAAGGGCCAAGCCCGGTTGCGGAGGTGGGAGCGTGCTGAAGCCTGTGACGGGCGGGGGGCACGGGCGAGACCGCGCGATGGGCGTGGCTCCCTGATCGCCGCGCTAGCGGGGGCGGGGCGCGGAGTGGTGCTCCAGCACCCCGCCGTTCACGTCGTAGGTGGTGATCGAGAGGACGCGGCCGTCCACCCCCGCGGCGCGGACCTCGGCGATGGGCTCATACCAGTCGTCCATGTCCACGAAGGCGCGCGCGAGGTTCTCCTCGGTGACCGCCTCCACCCGCACCTTCCCGTCCATGTCCACGAAGCGGATCTGTCCAGGGTGCCCCTCTACAGAGGGGTGATCAACGGCGGCGGCGGTTCGTTCCACGGCGTTCCTCGGGGGGGCTGCGGCCCGCTGGGCGGTGGGCGCTGGGGGAGAGGGCTCGGGCGCGCCGGGACCGGCCGCGCAGGCGAGGGTCAGCAGGAGGTAGAGCATCAGTGCCCCATCTCCTTGTCCAGGATGTCGAAGCGGGAGGGCACCATCGCCTCGTACTCGTCGTACGTGGGGCTGTCGTAGGACGCTAGGTACACGGCCACCGTCTCGGCCACGTCCTCCGCGATGGCGGCGTCAGCGTACTGCGAGACGGACATCCCGTCGCTCGCCATCGCGTCGCGCCAGGGGTCCCAGCTCGCGGCCTCCGAGTCCGTGCCCCAGACGCCGAAGGACCACAGGTGGCCGGACTCGTGGTACATCGAGATGATCTGAACGTCCGCCGCAGGCTGCTCGGCGCTGTCGGGGTAGACGACGATCGAGCCGCCGCGCGCGTTGGCGGTCATGTACGAGTGGAAGTCGGGGATGGCGTAGTCCACCGCCCACTGAGGGTCCTGGGGGTTGGTGTTGGGGCTCAGCTTGATCCGCTTCACCTCCGGCCGGACGCGCGTCGGCAGCCAAGCGGCGGCGGCGGCGGTCTCCGCTACGGTGTGCTGGTGGACGCCGGGCGCGTAGGGATCCTTGGGGGCCCAGATGTCCAGGGAGCCGCCGGCCTCGTCACCATAGGTCAGGGTCCAGATCTCGGCGTCCGCCTGTACGCCGGGGAAGTTGGCGGCGGCCTTCTCTTGGGGACCGGCGAGGCTGTAGGGCGCGGCCGTACCAGAGATCGCCTCCTCAGCAACCTCTGGGGAGGCGCTCGCCTCTGTGAGGCCGCCGGTCAGGGCCGCGGCGCCCTCGCTGGCGCCCATGGCCGAGATGCTGCTCCACTCCCCGTAGAGCCAGCCCCTGGCCGCGAGGGAGCGCCCGTTGGTCTCGCCGCCGATGAGGGCGGAGAGGCGATCCCGATCGGCGCCGCTGAGCTCCGCCCACGCTCCGAGGGCGCTCATGGCCCCCACCGCGGCCTTGGCGTCCACGGCGATGTCGTCCCCGCGCAGATCGCGGCTGGTGGGGAGGGGGCCCCAGGCGGCGTCCCAGCGCAGGTAGACCGCGTCCCCGATCGGGTGGACCGCGTCCGGCCCCATCGCGTGGCCCCAGAATTCGAGGGTGTGACGGTAGAGCTCGTCCCAGGCCGCGAGGCGCTCCTCGTCTACCTGAGCGTCCTCGATGACCAGCAGGTCGCTGGCGCCTGGACCCTTGAGGCGCTCGAGCAGCTCGCCGGCGCCCGCCAGCAGCGACTCGCCGGCGCTCGCCAGCCCCTCGGTGGCGCCACTCAGCAGGTCGGCCCCCGCTGAGAGCAGGTCGCCGCCCACCGCGCCCGCCGCGTCGACCCCCTCGCCGATCGCCTCGGCCGCGCCCCGCGCCATCGCGGCGCCCGCCTCCAGGAGCCCTCCGCCGCCGCCCTCGTCCTTCGCGTAGTCCTTCCAGGCGATGTCGGCCTCGCCCGAGAGCTTTCCACCCGGGTAGAGGCTGGCCTCGAAGAGGTCGGAGCCGAACTCGGTCCACTCGGCGCCGATCTCAGGGGCCGCCGCGGACTCCACCCGGAAGCTGAACATGCCGCCCACGTAGCCGCGCCAGGAGGACCAGACCCAGCCGGGGGTGACGGCCTTGGTGTCGAGCCTCCACCCGTTGGGCATCTCGACCTTGATGTTCACCCCGGTTCCCAGCCGCGCGGCGGCCACCGTGTCGGGGTCCGAGATCGCGGGCACGAGGGTCCCGGGGTTGGTGATCCGGCTCTCGCGGGTCGCGGTGCGCCCCTGGTAGGCGTCGTCGGCCTCAGCGAGCAGCAGCTCGCCTTCGGCGAAGCTGAGGGCGGCCCGCTCCATGCTGTCACCCTGAGCCTCCTGCCAGCTGTCGAGGCGGGCGGAGATCGCCGCGTCCTCCTGGAAGAGGTCGAGCAGCTCCGTCTCGGAGGGCGGCGGAGGTGCGTCGGCCCCGAGGCGCTCCGTCTGGGCGGCGTTGGAGCCGAAGTCGGCCTCGGCGGGTGCCTCCTGCTCGGCGGTGTGGGCGGGGGTAGGGGGCGCCTGCTGAGGGGTGCGTTCCTTCATGGTGCTGCTCCGCGCGGGGATGCGGTCTGCGCGCCGGAGGTGACCGGCGGCCTCGCGGTGAGGGACATCGCGCCCTGTCGCGATGTCTTGAGGCTACTCGTCGGTGGCGTGACGGTCAAGCTGGCCTTGATAGCATGTTTTTTCTATGTCCTGTCTGGGCCGTACAGAGCGCCCTGAGCGCTGGAGCCTCGGTGTCTGTGGGGTCGCGCCCAAGGACGCGCAGGAGGAGCGTGACGAGGGGCGTGCGTGCGGCGTGGCGGTCCCACGGGAAGCTGGTTTCGGCCCGGGCCCTTACGCTGACACGGCGGCCCCGTCCTGGGGGCGCCCCGCCGCCACAGCCAACCGGGGAGGGGTGCGGCCCTCGCCTGGCGCCAGAGGTGACGGAGCGCGCGGTGGGACCGAGCGGAGCGCGCAGATCTATCGGCGGTGCGATTTTGTGCTCAACTCTCTCGCCAATGATCCGAGAATCGATCCGAGGTGGAGAAGTTAAGGAGTTTGTGATGGAGACCCGAGGGGTTGGCGCGAACGCAGCGATCGCTGGCGTACAGCCGCGACCACGCCCGCCTGCGCGCGCGGCGGAGGCGACCCGCTCGGCGGCGTCTGGCGGGGCCAGCGCCGCGGCGGAGGCGACCCGCTCGGCGGCGTCTGGCGGGGCCAGCGCTGCGGCGGAGGCGGCGGCGGTGCGGACCGTCTTCCAGGACGTGGTCGACCGCCTCGACGAGGTGGAGCAGCAGGTGCTCGACTACGGGCAGGCGCGCCTGAGCCACGCGGTGTCGCGCTCGCCGCTGGTGGAGCCCCTCGCCTACGACCCCACCGGGCTAGAGTCCCAGCAGGGGGCGATGGCCCTGTCGCGGGCGGGGGAGCGGACCAGCTCGCTGCGAGACCTGTCGCGCGCCTTCCAGTCGCTCCAGGGCGCCGCCCCGGAGGAGGTGCCGGTGGGGCCCTCTGAATTTGGCACCCTGGGGATGATCCAGCGGCCCTCCCCCGAGGAGCTGGGCCGCCGCGCCGTCGACGCGATGCAGGCCCTGGCGCGCTCGGTGGACGGGGCCAGGGCGGAGGGGGCGAGCAGCCCGCTGCCCGCGGCGCAGCAGGCGGTCGCGGCGCTGGCCAGCGCGGTGGAGGTGGCGGTGCCCCAGAACTCCACCTACCCCACCCTGCGCTCGGTGGGGGTGGGCGGCGGCGGTGCCCTTGACGCGACTCGCTTCGGCGAGGCGCTGGAGGGGCGGCCGGAGGAGGTCTCTCGCCTGCTGTCGGACCCCTTGGGTCCGGGCGGCGCGATCCGTGCGGCGGTGGGGGGGCTCTACGTGGACCCCGCCTCCGGGGCGCTGGCTCACGGGGGCCTGGAGCCTGAGGTGCGGGCGCTGGAGGGGCAGCTCGCGGAGTCTGCGCAGGCCCTCGACGCGGCGGGCGCTGGCCTGCAGCGCAGGGCCGAGGGGCTGGACCAGGGGCTGCGCTCCCTCGGGGTGGCGCGCGACAGCCTCGCGGCGGCCTTCGCGTCCTGAGCGCTCCCCGGACGCACGGGCGGGGCTCCTGGCCTTCGACCGGGCGGCGCGCGGTGCCGAGGCGCTGTCCGGGCGGTGCCGGTCCTCTGTCCACGCGCTCGTCAGGCAGGACCTCGGGCCGACGCGTTCGCCCCCTGCTCACGATATCCGTTGATTCGTATGGCAGGTCCGGCGCGATGCGTGACGATCGCTACGATCGCGACCGATCGGGTCGGGTTCAGCAACCTCTTGAGCCCCTCGTAAAAAGTCTCACCGCTGCGCTGCCTCTCCCAAAACGCTGGTTCGTCTGTAGCACGTTGCGACGAAAATCGGCGGTCTCCCGTAGCGTCGGCGGCCTTGCCACGCGCAGAGGGGGTTCTTACGAGTGGCTCACGAGGTAGTGTGCTCGGACCGGTTGTCCTGTCAGGTGGGGCGAGGTAGTCCTCGTCGGCGGAGAGGCGTCGTCGTCGCTGGCCAGAGCCCCGTCGGCGCACCGCTGGGCGGCAGTCCGAGTCCGAGGCGTGCCACGTCACGTCGCCACACGCCGCGTGGGTCGCCGCCCAGCAGCGGGCGTCGCGATCCTCATCGATCCGCTCCCAGCAGGCGCGATCGTCGTCCCACTGCCAGGGCGGGCATGCCGCGATCGCAGGCGGCGAGCAGGGTGAGGCAACACGCGAGGGGTCAGGGGGGCGCCGGCTGGTCGGCTGAACCTCGACCGGGGTCACGCTACTGCAGGCTCTCCCCCTCCTCCAAGGGGCAGTGCGGCCCATCGCCCATGGTGCAGCAGTCTGGCACCGTCGACGCCCCGCAGCTCAGGACGTCCGGGTCGTCGATGGGCGCCCCGTCGGCACACATCTGTGCGAAGAGGAGACAGTGACCGTTTGAGTCCGAGGCGTGCCACGTCACGTCGCCACACTCCTCATGGGTCGCGGCCCAGTAGCGGGCCTCGCGCTCCTCGTCGATCCGCTCCCAGCAGGCGCGCTCGTCATCCCACTGCCAGTACTGGGCAGACACGGTGCGGTCGCAGGCGGTGAGCAGGGAGAGGGCGAGGAGGACGAGAGGGGTCTTGGCGCTCATGGGTTTCCCTCCGGGCGGATGTGGTCGTTCTGCCAGGTGTTGCCGTTGTCGCGGTCCGAGGACTCGTAGAACCAAGCGTAGTAGACGCGGGTCGCGTTGGTACCACAGCCCTCCAGGTCGGAGCTCACATCGGTCCCGGTGAGCCTGAGGTGGAGCTGGCGCTCTCCGGGGTCCTCGTAGTAGACCCGCTGCTTGTTGTCGGTGGTGCCGCTGGTCCGGAGGCCGAACCAGGTCCCGGGCAGCGGGCCGGAGCGGAGTAGGGTCAGGGAGACCCGATCGCTGTCGTGCATCAGGGTCGCGCCGTCGTGGCGGTGATCGTACCACCACGCGACCGCCTTGATCATGTCCACCGCGGGGTGGAGATCGTGGATCCCATCGGTGATGTCCACATAGCGACTCTGTCCGTGGGCCACACAGAGACTGCCGGTGCCGTAGCCCGCAGGGGCCTCCATCCCCACCCCATCGAAGCGCCGCAGGCGGAGCTTCCCCGCACCCCAGAGGTTCGAGTAGCCCGTGGTCAGCAGGCCCTGATCATAGGTGGAGCGGTCCCCCATCAGCAGCATGTTGGCGTAGAGCAGTCCCGGGGCGTCGATCGCGTGGCCGAAGGTGTCGAGGTAGTAGTCCCGGAACAGGGCGGCCGATCCCGCGACGGTGGGCGTGCTACCACTCGATGCACCGTAGGTGTTGGGAGGAGGAGACTCCGGGTCCTGCCAGTCCGCACCGTAGTAGAAGGAGAGATCCCCCCGGTACGGGTAGGGGAATTCGATGTTGGTGGGAGCGATGATGTCGATGATCGAGCGCCGTCGTCCCTCATTGGCGGTGCCGCCCCGTGAGTTACTCGGGAAGTCAACCTCCTGATCCAGAGCGCTGACCTCGTAGGCCCCCACGGTGAACACCCCAATCGCACTACCAGGATCTGTGACGGTACAGTCATCGGGATCAAGGTGCCCGCGGTTTCCGTGAGAGTTGAACACCGCGACCCCCGCCTCGTACATGGCATTGGCCGTCTTGGAGAGAGACGGAGTGCCTGTGCACTCCAGGTCCGTCTCGTAGTTGGTCGCCGACTTGCTCAGGATGTGCGTGCCCCAGTCCGGGTCCTGGAGTCTGCTGATGTCCCCCGTGGCGAGTCCGACACCGTGGGCCCGTCGAGCCACACCGCTGCGCTCCTCGCGGTTGAGCCAGTACGGCACGGTGCCGTCCTGCCCACGGGTGATGTCGCCGAGGAGGATGGAGGCGGCGCCGGTGGGGTGCTGACCACCCGCGATGGGGTCGTCGTTGATGCAGGTCCCGAACAGCCAGTGCTTCCGACAGTTCTGGAAGCGATCGTTCCCAGACCCGTCGTGGAAGCCGAGGTGCGCCCGATAGACCTCGTCGCCACCGGACTCTGCGAGCCCCAGGTGCTCGACGCCGTCATCGGCGTCGAGGTCCTCGATGTCGCCGTACCAGCCGCCCAGGTAGAACTGCTCCGACTGCAGGAGGTCGGAGAGCTCTCGCCCGTCGATCGCCTCGCCATCGACAAAGTAGTAGTAGCCGGCGTCCTCCTCCTCCGGCAGCCACGGCTCGACCCCGATGACCATCGGGAGTCGCTCCAGGCGCGCGAGCTGCTCCCTGTTCACCCGCGCCTGGATGGTGCCCACCAGAACATCCGAGGTGGTCACCTCAGCTCCCCAGGCCCCGAGCTGCTGCAGCACCGGCGCCAGCGCGCGCTTCCCGGCGCTCGAGCGCTCATCCACAAAGGCCCTCCGGCTCTCGTAGCTGCTGACGAAGCGCCCCTCCACCCGGTCGCGGAGCTCCTGCACCTCGGCTGAGGGGGTCTGCTGCCACTGACGACGGTCGAGGGAGATCACGACCTCGATGAGCCCCTCATCATCGAACCGATCGGGGTCGTCGAGGAGCGGGCTCCAGCCCGCCCGAGGACTCGGGGCCCCGCTCTCGGTGGGAGCCCCGACACCTGCCTCTCGCTCGCCGACCATCAGCTCGGCTCCCGAGGAGAAGTGCTCTACGCCATCGGGCCCCACGACGACCCGGTCATAGAGGTGCAGATCGCGGATCACCTCATCGGTGCTGCCCCGCTGGGCGCGCAGTGCCGCGACATCGACACGCTCCAGCGGATGCCCGCCGCGCGGAGCAACCCCCTCACCAGCCTGCGCACTAGCGCTCAGCAAGAGAGAGAGAGAGAGACCACCGACATTCGTTCCTCCAACAGGACGCCATCGCCCACGGCTGGAGCATGGCACGCGAAGGTCGCACTGTCCAGCACCACCTTACACCTCCACCCCCGGCGCGATGCCCACCAGGGCCTCCACCCGCGGCGCCCGCTCCCGCAGCAGGGCCCCCGCCCCCTGGGAGCGACGCGCGCGCTGGACGGGACCGAGTCCAGGAGGACGAGCCGGCGAGCCGCTGTCCCCTCCACTCGCTGAGGCGCTGACCGAGCGGCGCCCTTCACCACCTTGGGGGCAGGTCCACCCCCCGGGAGCGCCTCGGCGCCCCTCTTTTTCGGGGGGGGGAGGCGCTGGATGGCCGGCGCGGGGAGGGCTGGGGCCCGGGGAGCCGCAGCCTGGGAGGGGCGCCGGCCCCAGGCCGACCGCGCTGGAGCGCGGCGCGCGCGACCGCGAGCCCCGAGGGTGCTCCAAACCCAGCCCTTGGATCGGAGCAGGGCTGCGGTTCCCCCTGGACCGCCGGTAGACCGCCTAGCGGTCCCCGCCCTCGCCGAACAGGCGGCGGGGGTCGGTCAGCACCTCGCGGGTGATGTACCCGGCGAACTTGGGGTTTTCCTTGAGCCGGCGCACCGAGTAGGCGTACCAGTCCTCGCCCCAGGGGACGTAGACCCGCACCCTGTGTCCCTTCGCGACCAGCGCGTCGCGGACCTCTGGGCGCACCCCCAGCAGCATCTGGAACTCGTACTGGTCTCGGCTCAGGCCCAGCTCCGCGATCAGCGCCTCGGCGCCGTGGAGGATCGGGTCGTCGTGGGTGGCGATACCCAGGTAGACCCCGCGGTCGGACAGGCCCGCGCGCAGCAGCCCAAGGAAGGCCTTGTTGACGTCCTCATAGCTCTGCCACGCCCGGTCGGGGGGCTCCTGGTAGATGCCCTTGCAGAGGCGGATGCTGGGGCCCAGGGGCCGGATCGCCTCCAGGTCGGCGGGGGTCCGGGTGAGCATCGACTGGAGCACCACCCCGGTGTTGTCCCACCCCTCGCCCCGCAGGGCGCGGTAGGCGCTCAGGGTGCGGTCGGTGGTGTTGGAGTCCTCCATGTCCATCCGCACGAAGTTGCCGTGCTCCTTCGCCTTCGCGAGGATGGTCCGCATATGGCCCAGGAACACCTCCTCGCCGAAGGTCTGGCCGATGCCCGAGGGCTTGACCGACACGTTGGCGTCCAGGCCCTCGCGGGCGATGGTGTCGAGCATCTCCAGGTAGGTGGTGGTGGCCACCTCGGTCTGCTCGATGTTCCGGGTGTCCTCTCCGAGCAGGTCCATGGTCACCATGCAGCCCGATGCGTTGAGGCGCTTGGCCTCCGCCACCGCGTCGGCGAGGGTGTCGCCGGCGATATACTGACGGGCCACCCTGCGCACCAGGGGCCTGGGGACGAACTTGAGCGAGGCGGCGACGGTCTTGTCGAAGAATCCCATGGTAGCTCCAGCGGGGAAGGGCCCATGCTAATCCATCCGTCGCGCGAACGGTACGGCAAGACCGAGGGATTCGCACCAAGGATCAGGCTCTGATCGGTGGGCTCGCCGGGGGGAGGCGCGCCGCGCGTCCGCGGGGCTCCCCTCGCGGTGGCTGGGGGCCGCCTGAAGTGTCGAGGGGCTAGCTCGGACCCTGCAGATGAGGCAGGTTGGTCTGTGGAGACCGATGGGCGAGGCCGGGCTCCAGAGACGGCTGCAGGTTGGAACAGGTGAGCGACGGCTGGCGGAGGCTACGGGCGAGGCCCCCGCAGGGCGACGGGAGGGCTGGGCTGATCGCCGCTCCAGGCGCCGCAGGCGGCGGAGTCGCAGCCCAGGGTGCGCTCAGCGTGTAGCTCTGTCCAGTGGTCTGTCTCCACCTGTTCCGCGCCTCGCGGGATGCGCGGTGGAGCGCGCCTCCGCCTGGGGGCCGCTCCCTCGACCGCGGCGGGCTTCGCGGGCGAGGGCGCTGCCTCGCCCGGAGCTTCGGGCAGGAGATCCGGCCCATGCGTCCGCCTCCCGCTTACGGTAGTCGATTCGACTGGCGGATCGGTCGCTATGGACGATGTCGCGATCATCGTGACCGATCGGCTCGGGCTCGGCAGGCCCTTGCAGCCCCGGCCACGGCCGTGGAGCGTCGTGGCCGGGTGCCACCACGAAGGAACCAACCATATCGGCGCGTGCCTCGCGCTCCGCGCCGGGCGCTGGCTTGGCGAGCCTCGGACAAGCGGGTGGTTCCACGACTTCGTGCGCTCGGACCGGAATTCCTGTCGGGGGGACCTGGCGCGAGCGCGGCGGGGGGGGGACTAACGCTGATCCCCCCGTGAATCGTCCCACCGCTGCGCTGCCTCTCCCAAAACGCGGGTTCGTCCGTAGCGCGTTGCGACGAAAATCGGCGTTCTCCCGTGGCGTCGGCGGCATGGCCACGCGCAGAGGCGGTTCTTACGAGGGGCTCAACGCTGTGGGGGTGGCAGCTCGGTCAGCTGGTCGCCCTTCTTCACCCCGTGCCGCTCGAACCAGCCCTTGTTCACCTCAAGCGCGTAGCGGGCGGGGTGCAGCGAGGAGGTGGTGGAGGTGTCGAGAGGCCGCATGTCGGCGATGCGGACGATGCGCCCCTCCGCGTCCGCGAAGGCGATCGAGAGGGGGATGCGGGTGTTCTTCATCCAGAAGTTTCGCACCCGCTCGTCGGGGTAGATGAAGAGCATCCCGTGCTCCTCCGGCATGCTGTCGCGGTGCATCAGGCCGATGGCGCGCTCTTCCTCGTCATCCGCGACCTCAACCGTCAGCGAGACCGGTCCCACCCCGATCGTCGCGGTGGGCACCTTGGGGCCACAGGCCCAGAGCGAGAGCAGCAGCGGGATCACAGCAGGTCTCCTTGAACGGGAGGAGGCAGGCCGAGGTGGGCCCGCCCCCTGGGGGTCAGCACCCTGCCCCTGGGGGTGCGGGTGAGGAAGCCCTTCTGGATCAGGAAGGGCTCGCAGGTCTCCTCGATGGTGTCACGCGACTCCCCCAGCGAGGCGGCGAGGGTGTCCAGCCCCACCGGCCCGCCAGAGAACTTGACGCCGATCGCGTGGAGGATCCGCCGGTCGAGCTTGTCGAGGCCCTCATCGTCCACCTCCAGGCGCTCGAGCGCCATGCGGGTGAGGGCGGTGTCGACGGTGCCGTCCCCCTCTACCTGGGCGAAGTCTCGCAGGCGGCGGAGCAG
Organism: Deltaproteobacteria bacterium; assembly: GCA_016938035.1. Lineage (GTDB taxonomy): Bacteria > Myxococcota_A > UBA796 > UBA796 > JAFGVK01. Next base: position 19,396 of record JAFGVK010000242.1, on the reverse strand, counting down.
GCGGTTGGCGATGCGGGGGGTCCCGCGGGAGCGCCGGGCCAGCTCGAAGGCGCCGGGGGGGGTGATGGGCACTTCCAGCTGGGCGGCGGAGCGGAGCACCACCCGCTCCAGCTCGGCGACGCTGTAGTAGTCGAGGGTGGCGTGGATGCCGAAGCGGGCCCTGAGCGGCGCGGTGAGCATCCCCGACCGAGTGGTGGCCCCCACCAGGGTGAAGGGCCTGAGGGGGATCTTGACCGACTGGGCGCCCGGGCCCTGGCCCATCATCACGTCGATCTCGAAGTCCTCCATCGCGGGGTAGAGGATCTCCTCCACCGCCCGGTTCATTCGGTGGATCTCGTCGATGAACAGCACCTCGCCCTGGTCGAGGTTGTTGAGGATCGCCGCCAGCTCGCCTCCCCGCTCCAGGGTGGGGCCGGAGGCGGTGTGGAGGCGGGCCCCCATCTCCTCGGCTAGCACATAGGCGAGGGAGGTCTTCCCCAGCCCCGGCGGTCCCGCCAGCAGCACATGATCCAGCGCCTCCCCCCGCTCGCGGGCGGCGCGGATGTAGACGCGCATATTGTCGACGATCCGCTCCTGGCCGATGTAGTCGTCCAGGTTCTTCGGTCTGAGGGCGGGGTCTTCGCGCTGTTCCATCGGGATCCGGGAGGGAGGGGTGAGGGCTGATCCTATCCCCGCAGCGAGGGGAGGGGCCACCTCGTAGCGCGCGCTGTGGCCGATGGAGGCGGGGGCCTGTCCGGCGGCTCCCCTGGCGTTCGCCTGACGCAGGCAGAGGGCGAGCCCCTGGGCAGGGCGGCCCGTGGCGCTGGCGCGGCGAGCCCACCCGGAGCGGGGAGCGGGCCGGGCCTGGGAGGGAGCGACTGGCTCGGTGCCGACGCTTGGGCAGGAATCCCGGTCCGAGCGCACCACGTCGTGGAGCCACCGGCTTCTCGGAGGCTCCCCATGCCCCAGCGCCCGGCGCGGAGAGCGAGGCGCGCGCCGATAAGGCTGGTTCGTTCCTGTCAGCACCCGGCCGTGACGCTCCATGGCCGTAGCGGGGGCTGCAAGGGCATCCTGAGCCCGAGCCGGTCGGCCACGATGATCCCGATGTCGTCCATACCGAAGGATCCACCATCCGAATCGACGGCTATCGCGAGGAGGAGACGGACACCTGGGCCGGAGCTCCTGTCTGGCCGCTGGGGCGGGGTCCTCGCCCCTGTCGGTGCGGCCGTCGCGGGGCGCGCCCCCGATCCGCTGGCCTCTCGACGCGTGTCCATGTTCCTACGCTAGTCTCGTACAAAAGTAGGCATTATACCTAGGTAACGTCGGTCATGCGCCGATCGGCTTGGCGACACGGCGCCCGTTTACAGTCTGGAAGACTCGACGAGCCACTTCATCTGATGATTCCAGTGGAATGATGAGCCACTCGTAAGAACCCCCTGTCCGAGTGGCAAGGCCGCCGACGCTACGGGAGAACGCCGATTTTCGTCGCAACGTGCTACGGACGAACCAACGTCTTGGGAGAGGCAGCGCAGCGGTGGGGCTGTTTACGAGGGGCTCAGTGATGCATCGCTTCCCGGGAGACTGTCCGGCTGAGTGACCAGTGCCCGGGGCGCACAGGGGCGGTCGCCCGGACGGTGTCCGGCATCCCGGAGGGACCGGGGGCGGGCCACCCAGGCGCCCGACCCGCGGCTACCCGTTCACGTACTCGGACTGCTCCAGGTATTTGGGGTCGGGGTAGTAGCTGAAGACCAGGGTGCCGTTCTTCACCGTGTCGATCACATCGCCCGCCACGCGGGGGTCCATCGCGGGGCAGCCCTCGCTGCGCCCGAGGCGAGTGCCCCCGTTGGCCTTGATCGCCTCGGGGGTGGCGTAGTCAGCGGCGTGCATGACCACGTGGCGATCCTTCATGTTGCTGTTGTACCCCTCCTCCAGGCCCTCCAGGTACAGGGACGTGCCGTGCTTTCCCTCGTAGGTTCCCCCGGTGCGCGCCAGGCCAATGGAGGACTGGTTGGACCCCTCGCGGTTGGAGAACTTCGTCGGCTGGTTGCCGCCCGACTTGCCCCCGTGGGTCACCAGCTCCTTTCGGATCAGCGTCCCCGCCTCCAGGTTGAGGATGAACAACCGCTTCTCGGTGGAGGGCATCGAGAAGTCGATGATGGTGTAGATCATCTTGGTGGTCTTGCCGGCCTTCCAGCCGTTGACGAAGACGTCGAGCGCCACCGAGAGCACCGCACGCTGCAGGCCCTCGCCCTCGAACTGCCCCGCGCTCACCGCGATGTCGGGGGCGCCCTTGTCCTGCTTGCGGGCCCGGTCCTCGCTCGCCTCGGGCTTCTTCTTGGCGGCGGCGCTCACGCCGGCCAGCCGGGCGGCGGTGCCCTTGCCCACCACCCCGTCCACCGTCATGCGGTTCGCGCCTTGGTACTCGCGCACCGCGCGGTCGGTTCCGCCCCCGAACACCCCGTCGGCGTCGATCGAGGCGCCGTTGGCGTTGAGCTGCTGCTGGAGGAAGCGCACCGCCTCACCGCGCGCGCCGCGCCGCAGGAGGAGCGACCCCCCGGTCACCTGGGCCCACTCGGCGGGGGCGGCGCTGGTGGGGGCGTTGTTGGCCGCAGGAGGCTCCTTGTCGCGCCCGAAGATCGCGTCCAGCCAGCTGGTCCTCTCCTCGGTCTGCGGTGGAATGTCTCTCGCACTGTCCGCGTTGCCCCGGTCTGTGGTGGGGCCTTGCTGGGGTTGCGTGGTCTGGGGTGAGCTGAGGTCTGCCGGTGGGCGTCGGCGGTCGTAGCCGGGCATGGTGCGCTCCCTGGTGCCAGCGCACGGGAGGATTCCGGGCGCTGATAGCACATTCTGGCTGCACGGGGTGAGTAAGTCAAATCGCCGCTTCGCATGACCAGGGCGCCGGCTCGCGCTCGGCTTGCGGGAGGTGCGGGCTCTTGGCCGGCTGGCCGCCCCAGCTCCGGAGCGCCTGTGCCGAGGATCGTCCTGAGGGCGCTCGGCGCCGCGCTCGGGGGGGGCCGGTCAGCGGCTGGGCCCCCCGAGCGGGCGTTACCGCTGGAACAGCAGGCTGAGCGCCACCTTGATCTGCGCCTCCACCGGCGCGTCGGGGTCAAAGGTGGGGTCCTGGAGCACCGCGTCGATCTCGGAGCGCCGGTAGCCCAGCCCCTGGAGGGCCTGCTCCAGAGGGCGTGTAGCCTTGGGGGCGGGGCCCGCGGTGGCGGCTGGTTCAAAGTCGACGATCAGCTTCTTCTCCAGCTCCAACGCCATCAGCTGCGCGGTGCGCTTGCCCACCCCCGGGATGCGCGACAGGGCGGTGATGTCCTGCTTCTGCACCGCCTGGGACAGCTCGGCGGGCGAGAAGGTGTCGAGGGTGGCGAGGGACACCTTGGGGCCCACCTTGTTGACGGTGAGCAGCAGGTCGAAGACCTTGCGCTCGGCCAGGGAGGGGAAGCCGTAGAGGGTGATGGCGTCCTCGCGGACCTGGGTCGAGACCCACGCCTCCACCGGCGCGTCGGAGGAGGCCCAGTCGGAGAGCACCCTGGCGGGGGCGTGGACCGCGTAGCCTACGCCTCCCACGTCGATGAGCGCGGTGTCGCCGTCCTGTTCGAGCAGGCGGCCCCTGAGCCAGCCGATCATGGGGACCTCCCGGTGAGCAGGTGGGCGCGCGCGTGGGCGCAGTGGGTGATGGCGATGGCTACCGCGTCGCTCGCGTCGGAGGGGCCTGGGATGGGCTCGCCCACCAGCAGGGCGACCATCCGGGCGACGGCGCCCTTGTCGGCGGCGCCGTGGGCCCCTACGGTGCGCTTGACCGAGGTGGCGTTGTACTCGTGCGGGTGGAAGCCGGCCCTGGCCGCGGCGAGCAGGGCCACCCCCCTGGCCTGGCCCAGCACCAGGGCCGAGGTGGCCGACTTGTGCTTGAAGATCGCCTCGATCGCCACCGCGTCGGGCTTGTGCTCGGCGAGCACCGCCTCCAGCCCCGAGAAGATCTGATCCAACCTCACCTCCATCTCGGCGCTGGTGTCCGAGCGGATCACCCCCGAGGCGAGGTGCCGGTACCGGCCCCTGCTGTGCTCCACCAGGCCCCAGCCGGTGACCCGGGAGCCAGGGTCGATCCCCAGGACGATCACTCGGACTCCAGCAGGGCCAGCACAGGGCGCAGGGCGGTGGGGAGCATCCTGATGTCGGTGCGCGTGCCCACCGGATCGCCGCGCTGTATCGCCTCGATCCACCGCTCGGCCTGGGCGCGCACCACCTCCGCCTGGAGGGGCATCGCCTGGCGGTCATACCACTCGGAGAAGTGGGTGAGGGCGCTGCGATAGGAGGACTCGGTGCTCCGCCTGAGCGCGCCCTGTCGGTACCTCTCGGCGAGGTCGAGCAGGTGCGGGACGATCTGCTCGGACAGGGTGGTGGGGTCTCCTGTGAGGTCGGGAGCGTCAGCCTTAGCGTCAGCCTTAGCGTCAGTCCTTGCGTCAGCCTTAGCGTCAGCCTTAGCGTCAGCCTTAGCGTCAGTCCTTGCGTCAGTCCTTGCGTCAGTCCTTGCGTCAGTCCTTGCGTCAGTCCTTGCGTCAGTCCTTGCGTCAGACCTTGCGTCAGTCCTTGCGTCAGCCTTAGCGTCAGTCCTTGCGTCAGCCCTCACGCTGGGCTCACCGCGGGCGGCGTCTGCTGCCGCTGCGGGGGGCATGGCGTCAGCCTTCGCGCGGGACTGGGCGCGGGCGGCGTCTGCTGGGGGGACCTCCTCGCCACCGGGTGGAGCGCGCCTAGCCTCGGCGCGAGGCGCCTCGCGCTCGGACGCGGTCTCGCCGTCGGGGGTGGTCTTGGCGCGGGCCCTGCGGCGGGGAGCGGCGTTCGCCTCCGCGACGGGCACAGGCTCGCGGTCCGCCGCCTCCCCCTCGGGGGCCCGCTCGATGAGGCGAAGGGGCGGGGCGGGCGTCGCCACCACGTCGATGATCTCCTCGACGACGTCGGGATCCGAGTAGCCGTCCTCGCGGAGCGGGGCGAGCAGGGCGAACAGCTCCTCCTGGCTGAGCGCCCCGCCCCTGTGGGCTCCCGACAGCACCTGGGCCGCGAGCTCCCGCTTGGCGCCCTGCATCTGGAGGATCGCGTCCTCTACCGTGCCGGACGCGACCAGCCGGTAGACGGTGACCGGCTTGTCCTGCCCGATCCTGTGGGCGCGGTCGGTGGCCTGGTCCTCTGCGGCGGGGTTCCACCAGGGGTCCAGGTGGATGACGTAGCTCGCCTCGGTGAGGTTGATGCCGGTGCCGCCCGCCTTGAGCGAGAGCAGGAACACGTCGCCCTCCCCCGCCTGGAAGGCCTGCACCTCCTCCCTGCGTTTGGAGGCCGGGGTGTGGCCGTCCAGGTAGCGCAGGCTGTAGCCGCGCGCCTCCAGCGCCTCGCGGACCCTGCCCAGCAGCCTGGTGAACTGCGAGAAGACCAGGGCGCGGCCGCCCTGTTCACGGATCTCGTCCAACATGTAGAGCAGCTTCCTCAGCTTGGAGGAGCGCACCTTGCTCTCGGGGTAGACCAGCGCCGGGTGGCAGGCGAGCTGCCGCAGGTAGTTGAGGGCGGTGAGCATCTCCAGCGGCTTGCTCTCGCCGGTGGAGGGCGCGGAGAGCTGCTCGAGGGTCGCGCCGCGCAGCCGCTCGTAGAGCTCCCGCTCGTCGGCGCTGAGCCCCACCCGCACCACCACCTCGGTGCGGGGAGGCAGCTCTGGGGCCACCTCGGCCTTGGTGCGCCGCAGCAGGAAGGGACGCACCACCTGCGAGAGCGCCTCGCGGGCGACCTGGCTGCCCTCCACCTCTGCGGGGGCGATGAACTTGCGGCGGAAGAAGGTGGGGCCACCGAGCAGGCCGGGCACGAGCACCTGGAACAGGGACCACAGCTCGCCCAGGTGGTTCTCGATCGGGGTGCCGCTGAGGGCGAGGATGAAGTCGCCCTTGAGCCCGCGAGCCGCCTCGGAGCGGGCCGCGGCCGCGTTCTTGATCGCCTGCGCCTCGTCGAGCACCACGGTGTGGAAGGCGGTCTCCGCCAGCAGCTCGGCGTCGCGGGTGAGGATCTCGTAGGAGGTGATCAGCACATCGCCCGGCTTGATCCGCTTCAGCAGCGCGGCGCGGTCGGGTCCCCGGTAGAGGGCTGGGCGGAGGGATGGCGCGAAGCGCTCGGTCTCGTCCATCCAGTTGAAGCCCACCGTGGTTGGGGCCACCACTAGCGCCGGCCCGTCCGCGGCCCGCTCCAGCAGCAGGCAGAGGGCCTGGAGGGTCTTGCCCAGGCCCATGTCGTCGGCCAGACAGGCCCCAGTGCTCCAGCGGGAGGCGCGGGACAGCCAGCGGTAGCCCTCCAGCTGGTAGTGGCGCAGCTCGGCCCTCAGGGCGGGGGGTGCGTCAGGCCGGTGGTGGGCTGCCTCTCGGATGTTCGACAGCTTCTCCATCCAGGTCCGCTGCCCGGTGAGGGTGGCACCCCGCTCCTCCAGGGCGGCCAGCATCGGCAGGTGCGCCGGCGACAGGGCGTCCTCCTCGTCCATCACCGCGGCGGCAGCGAGGGTGTCGCGGAGGTGCTCCTCCAGCTTCACCCACCGGTTGGCGTCCAGCCGGACGAAGCGCTTGTTGTCCCGGATCGCCGCCAGCAGATCTCCCAGCGGCACCGCCCCGCCCTCGGTCTCCAGGCCCCCTAACAGTCGGATGAGCCGGTCCTTCCCCTCCACCTTCAGGTGGAGCTGGTCGGTGCGGCTCCCGTAGAGGCTCACCGGGGGCCCGTCCCAGTGCGCCTTGAGGCGCGGGTGCTGCTGCACCCAGCCCAGCACCGTCAGCGCGTCCTCCGGGTCGTCGATCTGCCAGGTCCACGACGCGTGGTGCGTCAGCCCCTGGAGGGGCGAGCCCTTGACCAGGGCGCGACAGGCCTTGCTCTCTGCCGCCAGGTCTCGGGTGAGGGTGGTGGGCGGGTCCTCCAGCGGGAGGTGGATCTGCGCGTGCCCCTCTCCCGGCACGGCGGCGGGCTGGGCGAGAGGCAGGGCGATGCGCAGCTCCACATCCAGCAGCCCCTCGCGGGGGGTGCGGAGGCGGGCGATGGGGAAGGGCGTCACCTCCTGGCGGTGCCCGATCAGGCTGTCGTCCAGGTTGACGGGGAGGGTGGCGTCCAGGGCGGGGAGCCGAGCGAGCAGGGCGGGCAGCCCCTCGGGCTCCAGGTGCTGCGCCGAGCGGTGCGCCCACCGCAGGGTCTGGATCTGGTGAGGGTCCAGCGCGTACCAGGTGATCCGCTGGCCTCCTTGCTCACGCACCAGGGCGATGCGGTCGGCGAGGAGGGTGTCGATGTGGGGCTGAAGGGGGGCCGGGAGGCGCAGCGACAGCTCGCCCTTGTCAGGGGTCAGGGTCAGGGAGAGCTGCCCCTTGCTGAGCTGAACGGGCTCTGGTTCCCCGTCGATCAGCACCACAGGGTGGCGCTCTAGCAACTCCAGCACCTCAGGCTGGAGGGTGCGGCGCCCGCTGACGCGGGCGTGCTCCACCAGGAGGCTCAGCACCCGGTCCACGTGGGTCACGGCCCACTGCTCCTTGGCGGTCTGGCGCGACAGGTCCCAGGTGCGCAGGCCGGCTTTGCGCTTGTACGGCCTGGTGAGCACCGGGATGAGCTGCTGGCTGTGGCTGTCGATCCTCCAGCCCAGGGTGCGGTCCGGCTCGGGCGAGGGTTCGCTGACCGGGACGATCCTGTCGAGCTGCCCGATGGCGCGCTCCCAGCGAGCGGCTGAGAGGATCTTGGCCAGCGCCGGGCCGTAGGTGGGCTCGAACAAGAGCTCTAGGGTGATGTCGCGGAGCAGGTTCGCCCACGGCGTGCCCTCCAGGTAGGTGGGGAGGCTGCCGTCGGTGAGGCTGAGCTCGACGCCCTCCTCAGCCTCGGTGAAGGGGGGCGGGGGCCTCAGCAGGAAGCGCACCGCCGGGGGCTCCTCGGAGAGCGTGAACCCTATCCGCTGCAACGCGGTCCGGGGCAGGGTGGGGAGGTCGAGATCCCTGCTCAGCTGCATCAGCAGGGTCTGCTGGAGCGCCTCTACCCGCGGCTGGGGGTGGGCCTGGACCTTGGGCAGCTGGTAGCGGGTGAAGACCGCCCCGTAGGCGTTGAGCACCTCCCCCCATTTGGGCCACCCGATGAGGTGGAACTCGGTGAGGAGCGACCGGACGGTCCCCCAGTAGTACTGGGCGAGGTAGCTGCCCAGCCTTCCTGTCCAGGGGGCGCTGTCCAGCAGCTCGCCCCCCTTGACGTCCAGCAGCCAGCGGTGGCCGGCGCGGGCCATCGCCGACTCCAGGTCGAGCCGCTTGTAGGGGACGGTGCCCTTGCACTGGAGCGCCTCGTTCACCTTCGCCTGGAGCCGGTCCGGCAGGGGGTGCGAGAGCAGGTGTTCGCGCAGCGCCTGGATGTGCGGGAAGCCCGCCTTGGCCCACTGCGAGGCGAGGTTGGCCGGCAGCTTGCTCGGCACCTTGGCCCCTGGGGTCTTCTCCAGCCACTCCGCGACGGTGACCCCCTGAAAGAGGAACGGGATCTCGGGGATCGCCTCAGCCATTGTGCTCCTCCACGGTAACAAATCCGAATTCGCCCATCATCTCCACCCATGGGAACACCTGCCGGTCCTTCGGCACCTCGTAGACGTAGCGCTCGCGGTCACGGTCGGTGGTGAGAAATTCCACCGTGTCCGAGAGGGGTGACCAGTGGTGGGTGGCCTGGGGGCGCGCGCTGAGGTGGGCAGCGCGCATCTGGTTGGCGGCGGGGTTGAGCACCGTGACCGGGTAGCCCACCGCCTCATCCACCTGCACCTGTGAGTCGTGCCTGGTGGTCTCAATCTGGGCGCTGAGGGTGTTGGAGAGGAAGACCAGGGCCTCGGGTTGATCGGGCTCTGAGATGATCCCGCGGATCAGGGTGGTCGGGGCGTGGCCCCGCACCTGCATCTCGCGCCCCATGCGCTCAGCGCCCTCGTAAGAGAGGGAGTCCACTCCGCCCATCGAGTGGACGAACAGGCGCGAGTCCAGGGCCTGTTGCACCAGGGCCAGCCCCAGGGTGATGGCGTGGTGCGAGAGCACCGTCTGGTAGTGGGCGACGAAGTGGTCCCCTGCGATCATCGCCTGGCGGAATTTCCACTCCCCACCGGTGCCGTGGCCTGACCCGTTGAGGGCGGAGAAGAGCAGGTGGCGCCCCACCATCCGGTCGGCGATCGCCTGCTGATCCGGCGAGCCGGAGTGCAGGCGCGTCTCGGCCCACATCGCGTTCGCGACCCCCTGCGAGTAGCCCAGCCAGGCCCAGGGGCCCTCGATCTGCTTGATGGCGTCGATGATCTTGCTGGAGTTGTGCTGGAGGGATCGCGCGGTGGAGGTGTCGGCGCGCACGACCTTCACCCCGTAGCGTGCCTCCAGACGCTTGAAGGCCGCCGCCAGCTCGGTGCCCTGGGCGCCCTCGGTGACCACCCCCATCGCCGAGACGATGGTGAGGTCGTAGCGCCCCTCGCGGGGGGGGACCAGCAGGCGCACGAGGGGATCGTCCAGCAGGGCGCTCCGGTCGGACGCGTCGGCGTAGAGCACCTCCACCACCGCCTCGACCAGCGCCTGCTCTGGGCGGGGGATGGCCCTGCCGAGGCGGGTCTGGAACCAGGCGCGGGTCAGGTCCACTCCCTCCTGCAGGTTCGTCACCACCGACCGCACCATCAGGGCCTCGTAGCGCCTGAGGATGAAGGCCTTGACCCAGGGGCGGTGGAAGGCCGCGGGGTCCGCCTCGATCAGCGCGCGCACCGCCGCGAAGGCACCCTGATAGGCCTCCGCCGCGTCGGCGCGCCTGCGGGGCTCGCGCCCCTTGAAGGCGCAGGCGCGGCCAGCCTCGTCCGCAGCGGCGATCGCCTCCCGCGCGGCCTCCGCCAGCTCCTGCACCCTGGGGGTCTCCTGTGGGCCCGGCGCGAGGGAGCGGCGGGCGCGCTGGAGCTTGGCGACCATCGCCTGGTAGGGCTCCGCCTCTGAGAGGATGGTCTCCGCCCGGTGCGCGAGGGCCTCGTAATAGGAGAGGCGGGCGTAGCGCCCTCCCGCGAGGTAGTCCTCCAGCCGCGGCAGGTCGATCTTGAGCTTCTCGGAGAAGATGCCCACCAGGTCCAGGGGCTGCTTGATCGCGCTCTGGCTCATGTTGAGCAGGGCCATCAGGGCCGAGGTGAGGATCTGGGCGTTGCCCAGGCCCAGCTCGAAGAGCACCTGCCGCAGGAACTCCGCAGGCTGCTTGAGGATCAGGTCCAGCAGCAGGCGCTGGTTGTGCTGGACGATCCGCCCCTGCACCGGCGCGGTGAGCCCGGCTTGGAGGAGCACCGCCGCGTCCTGGGGCCCCAGCAGCGCGTCGGGGTGGGCCATCATCCCCTGCGGCTCCCCGGGGATCGGCTGGAGCGGGCTGTCGGGGCGCCAGGCCACGGTGGGCTCGACCCACAGGGAGATCGCCAGGGGCTGGAGCGCGAAGGCGAAGCCCCCGTAGAACTCCGACAGCGCCGCCACCCTGCGCTTCAGCGCCGCCACGTAGCGGAGCCGGGTGAGGGTGCCGGGGTGCCAGTCCTCGCGCCCCTGCGCCAGCAGCCAGTCCACCTGCGCTCTGGTGAGGTATGGGGCGACCCGCGCCACCGCGCGCGAGAAGGCGAGGGTGAGCGGCGCGGGGTCGCGCACCGTCTGGTAGAGGCTCCTCGCGTCGGGGAGGGCGCGCAGCAGGTGGACATAGCCCGGGGTCTCGGAGAGGGAGGGCAGCTCGCGCACTGGCCTGGGGGGGATGGGCTGAGTGGGCGAGAGGGTCTGGGCGACCCAGCGCAGGCCCCGGTCCAGCTCAAAGGCCCAGTCGTGCTCTGGGAGCACGTCCTCCAGCAGCTTCTTGGTGCCCCGCACGTCCAGGCCGACGCCCGCCACCACCGCCTCGACCAGCGGGAGGATGCGGGGCTCCAGCTCGGCGCTGTCCACCAGCACCCGCGACAGCACCCTGGCGATCACCGGGGCGGGGAGCAGGTCGGCGACCACCTCCACCCCCTCGGCCTCCGCGGCGCGCCGCACCCGATCCATGAAGGCCCGCAGGCGCTCCAGCTTGTCGGCCAGCTCGGGCGACAGCACCCTGGCGGCGTCGAGGATGTGGCGGACGGTCTCCTCGTCCTCCATCAGCGCCATCCACCGGTCTAGCTCCTGGTCCGGGTTGAGGAGGGCGTTGAAGTAGCGCGCGTCGTAGAGCACGCCCTCGTCCTCCTCCGTCTTGATCACCAGGCCGCCCACCTGGTTCAGGTGGAGCGAGAGCTTGCCCCTGCGCAGGGCGGGGACAAACAGCTCCACCTGCTGTCCGGAGCCCATCAGGAGCGGCGACTGCCCCTGCAGGTCCCAGTCCAGCCTGGCGTTGGCCTCACCCCAGGCTGAGGTGTCGAGGGAGGCGGAGGGGAGGGCCAGGTGGAAGCGGCTCTCGGGGGGCAGGGTGAGGGAGAGCGCCCCGTGGGTCGCCACGGCCCGGTGTACGGTCAGGGTCCCGTCGGTGCCCGAGAAATCCAGCGACACCAGCCCGCTCTCGAGCTCTGTGGCCCGCAGCGAGCCCTCCAGGGCGGTGTGGAGGTGCACCTCGCCGCGGCTCTCGCGCTCCATCAGCCCCAGCTCGGGGAAGGGCGCGGTGCGGAGCAGGGCCCGGAGCCTGCTCTCGCCGTCGGCCGACAGGCTGGCGGTCAGCCCGTCCCGGTCCGCGGTGAGGTGGCCCCGCGCGGAGCCCACGTGAGACTCCACCGTCAGGTCGAACAGCGGGTCCCAGAAGCGGGATCCGGTCGCGAGGCTCAGGCCGGACGAGAACCGGAGGTCCACCCCGGTCGCCCTGCCGCTGCCCAGCTCGGGGCGGATCCCCTCCATGGCGATGCGCCCGCCGAAGGCCACGTCCGTGAGGGCGAGCCCGACGTTGTTCTCGCCGTGCAGCACCGGGTGCTGGTAGCGCACCCTCATGTCGAGGCGCGGGAGGTTGGAGCTGCCCTCCACCCGCAGGTCCAGGTCCAGGAGCAGCTCGTCGGCGGGCCAGGTGCCGTTGAGCGCGGCGAGGGCCACGGTCGCCGCGGTGGACTGGGCGGGGTTGGCCGTGTGGAGCACCGCCTCCCCGGACAGGACCATCGCCCCGGCGCCCAGGTGGGCGAGGAAGCGCTCCGAGCGCATGCGGATGCCGTCGGGGTCTACCTCGCCGTTGAAGGTGCCCTGGAGCTTGAGCGGGCCAGGGAGGGTGAGGTCCACTCCCAGGGTGCCGCTGCCGGGGAGGGTGGTGCCCAGGTTGACCGGGGGCACGGTCGCCTCCACCGACATCTCGACGCTGAAGGCCGACAGGATGCGGGCTGTGGCCCCTGCCAGCGCCTCGCGCGGCACCCGCTCCTGGTGCAGGGCCGCGGTGACGAAGGGGTCGCCGGACACCAGCTGCACCAGCCCCGCGTGGGGGGAGGGGAGCAGCCAGTCGGGGAGGCGCACCCGGTAGAAGGGCACCGGCGCCCGCCCAAAGACCACGAACTCGCCAGAGAAGCGCAGCTCGAGCACCGGGGTCCCGTCCCGGTCGACGAGGTGGGCGTGGATCCTGTCGAGGAGCACGTCGGCGAGCACCTCGCCGCCCCCCTGCATCGCCCTGCGCGCCTCGTGGAGGAAGCGCCGCTCCCTGGTCCCCGGCGGGAAGAGGCGGTCGAGCTGCGGCCTGAACCTGTCGCGCAGGCGGGAGGCGAGTGGGGGCTTGGGGCCCACCGGCCCGGTGAGCTGGTAGCGCCGCATCCAGGCGGCGAGGCGCCGGTCCTCGAACAGGGTGTTCAGCCTGGTGAGCACCGGGATGATGTTGCCGAGCCGCAGCGGCCGCTCGAAGAACAGCTCCGCCTCGCGCACTACCGCCCCGCGCGCGCTCTTCCCCGCCCGCACCTGCCCCCGCGCCCTGGTGCCAGGCTCGATCTCGACGGGGAGGGTGAGGCTGTCGGTGATCGGGAGCTCCACCCTGCCGGTGGTGAGCTCCAAGCTGACCGAGAGGTCCGCCTCCTGCACCAGGTCCAGGTCCACGTGGACGAGGTTCACGTCAAAGCTCCCTGGGATCTGGAGCGGTGAGAAGGCGCGGCCGGTCAGACCCTGGGCGGTGAAGCGGATTTCAACGCGCGGCGCAGGCATGGAGGACTCCGGGGAGAGCCAAGCTCATAACGCCTGAGGGCCTGGACTGGGGGGAGCGCGGGGCCCGCCGTGACGGGATTTGGCAGCCCGCTGCCCGGGCTACTGCTCGCCCATCCCCTGCTTCCAGACCACCACCCTGTTCCGCCCCGCCCGCTTGGCGCTGTACATCGCAGCGTCGGCCCTGCTGAGCCACTCGGCCACGCTCTCCGTGCCCTGGAGGAAGGTCGCCACCCCGAGCGACACGGTGACCCGCAGCCCGTCGGCGTAGTGGGACCAGTTGTGGGCCCGCACCTGCTGACGCAGGCGCTCCGCGGTGATCCAGCCCGCCTGGTCGTCGCTCGCCGGCAGGATCGCGAGGAATTCCTCGCCGCCGTAGCGGAGGCAGACGTCCGAGTCGCGGACCGACAGGACCAGCAGGCGCGCCACCGCCTGCAGCACCTCGTCGCCCACCTGGTGGCCCCAGGTGTCGTTGACCGCCTTGAAGTGGTCCACGTCGAGGAAGAGGGCGGTGACGGGCTTCTTGGCGATGTTGTGGCGGAGGAGCAGGCTGGGGAGCTCCTCCTTGATGTAGGTCCTGGTGAGCAGCCCGGTGAGGGCGTCCTTGTTGGCGAGGGAGAGGCGCTCCACCACCCTGGCCAGGTGGGCGAGCTCCTCCAGGGTGAGCTCGTCGAGGCGGAGGGTGATGCCGCCCACCTCCACCATGTCCCCCACCCGGACCGTGGCGACCCCCTTGACCGGCTCGCCGTTGACCGCCGTGCCGTTGGTGGAGCGCAGGTCCTCGATCTCGATGTCACCCGCCTCGTTGCGCCGGACCTCTGCGTGCAGCCGCGACACGGAGGGGTCGGGGAGGCTCAGGGTGCAGGTGTCCTCCCGCCCGATGCTCACCTTGTCGCCTGGGTAGATCGAGGCGAAGCGGAGCATGTTGCTGCCGGTGACCACCCGCAGGGTGGGGAGCGTGAAGCGCCTCTCAGGCTTCCGACGGCGCAGCTCGATGGTCATCGTCACATGGGTGATGTCCGCGTCGCCGCTGTCGTCGCTGGGGGGTCCCTGAGTCACACGCACTCCTTCAGGCCTCCCTGTTATATCGACCTTCTGGCGGTCTGGCTTGAGCGCCTTTGCCTCACACCTCGGTGGCCTGGCGAGGGCAGGGGGGCTAGGTGGCCGGGGTCAGGAGGTGCTCCCTTGGAAGAGATCGGTCTGATCGCCTATACCGACGGTGGCTGCAGGGGGAACCCCGGGCCCGGCGCGTGGGGCTTTCTCCTGGTGGATCGGCGGAGGGGGGTGGCGCTGGAGCGCACCGGTGGGGAGCCCCAGACCACCAACAACCGGATGGAGATCTCCGCGGCGCTCCAGGTGCTGGAGTCCCTCAAGGGCAGCCAGCGGATCGAGATCCGCACCGACAGCCGCTACCTGATCGACATGTCCACCAAGTGGATCCCCGGCTGGAAGCGCAAGGGCTGGAAGCGCAAGGGCAACGAGCCGGTGAAGAACCTCGACCTGGTGCAGCGCCTCGACGAGCTGCTGCGCCAGCACCAGGTGGTGTGGACCTGGGTGGCCGGACACTCGGGCGAGCCAGGCAACGAGTACGTGGACGGGCTGGCCAACGCGGCGATGGACCGCCTCGCGCGCCGCGCCGACCCCGCCAGCGAGCGCCGGCACGAGGTGAGCCCGGTGCGGGTGTAGGGGACCCGCCTCGCGCGCGCCCCACCGACGCGCTCTCCTCGGGCTGGCGGGTGCAGCCCGCGAGCCCTCAGATGGGCACCGATGGCACCGATTCGCGGCATCTCGACGCGGGGCCTTGTTCCGGCCATGATCATCGTTTGGCCCCTCGTAGTAGGTGCCCGCGCTGCGCGGCCTCTCTCAAAACGCCGGTTCGTCCGTAGCACATCGCGACGAAAATCGGTGTTCTCCCGTAGTGTCGACGACCTCCCCACTCGCAGGGGGGGGGCATACGAGTGGCTCATCGTTTGGCCCGAGGTCTGCTCACCGCTTGCCTTGGTGGCGGAGGGAGAGGGTGCTTCCAGCGCGCTGAGATCCTAATTACCGACGGCCTGATGGTCGCCGCCAAGGGGGCCTCGCCCTCCTTCGTCTCCCCCGTCGGGGTTGGGGAGTGCGTGCCCCCCCTCCCGATGACCGACGGCCTGATGGCTGTCGCCAAGGGGGCCTCGCCCTCCTTCGTCTCCCCCGTCGGGGTTGGGGAGTGCGTCCCCCCCTCTCCCCCGGCTGGTTGCTCGGCGCCCCCTCTGCCGCTGCTGGTTGGTCGGCGCCCCCTCTGCCGCTGCTGGTTGGTCGGCGCCCCCTCTGGCGCTGCGGGTTGGTCGGCGCCCCCTCTGGCGCTGCGGGTTGGTCGGCGCCCTCTCTGCTGCTGCTGGTTGGTCGGCGCCCCCTCTCCCCCTGCGTGATCGGGCGCTACCCCCTTGCCGGAGGCCCCCCCCCGCATGACCCACTTGGGCGATGCGATGATCAGGG
This sequence comes from Deltaproteobacteria bacterium, assembly GCA_016938035.1. Lineage (GTDB taxonomy): Bacteria > Myxococcota_A > UBA796 > UBA796 > JAFGVK01. The sequence goes on along the minus strand of JAFGVK010000242.1, from coordinate 3,824 downwards.
TCCTTGTTTCTACGCTCGTCGCGTACAAAAGTGCTCGTCCTACCTTTGGAACGGAGGCTGCGCGCCGAGCTGCTTGGTGACTCGGCGCCCGTCTGCGGTCTGCAAGAACCGACGAGCGACCTCAGCGGATGGTTCCTGTGGAAGGATGAAGCACCGCCTGTGAGCCTGTCCGGCTGATGGACCGGTGCCGCACCGATCCACCCGAGGGACGCTCTCAGGGCGCGAGCGTCATCGTTCTGAAGGGACCCTCTGATGACCTCGGTGGTCGAGCGCTCCCGCGTGTCGATAGGCGCCGGGCCGCCCGACCGAGGGGGCCCTAGGGGCGTCCCGTAGGGTCGGGGATCAGACCAGCCTGTGCCGCGCCGCCCCCTCGCAGCACCCCGTCCACCTGGTGTGGACCACCAGCCCCCTGCGGTCGCCCTCGGCTGGCGCGATGTCCACCTCCACCTGGAGCTCCCCCGCCCCGTGGTGCTGGGTGGCGACGGGGAGGAAGGCCTGCTGCCAGTGGGTCGTGGGGTCGCGCGGGCTGGTGGGCAGCTCCACGCCAGGGGCGAGCTCCAGGGTGAACCACGCCGCAAAGCCGACCAGAGGCCCCTCATCGACGGTGAAGCGCGCCTCGCCCTGGGCGTCGCCGGCGCCGGGGAAGGGCAGCCGCGCCAGGACCGCGCCCTCGGCCGCGAGCTGCTCGGGCGAAAGGGTCTGCACCGCCCCCCGCCTGAGCGCCAGGTGCTGGAGCGGGCGCAGGTCCACCCCGTGCTGGACGCCGAAGGCGTCGAAGGCCGCGCGCACCGGCGCGAGGTACAGGCGCACCGCGCTGGGGATCACCACCCCGCCGGGGCGCAGGTCGCGCGCGGCGCAGGAGGCCACGTCCGCGAAGCCGCCCTCCGACAAGGCCAGCGCCCCGAAGGTCTCGCTCACCACCACATCCACCTGTTCGGGGAGCTGCACCGCGCGCAGGTCGGCGCGCACCAGGTGGACCCTGTCGGCCACCCCCGTCGCGCGCACCACCGCCTCCGCCATGTGGATCGCGTCGCTGCGCTCCACCGCGTACACCCGCTCCGCGCCTGCCAGCGCCGCCATGCAGGCCAGCAGCCCTGTGCCAGAGCCCGCGTCGAGCACCACCTGACCCGGCCGGACCACCCTGCGGATGGCCTCGGCGTAGGCGTCGACCCGCACCCTGTCCTCCAGCATCCTGCGCTGGGTGTCGATGCTGGCGAAGTTCTGGAAGAACAGCGGGGTGTCGAGGGCCTCCTCCTCGCGCACCAGCAGCTCCCCCTCCACCAGGATGTCGAAGGCGCGCCCGGCCATTGGGCCGAAGGCGTCGACCACCTCGTCGCGGGTGCGGGCCTCGCTGCAGTACGCGATCAGCGGCACGGCCTGGGCGGGGGCCGTGACCTCGATCCCTGCCCCCGCCGAGCGGAGCGTCACCAGGTCGGTCTGGCCAAACTCCACCATCAAATCCTCACGACGCACAAACCTCATGTCGCCTCCCGTACGCGCCCGCGATCCACGCGCTGGAGATTCTGGTTCCAGCGGGCCGCGCTCCCGCCTTGTCCCGGAGGTGCCAAGCCCCCTCCCGCCGTCGCCCGGCAGTGCCCGTCCGACGCGGCCCAGGGTAGGACGGGGGCCAGTCCCCCGTCAAGCGGGCCAGGGTGAGCTCAGGTCGCCTTGATCCCCGCCACCGAGCTGCGCAGGCTGTCGGCGGTGACCGACAGGGTGGAGGAGAGGCCGGTGATGACCTTCACCTGCCGCTGGCTGGTGGTGGTGGCGCGGTGGATCTGCGCGGTGCTTTCGAGCAGGCCGCCCATGGTCAGCGACACCTGCGCTGAGCCCGATGACACCCTCTGGAGGTGCTGTGTCGCCTGCTCCAGGCCGTGTCCGATCTGGGCCGCGGCGGTGGTCACCTCTGCGACGCTCAGGTTGATTTGGTAGACCGAGGACGCGGTCTGGGCTAGGCGGGCGTTGGCCTCCGAGACGGTGCGTCCCTGGGCGCTCATCGCGGCGGAGAGGTGGCCGATGGTGTCCTTCAGGGTGTCGACCTGCCCATCGAGGGCGCGGATCACCGCTGTGGCCCGCTCCAGGTTCTCCTCCATCCCGCTCAGCTTGACCTCGATGTTCTTGGTGGCGTTGTGCGTCTGGAGCGACAGTCCCTTGATCTCGTGGGCGACCACCGCGAAGCCCTTGCCGGCCTCTCCCGCGGCGGCTGCCTCGATGCTGGCGTTCAGGGAGAGGAACTGGATCTGCTCGGCCAGGTCCTTGATCAGGAACAGGACGTTCCCCACCACCTGCATCGCGTCGGCGAGCCCCTCGATGTGGGTGATGGCCGTACCGACGGCCGAGGCGGTGGCCTCGGTGATCTCGTGGGTGTCGTGGCGGTAGTCCTCCAGCCCGTTCACCATCTCTCGGAACGAGAGGGCGGCGCCCTGGGTGTCCTCGGAGATGCTCTGCACCACCGCTCCCACCGAGGCGATCGAGCGGCTGACGTTGCCCGCCTGAGCGGTGGCCTCGCTCAGCTCGGTGTCGGCCTGGCGGAGCTTGGCCCCGAGGTCTTCGATCGCGCCGCTCATCTGCGCTGCCTCTGTCGCGATGGCGCCGGTGTGGCTCGCGGCGAGGCTGGCGCTGGCGTCCAGCTGGAGCGCCGTGCCGTCGAGCTGGCGGGTGTAGGAGCTGAGGCGCTGGGAGACCTCGTTGAGCTCGCGGAAGGAGCGGCCGAGCTGGTGGCTCATCGCGGTGAGGGCCCCGGCGAGCCGGGCGAGCTCGTCCTCGCCTTGGGCGTCCAGCCGCTGGTCGAGGCGGCCGAGGGTCACCCCCTCCGCGAAGGCCACCGCGCGGAGCAGCGGCTCGATGACCTCGCGCTCCAGGGAGCGGTAGATCGCGTAGAGGGTCGCGACCGAGAGCAGCACCGCCAGGAGCTGCACCCAGGTGAGGGCGCTGCGGTGCCGGTCCGAGGAGGCCTGGAAGGCCCCAGTGGCCTCGTTCATGTCCTTGAGGAGGGCGAGGTTGTTCTCCTCCAGTGCGCCCACCGCTGCGCGGATCGCCTCTGGCTGCCCGGTGGCGAGCGCCTGGTCGACGAGGGGGCTCACCGCGTCCCACCGGGCCATCCCGCGCTCCAGGGCGCTCAGGGTCGCCTCTCCCTTCGCGGGGGGCAGGCGCACCGCCTGCCCGTCGCCGCCCACCGCCTCCCCTCCCTCGGTGAGGGCGTGGAGGGTTGTGTGGAAGAGGGCGGTGGTGGCCTTGAGGTCCCGAGCCGCGCGGTCCTGGCGCGCGGTGCCCAGCGAGCGCTCCAGGAGCAGCGCCTCCTTGGTCATCCGCTGGGAGAGCATCCGCTGGCGCCCCGCCAGGTTGATCTGCAGCCCGTCGGCCTCCTGGGAAGAGAGCACCAGGGTCGACCCCAGGATGGTGAGGAGCAGCACCGCGAAGAGTCCCAGGACCTTGCTCATCAGCTTCCATCGAACGGACATAGAGACACCTCTCGCGGGTGTTTCGTCCGGGAGCGCCACTCCTTTAGCGGCTGGGGCGGTGTCCCTGTCCGACAGGTCAACGAGAGCGCGACGCTCCGCAACACAACACTACCCAGCGCCCCGTGCCGGAGGCCCCCCGCATACCCCACTTGGGCGAGACGATGATCAAGGCCCTCGCGCCCCTCCACCTCACAGGGGTGGGGCACCGTGAGCTCAGCGGCGTCCGCGGTGTCGGAGTCCTCCGGGTCGGCTGTGAGCAGGCAGCAGCCGAGCAGCAGGGTGATGAGCAGCGTCCGTCCTCCTCGCGCGTCTGCGCGCCTCCAGGAGCCGGAGCGGCGGTGTGGTTACCGGAGCTCCGGGGCG
>JAFGVK010000241.1 GCA_016938035.1 Deltaproteobacteria bacterium | reverse complement strand
GCGGCGTGGGCGGGGGTGGCGGCGAGCAGGGCGATGAGGGCGAGCATCAGGACCTCCGAGGGATTCGCTGGGGGAACGCGGCGGGGGGTGGAGGGCTTACAGCACGGGGGCGCCGCCCGTGGGGGAGCTCTCGTCGCCAGTGGCGCCAAGACGGCGGTCCCCGAGCTGCACCGGCGGCTGGGCGGCGATCCCGTCGGACCACCGCCCTCGCCTCAGCACCGCTAGCGAAAAGCAAAGGGCAGCACCGCCCGCACCAGCTCCAGATCGCTGGCGAAGTCCCCTGGGCGCGCCAGCAGCGCCACCCGCGCGCCCGCGGCGGGGAGGGAGGTGCTCAGGCCCGCCCGCAGGGCGCTGCTGTCGGCGGACACCGGCTCGCCGTGCCGGCGGAGCACCGCGTCGAGGGTGGCGCCGATCAGGGCCACCGTGGGCCCCATCTCGGGCTTCATCGACAGGTCAACCCCCTCGCGGATCAGCCTCATGCCGTCCTCAGCGCGCCCCGCACCGTCGAGCAGCAGGCCCCGATAGAGGGCGATCAGCGGCCAGGGGTGCCCCTCCCCCAGCGCGCTCCACCTGGGCCCGAGCGCCGCGAGGTACGCCGCCCTCGCCTCTGGCTCCCCCCGTGACGCGAGGAAGCGCACCACCGCGTGGTGCAGGTAGACCAGCCGGTGCTCCTTCGAGCGCGCCACCGCCTCCGCCAGCGCCTCCACCCCCTCCACCTCGGGCAGCAGGAGCTGAGCGTAGCGGAGGAGCGCTGCCGCGGCGTCCTGGTCGCTGACCGTCGGATCGTCCATCGAGACCATGGCGAGGTAGGCGGAGGTGTGCGAGCGCTCTCGCAGGGACATCGCCGGGTCCGCCAGCCGCTCAAAGCCGGTCAGCGCCCTGCTCAGCGACCCCCTCGCCTCCTCCAGCCGCCCCTGGAAGGCCTGGAGCTGCCCCAGCGAGGACCAGGCGCGGCACCACATCCGCAGCCCCGGCACGATCGGACGCTCGGAGGTCCACGGCACCACCAGCCGCTCCGCCTGCGCGAAGCGGAAGGCGTTCATCCCCACCACCGCCCGGTTGAGGTCCGCCTCGCAGGCGAGGGCCGGGTCCTCCTCGCGGATCGCCTCCGCCTCCTCGGCGATCTGCCGCGCGAGGGCGTAGGCCACGCCCCCCAGGTGGTTCTGCAGGCGGAGCTGATCGAGGTGCCACTCCAGCAGCACCCGGCGGTTGCGGGGGTAGGTGACGTCCACCGACTCCAGCCAGTCCTCCTGCAGCGAGAGGAGCGCGTTGTCGGCCGCCTTGCTCTCCAGGTGGGCGGTGACCAGCCCCAGGTAGTGACCCCACAGGCCCGGCTCCTGTCCCGCGCGCACCTGCAGCCGCCTGCTCGCCACCGCCGCCAGAGAGCCCTCGCCGTCCGCGCGCTCCCTGCGGAGGAGCGCCGCCCAGTCTCCAGCGCTCAGGCGCCCCGCTCCGCTGCCCGCGTCCCAGGCCCGCGCCAGCAGCAGGGCGTCGCCCTCGATCAGGCACTGCTCCCGCAGACCGCTCGCCGCGAGCAGCCCGCCGGCGTCCCGCTCGCTGGGGTGCCACTGGTACGCCACCGCGTCGGCGTAGGCCAGGTGAGGGTGGCCGTCCTTGCCCACCACGTCCAGGCTCAGGCGCACGCCCCCTGTGCCCTCCACCCCGCGCACCTCTAGCTGCCGTTTGAGCTCGGTGGCGGCCGCGTCCCAGCGCTGCCCCGCCGCGCTGCCCCCCCGCTGCTCGACGTAGACCTCCAGCGGGAAGGACTCGCCGGGAGCCCTGGGGAGCAGGCGCAGGGCCCACTCCACCAGGGCCATCACCCCCACCTGCCACCCGTCCGCCTCGACCTTGTGGACCCCGTCGACGGTGAGGCCGATCACGCCGACCTCGCGGTCGAGCAGGTCCTGAAGCACCTTGGCGCGGCGGAGGGGCGCGGCGTCGGTGCCGTGGAAGCCGGTCACAGGCGGCAGATCGCTGCCGTGCGGCACCAGCACCCCCACCCAGCGGCCCGCCTCGGCCTTGACGCCGCCGTGGTTGAAGCTGGTCCCCGTCTCGTCGATCACCAGGGTCCAGCCCCGGTGGGGGCGCAGGGTGTCGACCCTGTGGGAGCGCTCGCTCCGGCGCAGGAGCGGCCCCTCCGCTGGAGGGGGGGAGGGCGGAGCGCGGTGGTGCGCGCGATCACCCCTGGCGTGCCCCTCCAGCCAGGCCATCTTCCGTTGGAGCCGCCGCAAGTAGAGGGTCCTCGCCTGCCAGTTGATCTCCCCGTCAGGGTCCCAGCGGATCGCGTCCGCCTCGTCGAGCAGGCCGTTCACCGAGGGGCTGTCGAAGCCCCGCTTGCGCGCCTCCCGCTCGATCTGCTCCAGGGTGTTGCGGATCCGATGGCCGATCTTCACCCGCCGGTTGAGTTCCCCTTCCGGGAGCTTGGGGAAGGTCCGCACCAGGTGTCGCCGATCCGCCTCAAGCTCGCGCCCACCGCTCTCCTCGTCCCAGGTGGCGTGCTCCATCACCCTGCCCAGCAGCGAGGTGGGAGAGCTCTCGCCCCTGGCGGGAGGGCGCGGCGGCGCAGAGGCGGCGTGCGGCGCCGTCGCGTCCAGCGCCAGCCAGGTCGCGAGGGAGGCCTTGTTGGAGAGCCACTCCACGCCCGCGGCCGCGGCAGAGGCGACGAAGCGCCCCCTGTCTGATGCGTCGTAGCTCTGCAGCAGCCACACCCCGGTCTCGCCCTCCCCCGACAGGACCGACCAGTCCTCCGGCGTCTGCCCGCAGACCACCAGGGTCCGCAGCGGCACCTCGCTCACGATCATCCGCGTCCACTCCGCACCCATCCCGTCCTCCTCGTTCCAGACCCAGCTCGAGCGGCTCGCCTACGCGGGGTCAGCGAGCACCTCGAGGGCGGCGAGGGACCGTGCACGCGGAGCCACTCCCACGTCATGCCCGACCGACGGAGCCCAGGGGGCGCGAGCCAGCGCGGCGCGAGCCAGTAGATCTGGGGAGGCTATCACATCTGCCGACGAGCCGGCGCGACCAGCGCCCTCCCAGGCGACACGGCGGTGGGGCGGTG
>JAFGVK010000240.1 GCA_016938035.1 Deltaproteobacteria bacterium | reverse complement strand
GGGCCTGGCGGAGCCCGCGATCATCGCGCTGCTGTCGAGCTTCTCGAAGAGCGTGGTGGACGAGGCGGTGCAGGCGGGGCTGGAGGGCAGGTCCTACGACGCGGAGGCGGGGGCGCAGGAGCTCGCGGCGGCGGTGGCGGGGGAGGAGCTGGGTGTGGAGTAGGGGCGTCGGCCAGAGTGCCCCTCTCGAGCAGAGGAGCGCTGCGACGCGACTGTGCTAGTCTACGGGTCTGTCAGTCCAGAGAAGCTCGAATTCCCGGGGCCAGCAGCCCGGCGGGACCAGCCGGGTCGGTGGGGCGTTCCGCCTCGGATCAGTCAGGGAGTCGTGATGCGCTCGTTTCCAGGTGCCCGCTGGTGGAGGTTCGACTTCCACACCCACACCCCAGCCTCGCGAGACACCACAGCCTGGCAGCGGGCAAAGGGGACGCCAGATGAGGTCACGCCAGAGCGCTGGCTCCTGCAGTTCATGGCGGCTGAGGTGGACTGTGTCGCGGTGACGGATCACAACAGTGGAGACTGGGTCGACGCGCTGAAGGCCGCCTATGTCCGGATGAAGACGGCTGCCGAGACCGGAGGTCCTGACTCAGGCTTTCGCCCGCTGACCCTCTTCCCCGGGGTGGAGATCAGCGCTCAGGGAGGGGTGCACGTCCTCGCCATCTTCGGGCCGGACGCATCGGGTGCCGACATCGACGGCCTGCTCGGAAGGGTCCAGTATGACGGGGCCAAGGGCGACAGTGATGGGGTGACCCGGCTCAGTCTCACGCAGGTCCTGGAGGCCATTGTCGCCTCGGGGGCCCTGGCCATTCCCGCACACGCCGACCAGGACAAGGGACTGCTGCGGACCGAGGGGGCTTCACGAAGGGCGCTGCTGGACGCGAACACCTTGCATCAAGCCCTCGGTGTCTCCGGGCTGCTCGCGGTGGAGTGGCGCGATCAGAGCGCTCCCTGGCCTGATGTGGCGAGCCAGAGCGAGGCCCGCCTGTCCAGGGTGCTGGGGTCGGACTGCCACAGCTTTCAAGGTGCCGGGGCTCCCGGCGAACGGTTCACCTGGGTGAAGATGGCGACGCCCACCCTGGAGGGGCTCCGCCTGGCCCTGCTGGACGGCAACGGGAGCGCGCTCCGTCGGAGCGACGAGGAGCCCTTATATCCCTCTCTGCTGCCGGAGCACTGGATCGGGGGCATCGAGGTCGAAGAGGCCCGCTACATGGGGCGAGGGCACGCGGCCACGGTGAAGCTCTCCCCCTATCTCAACGCCATCGTGGGGGGACGGGGGACGGGCAAGTCGACCTTCGTCCACGCGCTGCGCCTGGCCACCCGGCGCACCGGCGACACGGACCTGGGGCAGGAGACCGAGGCTCGGAGGCAGTTCGAGGCCTTCCGTCAGCTCTCCAGCCGGCGGGGTGATGAGGGGGCGCTGCGCCAGGAGACGAAGATCAAGGTCCTCTGGCACCACGAGGAGCGGGACCTGGAATTGAGCTTGACACCGCCGCAGGGGCGTTCGGGTGAGGACACCGTCGTCGTCATGGAGCGGCGTGACGCGGGGTGGACGCTTGCAGAGAGTCAGGCGGTGAATCCGGCTCGCTTTCCCCTCCGCATCTTCTCCCAGGGGCAGATCGCAGCCCTCGCGGAGGAGGGGCGGGGGACGCTGCTCGGGATCCTCGACGAGTCCGCAGGCCTCGACGCCCAGAAGCGGCGGCTGGAAGAGGAGAAGGCGACCTTTCGCGCGATGAGAGCCGGCCTTCGCGCCATGGACCAGCGGCTGGCGGAGCATCCGGAGGTCGAGCGGCGCCTGGGAGAGACCCACGCGAGCCTGGAGAGGCTGGCGCGCACCAACCAGGAGGCGGTGCTTCGGGCCTATGCCAGGGCGACTCACCAGCAGCGCGAGGTCAGAGCGCTGGCAGATCAGGTGACCGTGGCGGCGGACGCGATCGACCGGCTGGACGAGGAGCTGGTGCTGGAGGACTGGAATTCCCAGTATTTCGGAGCGGAGGACGCGGACATTCTGGCCTGGCGGGCAGAGGTCGAGCGGGAGCTCAGCGCCGCTCGGCAGGTCCTGGAGGTTCAGGCGCAGCACCTCAGAGCGAGGCGCGAGGCGTGGAAGGAGGCGCCCGGTGTGCTGAGCTGGTACGAGCGAGCGCAGGCCGCGACTCAGGCCTACCAGGACCTCCAGCAGCAGCTCGCGGCGCAGGGGGTGCAGGATCCGCAGGCCTTCGCCCGGCTGACAGCGGAGCGGCAGCGGCTGGAGCTTCAGCAAAAGGACCTCGTGGCGCTGCAGGGGGATCGTGCCGTGCAGCTGCGGGAGCTGGAGGGGCAGTTCGAGCTGGTCTCCAGGCTGCGCGCGGCGATCACTGAGGCGCGAGCGGCGTTCCTGGCAAGGGTGCTGGAGAGCAATGAGCATGTGCGGATCAGGGTGGTGGAGCATGGCTTCGATCCGCGGAACCTTGAGACGCAGCTTCGTTCGCTCTTGAGCATGGAAGGCACCAGCTTTGACGGAGAACTCCTCGGGACTGAGGAGAATCCCGGGCTGGCAAGGACCTTGGCCGCTGCAGAGGACAAGAGGGCATCACTCAACGCGCTCAAGCGACAGCTCATCCAGGGTGATCCCTCGTTCGGCGGGCGCTTTGCGAACGCGCTGGCCAAGCGGAGGGAGAGCCCGGAGTTCGCGGACCACATCGCCATGTGGTTCCCCGAGGACGACCTGCAGATCGAGTACCGGCGCGGAGGCTGGCAGCCGATCAGCCACGGCTCGCAGGGCCAGCGCTCGGCCGCGCTGCTGGCCTTCCTGCTCTCCTTCGGCGACGAGCCCCTGGTGCTCGACCAGCCGGAGGACGACCTCGACAACCACCTCATCTACGACCTCATCGTGACCCAGCTCCGTGAGAACAAGCTCAGGCGGCAGCTCATCGTGGTGACCCACAACCCCAACATCGTGGTCAACGGGGACGCTGAGCTGGTACACGTCATGGCCTTCGCCAGGGGGCAGTGCGTCGTCCACCAGAGCGGTGCGCTGCAGGAGCGCGAGATACGGAAAGAGGTGTGCACGGTCATGGAGGGGGGCCGGGAGGCCTTCAGCAAGCGCTGGCAGCGGCTGGGCAGGGAGGGGTGAGATGCTGGAGGGCCGGAGCGTCCTGCTGGAGAAGATCCAGCTCGGTGAAGACAGCTTCCTGGAGCTGAAGGAGGTCCGCTTCGCTGGAGGCCGGGTGCGGGGCCCCTCGCAGGACGCCCTCGCCGATGAGCTCGCGGCCTTCGCGAACCGGGCGGGCGGTGTCCTGGTGCTCGGGGTGGAGGACGTCAGCAGGCAGGTCGTGGGGATTCCCCTCGACAGGCTGGACCTGGTGGAGACCGTGGTCCGCGAGGCCTGCGAGCACTCCATCAAGCCGCCGCTGGCACCGCTGATCGAGCGGCTCTACCTGCCTGACGGGCTTGGAGGAGAGCAGCCGGTGATTCGGGTGGAGGTCTCCCGGAGCCTCTTCGTCCACCTCAGTCCGGGGGGCTACCTGCACAGGGTGGGCTCCTCCAAGCGCCCGATCCCTCCAGATCAGCTGGCGCGGCTGTTTCAGCAGCGGTCTCAGTCCCGCCTGATCCGCTTCGACGAGACGCCTGTTCCCCACGCCACCCTGGAGGAGCTGGACGAGGGGCTCTGGCGACGCTTCGCTCCCGCGGCGCGCGGCGAGGCGTCAGAGATCACGCAGGGCAAGCTGGCGCTCGCCGGACTCGACGAGAGCGGGCGATGGCGTCCGACGGTGGCCGGTCTCCTGATGAGCAGCCTGTCACCGGAGCGTCACCTTCCAGGGGCCTTCATTCAGGCGGTTGCCTACGAGGGGGACGCCGTCCGCCCTCTCGCCTCAGGCGCCTATCAGCGGGACGCCCGGGACATCACCGGTCCGCTGGACCGCCAGATCCTCGAGGCCTGCGCCTTCGTCCGCAAGAACATGCGGGTCGGTGCCAGGAAGCACGCTGACGGCGGGCGCGAGGACCTGCCGCAGTTCTCGATGCTCGCGGTGTTCGAGGCGGTCACCAACGCGGTGGCCCACCGCGACTACTCGATGGCCGGCTCCAAGGTGAGGCTGCGCCTGTTCGAGGACCGGCTGGAGCTGTACTCCCCCGGCATGCTGCCCAACACCATGACCACGGAGAGCCTGGCTCTGCGCCAGGCGGCGCGCAACGAGGTCCTGACCAGCCTGCTGGCTCGCTGTCCCGTGGATGATCGCTCGTTGAGCTCCCACCGGCAGCACATCATGGACAAGCGCGGCGAGGGTGTCGCGATCATCCTCGAGGAGAGCGAGCGACTCTCTGGTAGACGCCCGGAGTACCTCCTCCTGGACGACAGTGAGCTCCTCCTGACGATCTTCGCGGCGAAGACGCGCTGATCACCTCGGTGGCGGCGGCGGGTGAGGGGCTCGGGGAGGACTGAGCCTCAGCCAGAGTTCGACAGCCACCGCACGCCAACAATGGCAAATTGTCCTAATTCAAGGGCAATAGTGCCGCGTCGCGCGGGCCTTGGCGCGTAGAGCCCCACGATCTACCGCTGCATGGGGTGATCGGGGGGACAATGTCCGGTGG
>JAFGVK010000239.1 GCA_016938035.1 Deltaproteobacteria bacterium | reverse complement strand
CGGGCGACTCAACCTGATCGTTGGGCTTCGAGGTCAGCCGAGGGCGTGGCGGAGTGGGACAGCTACCGCGGAGCGGTTCCGTTCAACATCAGATGAAGTTGCTCGTCGAATCCTCCAAACTGTAAACGGGCGCCGAGTCGCTAGACATATCGGCGCGTGACCGCCGTTCGCTAGGGAGGAAGCGTACTTTTGTACGCGACGAGCGTAGGAACAAGGACACGCGTCGAGAGGCCAGCGGATCGGTGCCTCATGCGGCCTAGCTCCTGGGGTGTAGGGCCTCCCAGTGTCGACCCAGCGCCTCACCGCAGCGCCCCGCGTTGTCATGCGGCCTAGCTCCTGGGGTGTAGGGCCTCGGTCCCCGCGCCTGGACGGGCTGGAGAGGGCGGTAAAGCGCGGGCATCGGAGGGTGAATTCAGTCCCTCTAGCGGGCGGACGCGCGCGTCTCAGCTCCCTCCCAGGCCCAGCGTGGCGCCTACGCGTACCTGCTCATGGGCGAGACGTTGAACGAGGCCACTGTTGGCTGGGCGTGACTCAGGAGCCTGTCGATGTGACCCGGAGATCAGGGCCGGGTCGGGCAGCTGCGGGCGCCACAATCGGGCAGAACTCCGCATTGAACCACAGAGACACAGAGCACACAGCGGATGGCCCACCAGCCCTGTGGGCCGGACCATGGATCGCACCCCTCTGGCTTGGAGTGGGTATCAGGAGCAGGCCCTGGGAGAGCCCGCGCCCAGGTCCACAGCCCCTTCGACAGGTCTGCGCACCACCAGCACAAAGAACCTCGTGGGCAGCGGCCCAGGTCCCGGCTCGCTCAACGGGACCTCCCGCAGGCCCTGGACCCGGACCCCCAGCGCCGCCTCCAGCGCCTGGGCGGTCCACGCCCTGGCCTTCAGGCGTGTCCCCCTCGCCGAGGCCACCGCCCGCGCCCCCTCCCAGACGCTGCGCGCGACCCAGCGCGCCCCAAGGTCCATCCCCAGCGCGTCGTCGAGGCGCACCACCTCCGCCTGAAGCCCGAGCGCCTCCGCGACCGCGCGCAGGTCTCCAAACTGGATGCTCACCTCTGGATGATCCAGCTGCTCAGTCTCCTGCGGGGCCTCGTCAAGCGCGCCGAATTCCGACATCCAAGCCCAGCCACCGGGGCGCAGCACCCTGGCGACCTCCTCCACCATCCTCCAGGCCCCCAGGTTCTTCCACCCCGGCCCGAGGGCGAGGCCGTAGCGCCTGATGCGGTCCTCCACCTCGGGGTGGGGGGAGGTCTCTGGCCACGGCACCGCGGGGAGGTCGGCGAGGACCTCGTTAGAGATCAGCAGGTCCACGCTCGCGTCGCCGAGCGGGAGCGCGGTGGCGTCCCCCAGCACCCCCAGGCTACCCGGCGCCATCCGCGCCTGAGCCTGGAGCAGCGCCGGAGACCGATCGACCCGGAGGTAGCGCGCTGGGGCCCCCGCGGCGCGCCAGTCCCGCGCCAGCTCGCCGGTGCCACAGCCAACCTCCACCGTCAGCCCGTCGCCGGGCACCATCCCGCGCAGCTCCAGCCGCGCGCGGAGGCGCGCCCCGTAGGGGCTCCCACCCAGCGCCTGGTGCGGCGTGGCCAGGGCGTGGGCCACGGTGGTCTCGCGATCGTCGAAGTGGCTCTCGGGATCCTCGAGGTCCTGGTGATAGGCACCCAGCTGGGTCTCACCGGCCGCGCCCAGCTGCCCGGTGGGCCGTCTCCCAACCGGCCTGGGAGGCGCAACCAGCCGCTCCAGCGAGAGGTCCCGGGCATGGGCGGGCGCGGGGCGGAGCTGCAGCACCTGGACCTCCCGCCCGGTCAGGCCCCGGACCCAGGCCAGCACCTCCTCCACGGTGAGCCCGACCCGCGCCGCGAGGCGCTCCACCGGCCGCTGCTCCAAGGTGGCCTCCCACAGCGCGGCCTGGTCCACCGAGAAGACCCGCTGCCCCCACCTGTGGCCGCCAGCGGTCCGCTGACTGGGGAGGGGGTACCACAGGGTGCGCTCTGCGGGCAGATACAGCGGCAGGCGGGAGCGAGCGACCCACAGGCGCGGGTAGTCCACCTCGCCGACCATCTGCAGCGCCGCGAGGCGGGTCCAGAGGGGGCTCCCCTCCTCCAGCTCCCGCAGCGCAGCCGCCGACACCTCCGCGTGGCGGCCTGTCCACGACTGCCAGAGCGACGCCCGCGCCCCCACCAGAGCGCACCCGACCTCTGGGCGCAGCAGGTCACTCATCCTCGTCCTCCGCAGGCGCTCGGGGAAACAGCCCCTGGATCATCCCCTGCACCGCGGCCCCGACCATCTGCAGTGCCAGCGCCAGCCACCCTAGCAGCCAGCGCTCCAAGAGCCGCACCGCGCTACCAGCGGAACCTGAGACCCAGGCCGGCGCCGTCCTCGACCATCACCGCGCTGACACCCACGCCCACCGCCGCGGTCGCCAGCACCCCGGATCCGATGACCAGCCGGTTGGCCGCGGTGCGCGCGCTGGCGAGCTCTGCGGAGGAGGTGGCGTCGTCGAGAGCGGCTGCCTGACCGAAGGCCATGCCGTACAACACCCCTGCCACCACACCCAGGCCCACGCTCGCCCCCAGCTGGGCGGTCTGACTCTTGGCGACGGGAGTAGGTGGCAGCGGGGCCTCGATGGGAGGAAGCACCCCAGGGGCCACGGTGCCACCGCCAACCACAGGCTCAGTGGCTCCCCCCCCCGCACCTGCGCCCTCTACGGCACCCCCTGCCGCGACCTCAGTGACCCCACCCGCAGCGCCCTCGGTGACCGCGACGCCCTCGGTGACCGCGACGCCCCCAGCGCCCGCAGCGCCCTCGGTGACCGCGACGCCCTCGGTGACCGCGGCGCCCTCGGCGCCCGCAGCGCCCTCGGTGACCGCGGCGCCCTCGGCGCCCGCAGCGCCCTCGGTGACCGCGACGCCCTCGGTGACCGCGACGCCCTCGGTGACCGCGACGCCCTCGGTGACCGCGACGCCCTCGGCGCCCTCGGCGCCCGCAGCGCCCTCGGCGCCCTCGGTGTCCGCGACGCCCGCAGCGCCCTCGGCGCCCCCAGCGCCCTCGGTGTCCGCGACGCCCTCGGTGTCCGCGACGCCCTCGGTGTCCGCGACGCCCCCAGCGCCCACAGCGCCCGCGACGGTCTCGGCGGAGGCATCACCCCCCTCCGTCCCCGCTGGCGCTACGGCGACGTCAAAATCGTCGTCCTCCAGGTCGTCCATCCCCCCGGGAGCGGGCTGGTAGCGCGGATCCGCCTTGTACGCTGCGACCACCGCGTCCACATCCTGCGGGATCCACCACTTGGGGATGTAGACCTCACCCGGGGACGCATCGGTCAGGTAGTCCTCGCGGAACGCGGCGCCGTCCTGCCACCAGGAGGCGACCAGCACGCCCTTCTTGTCGAAGACCTGCACGAGGTTGGGGACCTCTGCCAGCGCCAGCGGCTCCTTGGCGAGGAGGCCGTTCATCACGAAGGCGCCCTTCGAGGGAGCGAGCAGTTCCTTGCCCTCAGGACCCGCGAGCGGGGGCTCCTCAGCCCAGGCCATCGCGGTGCGGAGCGGGTGGTTCGGGCCGATCTCAGTGGGCCAGGGCATGTCGGGCACCACCATGTCGGCCAAGAAGGCCCACCTCGTGGCGTTGACCTCGTCCTGGTCAAAGAAGGACATCACGGACATCTGCCGCGCGAAACGCACCATGTCCACCGGGGGGATCGGCTCCGCCAGGCACCGGAGGTTGCCGTGGAGCTTCTCCAGGATGAACCGCGCGTCATCGAGTGCGAGCTCGTCGAAGGCCCCCTGCGTCTGGTGCAGCGCGTTCTGGAGGTCCTGCACCGTCATCGCGGAGATGGTCTCACCATCGTCCATGACGCACTTGCCGTCCTCCATCGCTTGGGCCTGAGAGACCTGCACCATCAAGGCGAGGGGCAGGGAGAGGATGAGGGTGAGCGTGTGCTTCATGGGCTCCTCGTGGGGGCTGAGAGCGGACCAGAGACAGTCTAGCAGGGACCCTGCCAAGGGGAACCCCACCGATGTCGTTCATCGAACGCGGCCCCCCTCCCCAACCTTTCACTCGGGAATATTCAAGGCTTCCCCTCTTGCTTCGGCCCGGATCGCCTCCCGCGGACGCTCCAGCACCGGGTGCTCCATCCGAAGGATCGCGATCACCTGCTGCACCAAGGTGGGGCGGAGCACGTAGTAGCAGCGCAGGGGCCCGTCGGAGTGGGAGGACACCAGCTCGGCCTTGCGCAGGGCGCTCATGTGCTGGGACAGGTGGGGCTGGGGCAGGTCGGGGATAAGGGAATTGATGTCCTTCACGCACCTGCTCCCACGCGCCAGCTCCTCCAGGATCAGGAGCCGCACGGGGTGGGACATCACCTTGAGGATCTTCGCACGCTCCTGCCACTCCTCCAGAGACAGGGAGACCGGCTGGGAGACAGAAATGCCCTCTTCAAGCCACGCGGCGTTGTTTTTTGGCGACAAGCTCATACTCACCTCAGTGATTCTCACTACCTCCCCCTATATTCCAGATAGCGAATATGTCGCGCCCTCAACGGTACTTTTCAAGAACAAGCGGCGCGCTGGCGGCGCTCACAGCCGCCAGCGCGCTCGTCCGCCTGCTCCACCTCCGGGAGACCGGCGCGGCCACAGGCACCGACGGCTATTACTACCTGGTGCAGGTGGAGGATCTGGTCTCCGAGGGGGCGCTCCACGTCCCCGACGGGAGCTGGGTGCTCCGTGCCCTCGCCGCGCCACACGCCCTGGGGCTCCCGGCCCTCGACGGGCTCATGCTCGGCAGCGCCGCCCTCGCCGCCGCCGCGGTGCCCCTCGGGTGGCTGGCGGGGCGCAGGCTGGGAGGCCCAGCGGCGGGGTGGTGGCTGGCCCTGTGGGCCGCCGGGAGCCCGAGCCTCACCCTGCTCGCCGCGGAATTTCCCAAGAACCTGGGGGTCATCCCCGCGGGGCTGGCGCTGCTCGCGAGCCCCACCCTGTCGCTCTACGCCCTGGGCGCGGCGCTGCTCACCTTCACCGCGCACCGGACCGGGGCCGCCCTGCTCCTCACCGGAGGCGCAGGCGCGGCGGCGGGCGGGCGGCCGAGGATCGCGCTCGGGCTGGGCGGCGCCCTGCTGATCGGGGGGGCGCTCGCCGCCTGGGGGGGCGGCCTGGGGACCGCGGACCTGGCGCGCCTGGAGGGCAGCCTCTCCCTGAGGACCTGGCCCCCGCTGGTCGGGGTCATCGCCCTGACCGGCGCCCCCTGGCCCCTGGCCGCGGAGCTGTGGCTCGGGTGGCTGGCGCTGCTGGGGGCGCCCTGGCTCCTGCGAGACCCCAACGGGCGGGGGTGGAGGGCGGCCCTGCTGGCGGGGATCGCGGTGTGCGTGGCGGTGCCCTGGCAGACCGCCACCGCAGACCTGGGCTACCGCCTAGCGCTCCTGGCGCCCGCCCTGAGCGCGCCGCTGCTCGCCGTGTGGCTAGGGGCGCGCCGCCCGCTCACCCAGGCGGGATCCGTGGCGCTGGCGGTCTTGGCCCTGGGGATCAGCCCGTCGGGCTACCGGCACGCAGACGCCCCTCCCTACGGGTCCTGGGCCGCGCTGATCGCCACTGTGCCCCGCCCGCTGCCGAGCCTGATGATCACCCCCGTGGGTCTGTCCTTCCTCTATGACCACCTCACCGGCGAGGAGGCGATGGCCTGGGCCCCAGAGCCAGCGCTGGACCGGGACGCCGTAGGGCGCCTGGCGGTTGGGATCGACCCGGAGGACTGGGAGGCGTGGGGAGAGGGGGAGATCACCTGGCTGCGGGGGGACTGGGCATACCTGGGTGAGGGCGCCTGGGAGGCCTACTGCGAGCGCGCCCCAGCCGAGCTGATCGACCCACGCAACCCCCGCGAGGTGCGCCCCGCCTGGCTCACCAGGGGCCGCTCAGCGCAGACGGAGGGAGCGCCCTAGCTCGGGCCCGGGCAGGTCCACTGCCACCCTCCCCCGGAGCCCAAGCTCAGGGCACCCCGCCAGCGCGCCCCACCACAGGGCGGCATCCCCCCTGGTCCAGCGCCCCGCCGCCAGCGCCCACGCCGCGGCGGCCTCAGGCCTTGCTCACCGGCTGCCCCTCAGCGCAGGCGGAGGGAGCGCCCTAGCTCGGGCCCGGGCAGGTCCACAGCCACCCTCCCCCGGACCCCGAGCTCAGGGCACCCCGCCCGCGCGCCCCACCACAGGG
>JAFGVK010000238.1 GCA_016938035.1 Deltaproteobacteria bacterium | reverse complement strand
CTAGCACCTTGCCCACCTCCTTCAGCGACAGCTCGTTGAAGTAGTAGAGGGCGATCGCGGTGCGCTCGCGCTCGGGCAAGCTCTGGATCCCCTCCAGCGCCAGGGTGCGGAGCTGCTCGCTCTGCCAGTGCTCGCTGGGGTCCGACTCACAGGCGACCTGGTCCACCAGAGGCGTGGCGTTGCCCTGGCCGATCGGAGCATCGAGGGAGAGCAGGGGGCGGATGACCGCGTCCTGCTTCATGGTGTCGAATTTGTTGACCGAGAGGGAGAGCGCGGAGGCCATCTCGCGCCGGTTCGGGGTGCGCCCGAGGTTGTCTTTGAGCTGCGCGCGCGTGAAGTCGATCTCGCTGGCCTTGCGCCGGACCGACCTGGGCACCCAGTCCTGGGCGCGGAGCGCGTCCACCACCGCGCCGTGGATGCGGTGGCGGGCGTAGGTCTTCAGCGGAACGGCGCGCTCGGGATCGTAGCGGTCCACCGCCTCGATGAGCCCCTCGACGCCCGCGGAGATCAGGTCGTCTACGTCTACCGAGCGGGGCAGCCCCTGGTAGATGCGGCAGGCGATGGCGCGCACCATGGGGTAGTGCTCTGAGATGACCTCCTGGCGCGTCTTGCCCTCGAAGCGGCGCTCTTGGAGTTGAGGGTTGGCGTTCATCCGTGACCTCCCGTGTCACCGAGTGACCTTTGCAGGAGGCGTGCCAACCTTTGTGATCTCATCTGACACGGTAATGGCACGATCGATACGGATTCAGATGGATGTTGATAGTCTCAATAGTGATAGGGGTGTCATAAGTGAACCCCCTCCGTATCGCCGACGATCCGTCAGTCGGCCAGCAGCTGTTGGGTGGTCCCCGACCACTCCACCGCCTGGAGGTAGGCCTGCTGGATGACGTCCTCGGGAATGTCCTGGAATTTCACGCGGTTCCACTGGCCGCGCTCGTGGGCGATGACACAGTCCAGCGCCTCGCCGGGGACACCGGTGCGGTGCAGCAGGGCGTTCATGACGTCTTGGGACAGCGGGAGGTCCTTCAAGATGGTGGGCAGCGGCCTGTCTAGCGCGGCGTCCAGCACCGAGAAGAGGCCCACCACGAAGAAGGGCTCGGTGTCCTTTCTGCGGATGGCGCGGGCGAGGTTCTCGGCCATCCGGGCGCGCACCATCGCGAGGCGGAACAGCTCGTTGGGCTTGTCCTCAAAGCCCGCCATCGCCAGCACCGAGACCCACTGCCGGACGAAGTGGAGGCCCAGGAGCACCAGGGCCTCGTGGATTGACTCCACCTTGCGGGGGAGCGCGTAGTAGGCAGAGTTGATGATCCGCAGCAGGCGGTAGGATAGCCCCACGTCCCGGCGGATGATCTTCTCTAGGGTGTCAATGCGGACATCCGGGTCGTAGACCTTCTGCAGCAGCTGCATCACCGTCAGCCGGCTGGTGGCGATGCTGCGTCCCTTGATCGGGGCGGGCCGACACAGGAAGTAGCCCTGAAAGAGGTGGAAGCCGGCGTCTACGGACTTCTGGAACAGCTCGTGCGACTCTACCCGCTCCGCCAGCACGTCGACGGGGAAGGCGGAGAGCACGTCGAGCTGCCGTTCCACCTGCTCCCAGGACAGGTCGATGACGTCGAGCTTCACCACTGAGGCGATGTCGAGCAGCCGGTTGTGCTCGGGGCGCCACTCAAAGTGGTCCAGGGCGATGCGGTACCCGTCCTGAGCGAGGTCCTGGAGGGTGAGGAACAGCTCTGTGTCGACGTTGGCGTACTCGGAAAATTCCAGCACCACCTGCTCTCGCGGGAGCAGCCGCGCGATGTCCGCGCGGAACAGGTGCGCGGTGACGTTGATGTGGGCGGGGTAGGGCCCGACCACCCGCGACGCGGTGCCGTCCATGAAGGTGTGGCGGATGACCTTGGAGGTGGCCTGATCGCCGTCGAGGAAGGACTCAAAGCTCTCGCCCTCGGCGCTGCGAAACAGCAGCTCGTACGCAACAGTGTCCATGTTGCGGTTGAAAATGGGCTGCCGGGCTAGGAGAAACTGTGGAGGCATGGCCGCTCACTGGTGGTGTTTCACTGCCTCTTCATCGTACCGCGGGCGGAGCGCTTGAGGGCAGGGAGACATATCATGGCCCCCGCTCACCCGCGGGGGAGCCTGGGTGTGGCGACCAGGGCCTGCAGGCCGCCGAGGGTCTCTGCCTCGGGGCTGGGCTGGTCCACGTCCTGCTGCAGGAAGCCCTGGATGGCCGGGTGGGCGTCTATGGCGGCGTCCACAGAGGGATCTGTGCCCTTGCGGTACGCTCCCAGTCGGATCAGCTCCTCGTTCTCGGACCAGGTGGCGAGCAGGTTGCGCACCTTGGTGGCCGCCTCGCGATGGGGAGGTGAGGCCACCCTGCTCATCAGGCGGGAGAGCGAGGACAGCGCGTCGATCGCGGGGTAGTGCCCGTGGCTGGCGAGGCGCCGCGAGAGGATGATGTGCCCGTCGACGATCCCCCGCACCGCGTCGGCGATAGGGTCGTTGGTGTCGTCCGCCTCGACGAGCACCGTGTAGATCCCGGTGATGCTCCCGCCGTTGGTTCCAGGGCCGGCGCGCTCCAGCAGGCGGGGGAGCTGGGCGAACACCGAGGGGGTGTAGCCCCTGGTGGTGGGGGGCTCTCCGGCGGAGAGGCCGATCTGCCGCTGCGCCATCGACAGGCGGGTGAGGGAGTCCATCATCAGCAGCACGTCGCGCCCCTGGTCTCGGAAGTACTCCGCCAGGGTGGTGGCGAGGAAGGCCCCCTTGATCTGCATCGCGGGGGACTGCTCCGAGGTGACCGCCACCACCACCGCGCGGGCGAGGCCCTCCTCCCCCAGGTTGAACTCGAGGAACTCGCGCACCTCTCTGCCGCGCTCCCCCACCAGGCACACCACCGCCACGTCCGCGGTGACGCTCCGGGTGATCATCCCCAACAGGGTGGACTTCCCCACCCCAGATCCTGCGATGATCGCGACGCGCTGCCCTTTTCCGAGGGTGATCAGCCCGTCGATGGCCCGGACCCCGGTGAAGATCGGCTCGGAGATCAGGTCCCGCTCCAGCGCCGCGGGGGCGAGGTTCGCGACCTGGCGCCGGTCCTTGGTGAAGATCGGGCCTTTGTTGTCGATCGGCCTGCCGAGTCCGTCGAGCACCCTGCCGAGCAGCTCCTCTCCCACGGGTACGGTGATGGTGTCGGCGCGCGAACGGACCCGGGCCCCGAAGGAGACGCCCTCGACCTGCCCCAGGGGCATCAGCAGGGTCCGGTCCTCGCGGAAGCCGACCACCTCTGCGAGCACGCCGTTTCCCACCTCACAGAGGCCCCCAATGCTCACCCCGGGGATCACCGCCTCCAGCAGGGGGCCCACCGCGTTGAGCAGGTGGCCGCTCACCCTGTGGACCTGCACCTGGCTCAGGCTGTGCTGCAGGCTCTCCAGGTCGCGGGGGCTCACCCGTCACTCTCGGCCCACTGGCGGATCGCCTGCTCGATCCCCTCCAGCGCCGCATCGACGGTGGCCTCCACCGTGCCCCCTGGTCCTTCCGCGATCACCCCGTCCTTCAGCTCGGGGTCGGACACCAGCGCCGCTGCCTGTTCAGGGGGGAGCCGGTCGCGGAGCGCCTCAAAGGCCGCTGCCGGTACGCGCAGCTTGAGGTTGTCCCTGGTGACGAAGTGGGTCAACGCCTCGTTGAGGAGGGTGGGCAGCGCCTCGGGGTGGAGGGCCACGCTCTGGCGCAGCACGCGCTCCACCGAGGCCAGGATCACCGCGCCCAGCGCGTCGGATGCCGCGCGGATCCGATCGGGGCGCAGGCGCTCCAGCGCCTCGATGGCGGCGGCGAGGGTCACCGCCGCGACGTCGAGCGCCTCGCGCTGCTCGCGCATGGCGGCCTCTGCGCCCTCCTGTCCCTCCGCGAAGCCCGCGGCGCGCCCCTCCTCGAAACCCTCGGCGTGCGCCTGGGCCAGCGCCGCCTGCAGGGTGTCCTCGGCGCTGACCTGGGCTCGCTCCTGTCTGGGGTGCGCCGCAGGGGAGCGCTCCTGCGCCTCTGGCGCCTGGTGCTTCTGTCCAAGGGAGGCGGGTACGAAGGCCCCGCGCTGATCAGCGGGTCTAGAGAGCTTGAAGGCCATGGGCTACAGCATCTCCTCGCCGCCGCCGGTCGCGATGCGGATCACGCCCTCTTCCTGCAGGGACAGGGCCATTTGCACCACCTCCTCGCGCGCCTTGTTGACCTCGCTCTTGGGGAGGGGGCTCATGATCGACATCTCGTCGAGCAGGTCCGCCGCGGCGCGGGACGACATGTTGCCGGTGAAGAGCTGGAGCAGCTCGGGAGAGGTGCCGCGCAGGGCGACCAGCAGCACCGACCGCTCCACGTTCTTGAGCAGCGCCTGCGCCCCCTTGTTGTCGAGGGAGCCCAGGTCCTCGAAGACCACCATCCGCTTGCGGAGCGTGTCCGAGAGCGCCTCGTCCTGCTTGTTCATCCGCTCCAGCACGTCGTCGGTGACGGACTTCTTGAGGCGGCCCAGCACCGAGGCGGTCTGGTCCACGCCCACCACCTTCCAGCGCTCGTGGCCGCGGTCCTCCAGCGCCTCCCACAGGGAGGCCTCCACGTCGTCGGCCAGCTCGCCGGGCACCTGCTCGATGCGGGCCATCCTGTAGGCCACCTCGAAGCGCTCCTGCTCGTCGAAGTGCAGCAGCACCTCAGAGGCGTTGTCGATCCCCATCAGCAGCAGGGCCACCGCCTGCGCCTGCGGGTGCTCGTCCTGGAGGAGGGTGGACACCGTGCGGGGGGGCCGCCCGCGGATGTACTCGACGAAGGCCTGCGACAGCTCGCGCTTGAGCGCGCTCTGCACCCTGGGACGCCGCTGCTCGTCGATCATCTCGGGGTAGGGGCCCAGCGCGTAGTCCAGGCCGGTGGTGGGCACCATCGACTGGGTGTGGAGCTGCCGCACGAAGTCCGCCACCACCGTCTCGATGATCTGCTGGTCGAAGCGCTCCACCTCGGCCATCGCCATCCCGATCTTGCGCAGCTCGCCGGGGGTCAGGTGGAGGAGCAGCTTCTCCGCCGCGCCCTTCTCCAGGTACATCAGCAGCAGGGCCGCTCGCTGTGTGCCGGTGAGCTTAGCCGCCATAGGTCAGGTCTCCTTGGACCACATGCGGACCACCTGGGCGGCGGCGGTGGACTCGCGCTCCACCAGGCGGTTCAGGTCCGAGCTGTCGATGGGCTGGAAGTTGTCTACCAGGGATCGCAGGCGCTGCGCGAGCTGCTCGTCCTCGTCCACAGGCTCCTTCTTGCTGGCGGCGGCCTCTTCCCCGTCGGTCAGCTGCGCTGCGTCCTTGGAGGGCAGCGGCTGGGTCGCGGCGCTCATCACAGGTCGGACCACGTAGAGGAAGGTGAGGACCAGCCCGATCAGCCCGGTGATCCAGGGGAGGAACTTCATGATCCAGTCGGACATGGACGTCACCTCGGCTTCTTCCACCCACTCGCGGTTCGCGAAGGGGAGCATGGACAGGGTCAGCACGTCCTTGCGCGCCTCGTCGTAGCCTACCGCAGCCTGCACCGCGGCGGTGAGGCTGGCGCGAAATGCCTCGGCGTCGGTGATCCTCCCCGCCTTGACCAGCGCGTCCACCGCGCCCTGATCCACCTGCACCGCGACCGACACCCTGGTGACGCCGCCGGCTGGGCGCCGCTGGATCTCGTCCACCGTCGGGTACATGTAGTTGAAGGTGGACGAGGACCGCTCGGAGTTCTGGCTCCTGCCCGTGCCGTTGGGGGCACTCCGCTCGGGGAGGTTGGCGTCCACCCCCGGGACCCCCTGCGGCGCGCTCTGGGCGTTGGAGGACTCGTCCATCTGCTCGGACAGCACCGCCTGCTTCTCGATGTCGACCCGCTTGGAGACCGTCTCAGTGGAGGTCATGTCCAGGTCCACCGCGGCGGTGACCGAGAAGGCCGAGGTGGTGCCCAGCACGGGCAGCATCGCCTGCGCCACCGCGGACTCGTAGCGCCGCTCCAGCGAGGTCTTGTACTTGAGCAGATCCTCTGGGGCGTCGCCGGAGTGGTTGGCGATCTCGGAGAGCAGGTTGCCCTGGTCGTCCGCGATGGTGATCTGGGACGGATCCAGGCTCTCCACCGCGTTGGACACCAGGTTGATGATCGCGCGCACCTGGCCGGGGTTCATCCTGGCGCCTGGGCGCAGGCGGAGGAAGACGCTCGCGCTCGCGGGGCGCTCCTCGCCGAAGTAGAGCGACTCCTCCCTGGGGACGATGCTCACCTGGGACCCGTTGATCTCGGCGATCCCGTTGATCATCCGCGCCAGATCGCCCTCGCGGGCGCGGAGGAAGGCCCACTCCTGCGCGCGGGGGGTGAGGCCCAGCTTGAGCTCGGCGACGTCGTGGATGCCGGGGAGTATGTCCGCGGCGGCCACAGCGGCCCGCGCCTTGCCGAGGGCGTAGTCGGGGACCTCCAGGCTGCCGTTGTCGCGGATGCGGTACGGGACGCTCTCTGCGTCGAGGGCGGCGGCGGCCGTGAGGAGGTCGTCATAGGCCCTGCCGGAGAGCAGGGGCTGGTAGCGCTCGCTGGCGGCGTACCAGCCGAGGACGCTGATCACCGCCACCGTGAGCGCCACCCCGATCCACAGCTGGGTGCGCTGCGGCGCTTCGAGGGCGTCGTGCCATGCCTTGAGCTGTGCGAGGAAGCGGTTCACGGCGGTCTCCTGCCTAGATGGCCATGTTCATGACTTGTTCGTAGGCGGCGATGGCCTTGTCGCGGACAGACACCATGGTGCGCAGGCTGATCTCCGCCTTCTCCATCGCGATCATCGTCCCGTGGATGTCCACGTTCTCGGCGCTGCCCAGCTCAGCGAGGAGCTGGTCGGCTGTGACCTGTGAGGCGTTCACCGACTCCACCGCCGCGTCGAGCCGCTGTGAGAAGGAGTCGCGGGTGCGATCGCCCTCCTGCAGGGCGTCTGCGAAGCTCGGGCGCGGGGCCTGCCGGACCGCCGGGGCGTTCGAGGCGTAGGCGTTCGCGGCGCGCGTGACGGGGCCGATGGACATGGCTACCTCCCGATATCCAGGGCGCGGTTGGCCAGATCGCGGGTGATGTCGATGACGTTGGCGTTTGCCTCGTAGGAGCGGGCGGTCGTCATCAGATCCGCCATCTCGTGGAGGATGTTGATGTCGGGCATCGTGACGTAGCCCCGCTCGTCAGCGTCAGGGTGGGTGGGGTCGTAGAGGGTCTGCCCACCGCCCTCGGCTACGTCGATGCGCTCGATCTGCACCGTGGCCAGCGCCCGATCCAACTCGGAGCCGAACGGGTCGATCGCCTCTGCCTGGAACACCGGGCTCCGGCGCCTGTAGGGGCCGCCCTCGGGGGTGCGGGTGGTGCGGGCGTTGGCCAGGTTGGACGCCGCGGTCTGCAGGCGGACCCGCTGGGCCGCGAGGCCTGATCCGGAGATGTCGAGGGTGTTGAGGAGGTCCATGGTTTCTCCTACCTGCGGCCGTCGGAGGCGGCGTACTTCAGAAGGGCGAGGCGGCGGGAGAGCCCGCGAGAGACGCCCCGGTAGAGGATGGCGTTGGCGTTCATGCGGGAGGTCTCCCGCTCGAGCTGGACGGAGTTGCCGTCCTCAGACCACGGCGCTGGCTCCAGCTCCACCACCGGTGCGCTCTCCATGCCCGAGGCGCCGGAGAGGTGTGAGGGATCGCTGCGGCGCATGCTGAGACCATCCTGGTGTCCCACCGCGCTCTCCAGGGCCTTGTCGAAGTCGAGCACGCGGGCCTTGAAGCCTGGGGTGTCGGCGTTGGCCAGGTTGGTCGCGGTGAGGGAGTGCTGCTGAACCCGGAGGTCGAGGACGGTCTCAAGCCCCCGCGTGAGCGGGTCGAATAGAAAGTCGGCCATCGGTCCTCCTTGTTCGACCCTCCATCGGACAGGTGGTTCCTTTGTTTAGCTATATTTTATTTCTGGATCAAACAGCAGCTTCAACGACGATTATTCGCTATCGCTTTTTTAGCTTGGGCTGGATCCTCTCGAGAAATTCTGCCGACTCGCGCTCTTCCTTCAGCAGCGCGTCCCAGGTCGGATCGGGTGCGCGCAGCGGCTGAGGCAGCTCACTGCCGCCTGCCTCGGTGGTGAGCACCGAGGCCAGGTAGCGCGCCTCCTCAATAGCCCCTGGATCCTGGCTGGTCGCGGCCACCGCGGAGCACTGCGCCAGCGCGTCCTCTACGCGGCCCAGCTCGAGCAGGCAGCGGGCCCTGGCGAGGCCTGCCTCGTCGTAGAGCTGGGCGCTGACCGGGGCGGGGTCCTGGCCCAGCACCCCCTCCAGCTTGGGGAGGGCGAGCTGGCACATGTTGGTGCTCGCGCGGAGCAGGGCCAGCCGGGTCAGCGCCTCCGGCCCCACCACCGGATCACTGGAGGCCTTGGACCAGGCGCGGGCCGCGGTCTCGTCATCGCCGAGCACGTGGTAGACGCCCCCCTCCAGCAGGAGCTGCAGGCCGGTGGCCGGCGCGCGACGGGGGAGCTTGTTGACGTAGGCGATCGTCTGGGTGGCCTCCTCCAGGTGCTCGGTGCGGGCGTACAGGGCCGCGAGGCGCCAGAGGGAGACGGGGTCGTCGCGGTCGTAGCGGATGTCCACCGCGGCGATGTCCCGCTGCACGTCCAGCGCCTCCTGGTACAGGCCCAGCTGCTCCAGCCCCCTGGCCACCCCGTCCAGGGTGTGGGTGTCGTAGACCAGCGGCTCCAGGGCGTCGCGCCAGTAGTCCCGATAGAAGCCCACCGCCTCCGCGAGGCGGTCCTGACGCAGCAGATCGTCGATCCGCCAGCTCGCGGTGGCGTACAGGCGCTCGGGCACGTCTGAGGACAGGGCGAGCTCCTTGTGCCGGTCGATCAGTCCGCCGAGGTGCTCCGCGGCCAGCTCCTGATCCCCGTAGGTGGTGGCGATCTGCGCCAGCAGGTAGTGCGCCTCCGCGCCGGGGGCGCCAGGGGTCTGGGTCATTCGCTCCAGCTCGGGGATGTGCGAGGGCCAGGTGGAGGGCCCCTCCTTCACCATCTGGAGGAGCACCCCCCTGGTGTTGAGGAGTGGGATGATGTCGGTGTTGCCACCCCTGGCTCGGTTCCACGCCCGCGCCGCGCCCTCCAGGTCGCCGCGCACTAGCAGGGTGTCACCCAGGTTGGCGTAGGCGATCGAGGCGATGTTGTCCTCGGCGCGCCGGGCCAGGGGAGCGAGCAGGGTGGCCGCCTCGTCATAGCGGCGGTCGCGGATCAGGAGCTGGGCCGCGATGAGCTGAGAGAGGGGCTCGGGGTCGGTGTCGGCGATCGCCCTGGCGGTCTCCGTGGGAGGGGGGTTGGAGGTCTTGAGCGAGACCGTCCCCAGGCAGCGGAGGGTCAGGGTGT
This sequence comes from Deltaproteobacteria bacterium, assembly GCA_016938035.1. Lineage (GTDB taxonomy): Bacteria > Myxococcota_A > UBA796 > UBA796 > JAFGVK01. The sequence continues at coordinate 6,956 of JAFGVK010000238.1, read as the reverse complement.
CGCCCGCGCCCTCCTTCCAAGCGGCCTCACAGGCGTCGCGCGCCTCGTCCCAGCGGCGCAGGTGCATCAGGGCCCTGGCCTGCTCCAGGTGGACGGTGGCGAGGGGGACGCGCTCCCGCTCACCCTCCAGCAGGTTGAGGTAGTAGAGCGCGTCGCGCTGCATCGAGAGCTGCTGCAGGCTGGTCCCCAGGCGGTAGAGCGCCACCTCGCGGACCCTCCGATCGGTGGAGCTGGTCCAGGCGGATCGGTAGCGGTCCACCGAGTCGTGGTTGGGGGTGCGCGGCGCGAGGGCGAGGTCGCGCCAGGGGGAGGGCACCCTCCCCGTGTTCCAGCGGGGCACGTCGGGGATGTAGTCGTCGGCGTTCAGCACCAGGGTCGAGGCGTCCCCGTAGAGGGGGCGCAGGGCGTTCTCCTCCACCGGTGCCGGACGGCGGGGCACGTCGCCGCTGACCAGCTGCGCCACGGTGACGAAGGGCACCAACTCGACCTCGGCAGGGAGCCCGGGCTGGAGGGAGAGGATGAGCCGGTTCTCCTCTTGCTCCCAGGTGATCCCGATGTCCGGCCGCTCCACGTAGAGGGTCACGAACCAGATGCCGCTCCCCACCGCGACCACGTCCACGTCCTCCACCCAGCGTGCGGTCTTTCCGTCGAGCTGCTCGTTGAGGGGCGCGGCGTTGTCGTAGACGCCGAGCTCGATGCGGAGGGGCTCGCTGCGGGGGAACAGGACCACCCGCGATCCCGGAGTGGGGTGGAGGACGAAGCGCCCGGTGTCGGGTGCCCCCAGGGCGAGCGCCGCGAAGAGCCAGAGGGGCATCACAGCCTGAAGACCAGGCCGAGCCCTACCCGCCAGGCGGAGAGCCTCAGGCCTTCCTCTCTGCCGGGGCGCTGCATGCGCCTGGCGGCGGTGATCTCTAGCTCGGCAGCGCGAAAGACCCCGCCGGGGGCCGGAGCGGATGGCGGCTGGATCAGCCCGGTATCTACTCGGATTCCGGTGCGCAGCTCCCACCCCAGCCGGCCGCCGGACAGCACCGTCATCGCGTCCTCGCTGGTGGGCAGCGCGGGGTCTGCGTGCCCGTCCGCGTTGTACTCGCTGAACAGGACCAGCGCCGGCCCCATCCCCGCGAAGGCCTGCACTCCGCGCTCAGTTCTGGTAGAGGCCTCGGCGACCAGCGACAGGGGCACCAGCTCCATCCGGGCGTCCTGGTCCTCGAGCCGGGGGTCCAGGCGGCGGTAGGCCACCTCCAGGTCTGCGCTGACCCAGGGGAGGACGTCGACGATCAGACCGACGCCCCCCATCACCGCGCCGGTGCGGTAGGTGCTCCCCATGGCGGCGTCCGGCCAGGTCTCGCCCAAGGCGCGGACGGCGACCGCCAGCTCGGGCTCCAGGGCCAGCGCGCTGGGCTCAGCGAGGGCCAGCAGCATCCAGATCACGGCGTCGCTCCATGGCTTGTTGCTGGAAGACCCAGGCCACGATGAGGTCTCGCTGGTCCTGGGAGATGCGGGTGAACAGCAGCTCGGTGCCGTCGTCGGGGGAGGATGCCTCCACCTGCGCCTGTACGCTGAACAGGTGATCGGACTCACGGACGTTGAGGGTGAAGACCAGCGACAGGGTGTCGCCCAGCGCTCGTTCCGCGGACCACGGGACGACCATCCCGTCTCCGCCTAGCGCCACCAGCGCGGGGGTGAGCGTCACGCCGGCCTCGTAGAGGAGCACGTGGCGCTGGAGGTCGCGCAGCTCGCTCTCCAGACCGGCCATGGTCTCGATCATCACCCGGAACAGGTCGCGAATCGAGGCATCTCTGGTGTTGAGGCGGGTAGACAGCAGCCTGACCCGGTCGGTGGCGGGGCGCTGGCTGAGGCGGTCCTCCGGAAGGGCCCGGTCGGGGTCGAGGAGGGCCAGCGGGATGACCCCGTGGACGCGAAACAGCCGCTCAGTCATCGTCGCGCTCCTCGCGCCGCATCAGCAGGATCGGGAGCATCATCAGGGGCAGGGCCCCAGCCGCCGAGAGCGGCCCGATGTGGTCGCACCGGATGCCGCCCTGCTCCCCTGCCAGCCACGAGGCGCTGGCGGTCGTGGTGGGGCTGGTCCCGGAGTCGATCGGAGTGGAGGTGTCCGCGGTGTCGCCTGTGTCCGCGGTGTCGCCTGTGTCCGCGGTGTCGCCTGTGTCCGCGGTGTCGCCTGTGTCCGCGGTGTCCGCGGTGTCCGCGGTGTCCGCGGTGTCCGCGGTGTCGCCTGTGTCCGCGAGCGTCAACGAGCAGAGGGTGATCCAGAGGGCGATAATCAAGGCCTACCTCCGACCCTCTATCGGACGTTCAGGTCAGGAGTTTAGCAGAATCTCAAGATAGACATACTGTTGGTCAGACCTTGCGATTCTGTCGTTGTCCCCGGTGGTGTCCCCGCAGGTGTCCATAGGACCCCAGCGCCCTCCTGCCCTGTCGCAGGCGGTGCATGGTCTCGTCGAGGCGGGTCCTGTGCCCCCGGGCTGCCTGCATCAGCGACTCCAGGGCGCCGAGCAGCTCCCGCTGCCTGTGGTGCGGAACCTCCGGCCCCAGCGCTCGCGCAGCGTCTGCGAGGAGGGACAGCCGCTCCACGTCCCAGTCGCGATCCGCCTCAAGGGCCTCGATCCCCTCGCGTATCGCGGCGAGCAGCTCGTCCAGGGTCACCGCGCCTCTCCGCTATAGACCGCGTGCTGCCACGCCTCCGCCATCGAGGTGGTGGTCTTGAGCACATCCTGGATAGGCTCCAGGGTGCGGTCTCTCCCCGCGGCGATCAGCTGGTTGATCGACCACTGATAGAGCGATCTGAGCGATGGGACCAGCTCGGGAGCGGCGTCCTCGTCCAGGGCGGAGAGCAGCTCCAGGTAGATCTCGCGCACCCGGTGCAGGTCCGCCACCCACTCGGCCGTCCCAATGCGGGAGGGGTCATTGGCTCGCTCCAGCCGCTCCACGGCGGTCTGGAACAGCATCAGCACGATCTGTGTTGGGGAGGCGGTCTGTTTGCGGGTCTTCTGGTAGGCGGCGATGCCTCTCATGGGGGCTCCCGGCGGGCTATGAGGAGGAGGAAGCGAAGAGGGCGGCGAGGTAGGTCTGGGTGGACTGCATCTGTCCCATCGCCACCTCCATCGAGGTGAACCTGTCGCGGAGGCGGGAGCTCATGTTCTCGATGTAGGCGTCGAAATCGTCGATACGTCCTTGGATGTCGTCGATCGAACCCTGGAGGGACTCGGTCCTGGTGCTCAAGGTGCCGTTGTCCTCGTCGACGAAGACGTCGTCGATGGTGGTCTTGAGTTTGGCGGCGGCGCCGTCGTCTGAGGTGAACAGGGCGACCACGTCGTCGAAATTGGCGCCGAGCGCCTCCTGCAACTTGTCGCTGTCGAGGAGCAGCTTGCCGTCGGAGGAGGTCTCTATCCCGATCTGGCCGAGAGAGTGCAGCGAGGTGCCGGAGGTGTAGGCGGTGGAGATCAGCGAGCCCAGGGTGTCCATCACCCTGCGTGAGGTGGCGTCACCGGCCAGGGGCCCCTTGATGTTCTCTTCGGCGTTGTAGACCGAGTTGGTGGCGAAGTAGGAGACCACCTCGTTGTAGCTGTCCACGAAGGCCTGGATGGTCTCCTCCATCCCCGCGATGTCCTCGGAGACGGTCAGGGCGGCGGTCGCCGTCCCGGTGGCCTTGAGGTCCAGCGCGATCCCCGGGATGGCGTCCTGAACCTGGTTGGTGGGGCTGTACACGTCCAGGCCGTTGATGGTGATCCAGGCGTTCTGGGCGGTCGCCTTCTCCTCGAAGGCCAGCGCGGTACCGGTCCCAGAGCCGCCGGTCAGGGCGATGTCGATCCCCGCGTCGTCGCCCGTGTCCTGTCCCTGCACCACGAGGCGGTATGGAGCCCCTGCGACGCCGGTGTTGAGCACGAAGGCGGTGATTCCCTCCACGTCGTTGAAGGCGTCCGCCAGCTTGTTGAGGGAGCTGTTGGTGTCGTCGATGAGCACCTCGGTGGTGACGCCCTTGTAGGTGAGGGAGTAGGTCCCCTCCTCGATGACACCGGTGGAGTAGGCGTCTGCGACGCCCTGAGTGACCTCCATCTCGTTGGAGGCGAGGCGCATCACCTGGACGTTCCACGCCCCCTGCACCGCGTCGCCGTCGGCGGTGGCGGTGAATTGGCTGTCGTCCGAGGTGGCGATGGAGTGCGAGATGAAGGTGGACACGGTGTTCATCTCGGCGATCTTCGCGGACAGCTCCTCCAGACGGTTGGAGAGGCCCGCGACCTTCTCGCGGCGCGCCTCCATGTCCTGGAGCTGCCCCTCCATCGCGATCTTGGGGGTGGACGCCGCGGCGACGATGCTCTTGATGAGCCCCGAGGTATCAATCCCTGTGACGATCCCATCGACGGCGGTGGACATTGGCGCCTCCTGCTCTCCCTATCGGATCGTATCCCGCTTTCTTCAACTCCTCTCAGGGACCGCGACCTCCGGTCGGCCAGAAGGGGCGCCGCGAACGCAACAACCCCTGCCGGACGGGGCGTCTCAGCAGGGGTCGTTCTGGTGCGCCGCGGGGGCGCAGGGGGGCTAGCCGACGAGCCGGAGCGCGCCCTGGTTCATCGCGTTGGCCTGCCCGAGCACCGCGATGCCGGCCTGCTGCATGATCTGGAACTTGGCCATCTCAGCGGTCTCGTAGGCGAAATCCGCGTCGCGGATCTGAGACTCTGCGGCCGACAGGTTCTCGGTGTAGGTCTCGAGGTTGTTGAGGGCGGACTCCAGCCGGTTCTGCGAGGCGCCGAAGTCGGACCTGTAGCCGGAGACCGTATCCAGCGCGGTGTCGATGGTGGTGAGCGCGGTCTGCGCGCCGGCTGAGGTGGAGAGGTCGACGGACCCAGTGTCCACGCCGAGTGTGGTCGAGGTCAGATCTCCGAGGGTGATGGCGATGCGGTCGTTGGCGGTGTTGTCGATGCCCACCTGCACGTCGATCGAGGTGGTGGAGCCGTCGCCGAGCGCCACGCCGTTGAAGTTCGTGACCGCGGCGATGCGGTCTACCTCACCGGCCGCCTGCACGTACTCGTCCTGGATGTACGCGCGCTCGCCATCTGCCAGGGTCTCCGAGGAGGACTGCACTGCCAGCTCGCGCATGCGCTTGAGGATGTTGCCGACCTCTGCTGTGGCTCCCTCAGCGGTCTGGATGACCGAGATGCCGTCGTTGGTGTTGCGCGCGGCCTGCCGGAGCGAGCCGCCTGCTGAGCTGAGGTTCTCTGCCACGGCCAGGCCGGCCGCGTCGTCTCCCGCGCGGCTGATGCGCAGGCCGGATGAGATCTTCCGGAAGGAGTTGCTGAGACTCCGGTTGGTGTTGTTGAGATGGTTCAACGCGTTGGATGAAGCCATATTTGTATTGACGGTGAGCGCCATCGGGTCCTCCAGTAGTTGTGAAGGCTCAATGCGCTGACTGAACCTTCTTGTCCCCTATGGCTCTCGTCGGATCGTTGAAAATGGATTCGAGCGATAATTGCGACTTCTTGATTATTACCGGCAGAGCGCGATCCTGTAGAGCATGTGTCAAATAGGAGACGCCCCGCGCGGGGTGTTCCCGGCGGGGCGTGCGGGGTGGGACCGCTATCCGACGAGCCGGAGGGCGCCCTGGTTCATGGAGTTGGCCTGGCCGAGGACGGCGATGCCGGCCTGCTGCATGATCTGGAACTTGGCCATCTCAGCGGTCTCGAAGGCGAAGTCCGCGTCGCGGATCTGAGACTCTGCCGCGGAGATGTTCTCGGTGTAGGTCTCGGTGTTGGCGAGGGCCGACTCCAGGCGGTTCTGAGCCGCGCCGTAGTCCGACCTGTAGCCGGAGACCGTGTCGAGGCCAGTGTCGATGGTGGTCAGCGCCGCCTGCGCGCCGGCCGAGGTGGACAGATCGATGGAGGCGGTGTCGACCCCGAGGGTGGCGGAGGTCAGATCGCCCAGGGTGATGGCGATACGGTCGTCCGCTGTGTTGTTGATGCCCACCTGCACGTCGAGCGAGGTGTTGGTTCCGTCGCCGAGCGCCACACCGTTGAAGTTGGTCACCGCCGAGATCCGGTCTACCTCACCGGCCAGCTGGACGTATTCGTCCTGGATGTAGGCGCGCTCGTCGTCGTGGAGGGTCTCCGAGGAGGACTCAACCGCCAGCTCGCGCATGCGCTTGAGGATGTTGCCGACCTCTGCGGTGGCGCCCTCTGCGGTCTGGATGACGGAGATGCCGTCGTTGGTGTTGCGGGCCGCCTGCCGGAGCGATGAGCTCGCCGCGGAGAGGTTCTCCGCCACCGCCAGCCCCGCAGCGTCGTCCCCCGCGCGGCTGATGCGCAGGCCGGAGGAGATCTTGCGGAACGAGCTACCGAGGCTCCGGTTCGTCTGGTTCAGGTTTCCCAGCGCGTTCTGGGTGGCCACGTTGGTGTTGACGGTGAGTGCCATCGCTTCCTCCTTCTATGAGGTTGGGTGCCGGGCCGCCTGGGGCCCGTCGAGACGGGTTCGACATCGTGGGTGCTCCTGTTCCGCCGGTGAGGGCGGAGGGGCGTCGCGCGGGCGTGTTGGCCCGCCCGCGCGAAGAGTTGAGAAAGATCAAGTGGGTGACAGCACGGAGGTGCTGGACGAATCCGTCACTCACTGAAGAGGAGGTGGGTCCGCCCGCGCCAAACTACGGGGTCCCACCCGAAGGGATGGTGCGCTAGCCGACCAGCCTGAGGGCACCCTGAGAGATGGTGTTGGCCTGGCCGAGGACGGCGATGCCGGCCTGCTGCATGATCTGGAACTTGGACATCTCTGCGGTCTCGAAGGCGAAGTCCGCGTCGCGGATCTGGGACTCCGCGGCCGAGAGGTTCTCGGTGTAGGTCTCGGTGTTTGCGAGGGCGGACTCCAGCCGGTTCTGGACCGAGCCGTAGTCGGAGCGGTAGGAGCTGACCGTGTCGAGGGCGGTGTCGATGGTGGTCAGGGCGGTCTGCGCGGTG
>JAFGVK010000037.1 GCA_016938035.1 Deltaproteobacteria bacterium | reverse complement strand
GTCTCCGTCGCTGTCGCGGAAGAAGGTGAGGGTGACGCCGTCGTCGACCTCCCCGTCGCAGTCGTTGTCGCGTCCGTCGCAGACCTCGTCCGCGTCGGGGTTCACCCCAGCGTCGTCGTCGTCGCAGTCTACGTCGGTCGAGAAGCCATCCCCGTCCGCGTCCCCCAGCACGGGAACCGCGCTCCGGCACCCAACCAGGGAGAGGGAGAGCAGCATGGCGAGGGGTAGCGCGGTTCGCATGGGATCTCCTGCATGAGGACGCGAGCGTGAGGGCGCAGGGGGCGCGGCTTCGAGCGCGCCACCGCTAGGGAGCGGCGGGCGAAATCTCACCCCGCGCAGACCTTGCGGTATCTCAGAAGGCTGGTTGAGGGTAGCGCTTATGAGCGCCTTGCCTGTCCTCGTCGGGGAGAGACCTCAGGGCGCGGGGAGCTCCAGGCTCACCCGCAGGCCCCCGCCCACGCGGTTGACGGCGGTGACACCGCCCCCGTGGGCCTCGGCGATCTGCCGCACCAGCATCAACCCCAGCCCGAGCCCGCCTGTGGCGCGGGATCTGCTTCGCTCCTCGCGGAAGAAGGGGTCGAAGAGGTGGGGGAGGCTCTCGGGGGAGACCCCCGGGCCCCGGTCCTCGACCACCAGCACCACCCCGCCCCCCTCCCGAGCGCCCGCGCTGATCTCCACCGCGGCGTCTGGGGGGGTGTAGCGAGACGCGTTGGAGAGCAGGTTGCTGACCGCGCGGACCAGCCGGGTCCTGTCGCCCAGCAGGCGCAGCGCGGGCGAGCAGCGCACCGAGATCCCGCGCTCTCCCAGGGCTACCGTAGCGAGCGCCGCCTCTACCACCTCGGTGACGGCGAGATCTTCGAAGTGTAGCGCGAGCACGCCCTGGTCCAGTCGGGCCGACTCCAGCAGCTCCTCCACCAGCGCGTCCACCTCCTCGATGTTCGCCTCCATGGCGCTGACCCTGGGGTTGTCCGGGTCGGTATCTCTGAGCAGCTCCACCTGGAGCCGCAGCCTGGTGAGGGGCGTCCTCAGCTCGTGCGAGACCGCGGCCATCAGCTGCCGCTGTCCCACCACCAGCGCCTCGACCCGCTCGGCCATCCGGTTGAAGGTGTGCCCGATCTGTCCGGTAGCGTCGCTGCCCTCGGGGACCCTGTGCTCCAGATCACCGTCCGCGACCCGCGCCATCGCCGAGGAGGCCAACGCAAGGGGCTGGAGCGCCCACCGGATCACCATCCACGCCAGCAGCACCGCGAGGCCGGCGACGAGGAGCACCCCGACCGCCGCGCGCTGCATGGGCGCAGCCAGGTCCACCTGGAAGCGCATCAGCAGCCAGCGCCGCCCCGCGCTGGTGGTGAGCGGGACGACCACCGCGGTGCTGCCGTCGTCCATGTCCATCACCCCGCCCCTGGGGCCGGGCCGGCCAGGCGCCAGCGGCCTGGTCGGGAGACGCCTGCGCATGTGCCCCTGATCCCGCAGCTCGCGGTGGGGGGGATGGTCGAGCAGCTGCAGATCCAGGTTGAGGCGGTCCGCCAGCTCCAGGGCGCGGGCGTCTGGATCGTGCACCTGCTCAAGCTCTACGGCCACGCTGCGAACCAGCTCTACCCTGTCGGCCTGGAGCTCGCCGACGAAGGGGCGCAGCACCCCACCGCCAGCCACGAGCCACACCACCATCACCGTGAGCAGCAGCAGCCCGATGGTCGAGCCCAGGACCCTGGCGCGGAAGCTCACTCCTTGTCCCTGGGCACCAGGTACCCCACGCCCCTGATGGTCTTGATCCGAGCCGGCGATCGGGGGTCGTCCCCCAGCTTCCTCCGCAGGTGCGAGATGTGGACGTCCACCGAGCGGTCGTAGGCTGCCCACTCCTCGCCCCGCGCCTGCTCCATGAGGCGCTCGCGGGGGATCACCCTGCCCGCCGCAGCCACCAGGGCGCGCAGCAGGTCGAATTCGGTGGTGGTGAGCTCCACCGGCGCGCCCTCCACCGTCACCTCCCGGCGTTCGGGGTCCAGGCGGATCCCCGCCGCGGTCAGCGCCGCGGCCGCTGGCTCAGGTGCGGCGCTCCGCCGGAGCACGGCGCTGACCCTCGCGAGCAGCTCGCGGGGGTTGAAGGGCTTGGCGAGGTAGTCATCCGCCCCGATCTCCAGACCGATGATCCGGTCCATGTCGTCGCCTCTGGCGGTGAGCATCACCACCGGGAGCGACGAGGTGCGGCGGAGGGTTCGCAGCACCTCGAAGCCGTCCATGTCCGGCATCATCACGTCGAGGACGATGAGGTCCACCCCCCCTCCGGCGACGCGGTCCAGCCCCTCGGGGCCGGAGGTGGCGGTCATGACCCGCAGCCCTCTGGCGCCGAGGTACTCGCCGAGTAGCTGGGCGAGGCCGGGGTCGTCATCGATGACCAGGACGGTGTGCATCGCGGCTCCCTGCTAGCGGCCCCTGCCGCGGCCCTTGCGGGTGCCGTCGCACTGTGCCGCGTCGGGCCCTTGTCCCATGCCGGGGCCCTGTCCCATGCCGGGGCCCTGTCCCATGCCGGGGCCCTGTCCCATGCCTGGACCCCTGCCGTGCCCGCCGCGGTGGGGGGGGCCATCGAAGAGCGGGAGGTTTTCGGCGATCGCTGCGCGCTGCTCGTCGGTGAGGGTCTCGCCGAAGGTGAGGAGCCTGTCCGCGAAGGCGTGGGCCGACGCGCGGCGGGCCTCGAAGGCCTCGTCGATGGCCGCGTGAACCTCAGGAGCGCTCACCTGACCGCTGGCGAAGGCGTCGGCGAGCACCTGCCGGTCGTCGGCCTTCTCCTCGCGCATCGCGCGCATCTCCTGGCGGTGCTCCTGCATCAGCGCCCGGAGCGCGTCCTGCTGCGCGGGCTCGAGGACCGCGGCGAGCTCCTGGCGCTGGCAGGGGGCGGGACCGGACTGAGCGATGGCGACGGTGCTCACCGTGGCGAGCGCGCCGAGGGTGGCGAACGAGAGGGCGAAGAGGGTGCGCTTCATGGCGGACATGCTGGCCTCCTTGGGGGGGTCCCCGGTGGGTTGAACACCTACAACATACGGCGCGCCTGTGCAGTATCCGCGCGCTGGGTCCAAAGGAGTCCTGCTTTGTGTGAAGCTTTGTGAAGGCGCCGCTCCAGCGGCGGGGCTCCGCCGCGATCCTGGGGCGCCGCTGGGCCGATCAGGCCCAGGTGGGCGGGGCCGGCGCCGCCCCAAGAATGAGGTGGCGACCCGCGTCCAACCGGGGCATGAAGGCCCCATGCACACACTACTCCTGTCGCTGTTGCTGGGGTGCCCCAGCCCTGATCCCACCCCCTCCACCGGTGACACCGGCGAGGTCTCGGACCTGCCGTGCGATCAGCGCGACGCGGACGAGGACGGCGTGGACGCGTGCACGGACTGCGACGATCACGACGCCGCGATCTTCCCGGGCGCGCCCGAGATCTGCGATGGCGCCGACTCGGACTGCGACGGCTCCCCCGCTACCGGCGAGGGTGACGTGGACGGCGACGGGTCCCCCGACTGCATCGCCTGTGACGAGGCGGGCTTCTGGGCGCTGACCAGAGACCTGAGCGGGCGCGCTGAGATCGAGACCGCGCTGCGGGGGGCCACCGCGGGCCTCAACGACTGCGACTACACCGCGGTCACCTACTGGATGTTCACCCGCCTCGACAATGACAACGCGCAGGTGGAGTGCGTCTACACCGGCCGGAAGACCTCGATCACGACCGGCAAGCCCGACTCGGACGACATGAACACCGAGCACACCTGGCCTCAGTCCTGGGGGGCCGACAGCCCGCCGATGGAGTGCGATCTGCACCACCTGTTCCCAACCGACACCTACGCCAACGCCCAGCGCGGCAACAACCCCTTCGGGGTGGTCACCAACGCCGCCTGGTCCGAGGGGGGCTCCAAGCTGGGAAACAACGCCTCCGGCGTCCGCGTCTTCGAGCCCCGCGATGTCCACAAGGGCAACGTGGCCCGCGCCGTGCTCTACTACGCGATGCGCTACAACGAGAGCATCTCCTCTGCGGATCGGGCGCTGTACCGGGGCTGGGCGCAGCTTGACCCCGTTGACGCGGTGGAGCTCAAGCGCTCTGAGGACATCGGCCGCTACCAGGAGCACCCCAACCCCTACGTGGTCTGCCCGGGTCTGGTCGAGAAGGTCACGCAGTAGGTCCCGGCGGGTTAGGAGGCTCTCCGTCCCACGGAGTAGCCATGAGCCTGAGCCTGCTTGTCGACATCGCCCGCGCCTGGATGGCCGCGGATCCCGACCCTGTCACCCGCGCCGAGACCGAGGGCCTGATCGCCTCGGGCGATGAGCACCAGCTCGCCGAGCAGTTCGGCGCCCGACTGGAATTTGGCACCGCTGGGATCCGAGGGGCGCTCGCGGCGGGGCCCAACAGGATGAACCGCCTGCTGGTGCGCAAGGTGAGCGCTGGGCTGGCCCAGTACCTGCTCGATCAGCACCCAGGGCGGAAATTCTCGGTGGTCATTGGCTTCGATGGGCGCCACCTCTCGCGGGAGTTCGCCGAGGACACCGCCGCGATCTTCGCCTCGCGCGGGGTGGGGGTGTGGCTGTACGAGGAGGTCGCGGCCACGCCTCAGCTCGCCCACGCGGTGGTGGCGCTGGGCTGCGCGGCGGGGGTGATGGTGACCGCCTCGCACAACCCCCCGCAGGACAACGGCTACAAGGTCTACTGGGAGAACGGCGCCCAGATCATCGAGCCCCATGACAAGGGGATCTCAGCCGCGATCGACCTGGAGCCCGCCCTCGGGGAGCTGCTCCCGCTGGAGGCGCTGCTCGCGTCGGGGGCGGTGATCAGGCCGCCGCAGGTGGTGTGCGACACCTACCGGGCGGGGGTGCGCGACCTGCGGGTCCACCCCACTGCGCCGGTCAAGGCGGTCTACACCGCGATGCACGGGGTGGGCAGGGCGCTCATCGAGCGGGTGATGGGGGACGCGGGCTACGCCGACATCCACTTGGTGCCAGAGCAGGCGGACCCCGATCCCGACTTCCCCACCGTCTCCTTCCCCAACCCGGAGGAGCCCGGCGCCCTGGACCTGGGGATGGCACTCGCCGACAAGGTGGGCGCGGACGTGCTGATCGCGAATGATCCCGACGCGGATCGCCTCGCGGTCGCGGTGCCTGACGGGGCGGGCGGCTGGGCCAGGCTCTCTGGCGATCAGGTCGGGCAGCTGCTCGCGGACGATCTACTGCGGTCGGACAAGCGCTTCCTGAAGCAGCCTCGGATGGTGGCCACCACGGTGGTGTCCTCTTCGATGCTCAGGGCGCTCGCCGAGCACTACGGGGTGGAGTACCGCGAGACCCTCACCGGCTTCAAGTGGATCGCCAACGCCGCCATCGCCTTCGAGGGGCGCTTCGTGATGGGCTACGAAGAGGCCCTCGGCTACTCGGTGGGGCCCCTGGTCCGGGACAAGGACGGGGTCTCGGCCGCGGTGCTGCTCCTCGATCTGGTCGCCCACCTCAAGGAGCAGGGCCGGACCCTCCTCGATCGCTTGGAGGAGCTGTACCGCACCCACGGCCTCTACATGACCTCTCAGGTGAGCCTGAAGCGCCCCGGCGCGGCGGGCGCCGCCGAGATCCAGGCGATGATGGACCAGCTCCGCGCCGCGCCCCCCGACGCGGTGGCGGGGACGCCGATCTGGCGGCTCCGCGACCTGGCGGTGGGCACCTGGAAGACCAGGGACGGCGCCTCCGGTGCGCTCGACATCCCCGCCTCGAACGTGCTGGGTTGGGACCTGGAGGGCGGCGGCAGGGTGGTGATTCGGCCCTCTGGCACCGAGCCCAAGATCAAGTTCTACTTCGAGGCGCGGCTCCCCTTTGGCGAGGGAGACACCCTGGCCTCTGTGCGTGAGCGGGGCGAGCGGCGCCTTCGGCAGATGGCGGCCTCGGTCGTCCCAACCCACGCGTGATCCTGCTCGTCGCCCTGCTGCTGGCCTCCCCGGCGGAGGCGGGGCGCCGGGCGCGGGTCGCCCCGCTGGACCTGTCAGGGCCGCTCAGGGCGGACACCCTGGAGGCGCTGGTCGCTGAGCTGGCGCCGCTGGTGGGGGAGGTGGCTGGCCGCCCCTTTGATGCGGTGCCCTTCGCGGGGATCGGCACCCCAGACACGCTGGCCCGCTTCGTCGCGTCGGACAGCCGCGCGATCCTCACCGGGCTCTACCCCACCCTGAGCGATGAGGCGGTGAGGCAGCTCTCCCGCACCCACCCCCTCGAAGTGAGCGGCCTGGTCGGCAAATACGCGCCGCGCGCGCACGGCGTGTACGTCTCTGAGGAGGCGCTGGACGCGGTGGTCGCGAGCGGCGGGGTGAGCCAGGGGGAGCGGGGGAGCTACCTGAGGCTGGTGGTGGCCCACGAGCTGGTCCACGCCCTGCAAGACCAGCAGGTGGAGCTGGATCACGCCTTCCGCACCTGTGAGGACTTCGAGGCCCTCCAGTCGCTCCGCACCGCCACCGAGGGGCAGGCGATGTGGGTGGAGGAGCGGGTGGCCGCTCGCCTGGGCCTCACCGAGCTCTACTGGCGCGCCGCGGCTCAGCAGGGCTGGGGACCGGAGGGGCTGCTGGTGGCGCCGGCATGGGACCTGTGGGCGGTGTACGGTCAGGGGCGCACCTGGATGGACTGGCTCTACCAAGACGGGGGCACCGAGGCGCAGTGGGCGGTGATCGCCTCCCCGCCGAGGACCACGGCGCCGGCGTTTCGGCGGGGCGCCGCGCCGCTGCAGCCCTCGCGGATCGGCGAGGGGCTGGATGGGGTGGAGCTTGGGTTGACGGAGGGGGACTGGCTCGCCCACAGCTCGGTGCTGGGGGAGGGGGCCCTGCGAGAGCGGACCCTTGGGGTCGAGGCCTCGGTGTTGGACGCGCTGCTCTCACGCGTCACAGAGGGCGCCCAGCGGGAGGCGGTGCGCGAGGACCGGGCGGTCTGGGCCGGGCTGGCGCGCCTCGACGGGGAGGGGGCCGCGCGCGCGTTGGGGGAGCACCTGTGCGCCGCGGAGCCCGCCGAGGCCCTGCTGGGGGAGGCGTGGGCCGTGTCTCGCGAACCCTGGGAGGATGGGGCGGCGGACTACGCCTGCCTGTGGACCTCCGGCCCCTCGGGGCCACGCCCGGCGCGGGCCGAGGTGCGCAGGCTGGTGGAGGTCAGGGGGCGCGAGGTGCTGCTGCTGGAGGCGCGAGGCTTCCGGCCTGGTCTGCGCTATCAGCGGGCTGTGGACGAGGTCTTCGCGGGGGCGCCCGCTGGGGCGGGCCTGGTCGCGCCGGCGCCGCCTCGCTGAGGGCGCGGAGCGGGGCCTCGCCGGTCCTCCCGTCGGTTCGGTTCAGCGGGAGGCCGCCGCGCGCCGCGGCGCCGCGTGAGCCTTGATCATCGTATCGCCCAAGTGGGTCATGGGGGGGGGCCTCCGGCACGGGGTTAGCGCCCGATCACGCAGGGGGTAAGGGGGCGGCAAGCCCCCAGCAGGGGGGGACTGGGGGGACGCAGCCCCCGACCCCGACGGCGGCTACGAAGGAGGGCGAAGCCCCTTGGCGGCGGCCCTCAGGCGGTCGGTCATTGGGACTGGGGGGACGGGGCCCCCGACCCCGACGGCGGCTACGAAGGAGGGCGAAGCCCCCTTGGCGGCGGCCCTCAGGCCGCCGGTATTCGGATCTCAGCGCGCTGGTCGAACCCTCTCCCTCCGCCAGCACGGCAAGCGGTGAGCAGACCTTGGGCCAAACGATGGTCATTGCCCGCGATGGCTCCTCCTCTGCTGAGGGACGAGCCCACGAAGACCGGCCAGAGCCTGCTTCCGTTGGCCCTGTGGCGAGCCGGTGGGGGTTCTCTGCAGAAGGCCCCCCCGGCTGCCTGACCGGCACACCCCTGCGGTCTCCACTGGCCGGCCGGACGGCCTCCGATTGGGGGGCGGCGCCAGCTCGGACCGACAGGTTTGATCGTCGGGCTGACGGTCTGGAGCTGGTCTCAGCCGTCGATCGCCTGGAGGACCAGGGTGACCGCCTGCGGCACCACGTGGCAGCCCTCCTCGTCGAGCGCTACGGTGACGGTGGCCTCGTCAGGGGCGAAGCCACCCTCGGCGGTTGCCGAGACGGTGATCTCGCCCTCCACCTCGTAGGCGCAGGCGTAGGCGCCGGCGCCGACGTTGTCACAGGCGATCGGGGCGGCCTGCCCGACGGAATAGACCACCTCGGCGGTGGAGAGTGCGTCGCCCAGGTCGTCCACCACGGTGACGTTGACCGCGGCGGCGGCCTCCTCAGTGCAGGCGGCGGGCTCCTCGCAGGCGGCGAGGGCGAGGGGCAGGACGAACAGCAGGTCGCGCATGGGATCTCCTCAAGATGCCCTAGCCTACCGCAGCCAGCGGGCCTGCCTGAGAATTGGCGACGCGTGGCAGTATGACATAGTATTACTCCTCCTGTCGCGGCGGTGCTGTCGCACATCCCCGCGATAGGGGCTCTACCTCTCCAACCGTGGGGTCACGATGAGCGAACCGATGATCTACCTCAAGCGCGTGGCGCGCAGCTGGCCCGGTCCAACCGGTACGGTCACCGCGCTGGAGCTGGAGGAGCTGAGCGTGGCCCGAGGCGAGCGGCTGGCGGTGCTGGGCCACAACGGCTCGGGCAAGACCACCCTGCTCCACCTGATCGCGGGCCTCCTCAAGCCCGACAGGGGCACGGTGCGGGTAGGGGGGGAGGACCTCCGCCGCCTGCGCGAGCACCAGCTGGACGCCTTCCGGGCCCGCACGATCGGCTACCTCCCCCACGGGGGGCAGCTGATGGACGCGCTCACCGCCGAGGAGAACGTGATGGCCGCCCTCTTCTTCGCGGGGGTGCCCCGCAGAGAGCACAGGGGCAGGGCGCGCGAGGCGCTGGACCGCTTCGGGGTGGCACACAGGATGGGGCACCTGCCGGGAAGGCTCTCGGCGGGGGAGCGGCAGCGGGTCGCCCTGGCGCGCGCGGTGGTGAACAGGCCCTCCTTGCTGCTGGTGGACGAGCCCACCGTGAACCTTGACCCAGAGAGCGCGGCTCGCATCGCAGAGGAGCTGGGCAGGGGCAGCGAGGAGGAGGGCAGGACCCTGATCCTCGTCACCCACCACGCCGCGGATGTGGGGCAGGGGATGAGGGTGCTCCGCCTAGAGGGCGGCAGGGAGGTGACGCCATGAGTCTGCTTCGGATCGCCTGGAGGTTGCTCCTGTCCCGGGGGATGAGCCACGCGCTGACCGCCCTGATCCTGGCCCTGGGGGTGGGCCTGATCACGGCGAGCACCAGCACCGTGGACGCGGCCCGAGAGGCGATGTCCTCGGTGTCGGTGCGTTATCCGCTGGTGGTAGGCGGGAAGATCGGGGCGGTGCCTCTGGTGCTCGGCTCGCTCACCAGGCTGCAGGATCTCTCCGCCGGGGTGGACGCGGGGCTGTACCGCGAGCTGTCGGAGGACCCCAGGGTGGAGGTGGCGGTGCCGCTCCTCGCCGGGCACGCGGTGGAGGGCTTCCCGCTCCTCGCGACCACCGCTGAGTACCTCACGCCCCGTCCCCGCTTCCCCCTGGTCGCCGGGCGCCTGTTCGAGGCGGACTCGATGGAGGTGGTGGTGGGGGTGGAGGTCGCGGCGGGCCTGGGCCTTAGCCTGGGGCAGGAGGTGTCGATCGAGCACCAGCACGCGGGAGCGCCGGTGGAGCCGGGTCACCTTCGGGTGGTGGGCATCCTCGGCCGCACAGGCTCCGACGCGGATCGCACCCTGTTCTGCCATCCCCACGCCATCTACGCCTCGCACGCGCACAACCACGCGGCGGCGGGCGGCGCTGTGGACGCGCACCGGGCGGTGCCTGAGGATGCGGCTGCCCACCAGGGGCCGGGCTCTGAGGTGGATGGGGGCGCAGCCCACGCGGGGCTCGGCGCGGAGGCCCACGCGTTCGCAGCCCATGAGAGACACGGCGCCCACGAGGCCCACGAGGCCCACGAGGCCCACGAGGCCCACGATGCCCACGATGCCCACGATGCCCACGATGCCCACGATGCCCACGGCGTCCACGGCGCTGAGGCTCATCCTGCCGCGGCCCACCAGGCGCTCGGCGGGGAGGCCCATGGGGCCGGTGCGCACGACGAGGGCGTTGCGGCCGGCCATGACGCGCACGCGGCGGGGGCGCACCACCGGGGCGAGCGGCTGTCCGCGGTGCTCATCCGGCCGGTCGCCGGGGACGACGCCCTGCTCTCGCTCCAAGAGGAGCTCGCTCAGCGCCAGGGCATCGAGGTCGCGCTCACCGGCCAGACCCTGCGGCGGATCTCGGATCAGCTCTCCAGCGGGGGGCGCCTGTTCGAGATCATCCTCTCGGGGGTGATGCTCCTCACGCTGCTGTCCCTGCTCCTGTCGGTCTACGCCACCTCGCTCACCCAGGCGCGCGACATCGCGCTGCTGCGCCTGATGGGGGCGCGGCGCTGGCAGGTGGTGGCCGTGGTGCTGATGGTGGTGCTGGCGGTGGTCCTCGTCGGGACAGGGACCGGCCTGGGGCTGGGCGCGGCGCTGGGTGCGATGACCGAGCAGACCCTGCGGGCGCAGATGGGCCTGGAGGCGACGGTAGAGCTCCTCTCCCCCTCGACGGTCCAGCTCCTGGGCGGGCTGATGGTGCTGATGGGGGTGGTGGGCGTGCAGCCGGCCCTGGAGGCCTACGGGCTGTCCACGGTGGAGGGGCTGGCGGAGACGCCGGGCGGTGGACAGGCCAGCAGGCGCTGGCTGCGGCGCGCGGCGCAGCTGCTCCTCCCGCTGGCGGTGCTGGTGTGGCTCCAGTGGGCGATGGGCGAGCACGCGGGCGAGACCGGGGTCTCGATGCCCCTCGACCCGGACTCTGCCGCGCTCTTCCAGGAGATGGCGGCCTGGACCCCGGAGGTGGATGGGCCGCTTGGCGCCCGGGTGGGGCAGCAGGTGGCGGTGCGTGGTTGGATGTACGCGGTGGGCGATCCCTTCCATGTGGAGGACTTCTTCCTGGTCGCGATGGACCCGACCCTGCCTCGCTGCCCCTTCTGCTACCGCGCCCCCACCTCCCGTGAGCGCCTGCGGGTCCGCGCGGGAGGGGCGGTGTCGGAGCTGGCCTCCTCGATGGTGGAGGTGCGCGGTGAGCTGGTCCTCACCGGCGATCCCGCGGCGCCGTTCGCCCTGGAGCTCCGTTCCCTGGAGGTGGTGATCCCGTGACCGTCGCGCCGGGCCGCGAGGCGCGTCGGAGGCGAGCGCCAGGGGTGCGCGGAGGGGAAGGCGCAGCGCCTCGTGCGTCGCGGCCATCGTAGGAGACCTTGGGGCGCGAGGCAGCGCCACCCGATGTGGTCGGGGGGGCCCGAGCGCGCGGGGTGGCACCCCTGGAGGATCTGGGCTCCGTCCGCGCCGTCCGGGGGGGCCCGAGCGCGCGGGGTGGCACCCCTCCCCCCACCACCCGAGGGGTGCCCCCAACCGGGGGGCCCGAGCGCGCGGGGTGGCACCCCTGGAGGATCTGGGCTCCGTCCGCGCCGTCCGGGGGGCCCGAGCGCGCGGGGTGGCACCGACTCGCTGGCCGCTCGACCCTGCCGGTGCTCCTGCGCTCATCATGCGCAAAAGTAGGCTTCCTTTTTGGTGAATGGCGTCCACGAACCCGAGGTGTCCTGCGGGTTGGGGCCTGTCTACAGGCTGGAGGACTCGACGAGCAACGTTGAGCCTCCCGTACGAACCGGCACCGATCCGCTGGCCTCTCGACGCGTGTCCTTGTTCCTACGCTCGTCGCGTACAAAAGTACGCTTCCTCCCCAGGGAACGGCGGTCACACGCCGATATGCCTAGCGACTCGGCGCCCGTTTACAGTTTGGAAGATTCGACGAGCAACTTCCTCTGATGATTCCTGTGGAATGATGTAGCGCTTCCTGTCAGACTGTCCGGCTGATTGACCAGTGCCTAAGGACCCCCTTTGCGTGGCAAGGCCGCCGACGCCACGGGAGAACGCCGATTTTCGTCGCAACGTGCTACGGACGAACCAGCGTTTTGGGAGAGGCAGCGCAGCGGTGGGACTTATTGCGAGGGGCTCAACGTTGTCCGATAGTTCATTCGGAAGGGCGAAGCGCTTCCTGTGCGACGGTCCGGCAGATGAACCGGCGGGTGGGGGACAGGCGACCTGGACCCAGTCGTCTTGGATCCACGAGCCACTGCTTGAGAAGCGCACGATCGGCGCGTGGCTCAGGCCCACGGGGGCTCCGTGAGGTGCCGGGCGCGGGCCCGTGTTGCCGTTGGGTCCTTGATCATCGGTTCGCCCAGGTGGGGGCACGCCGCGCGGCGCCCGACCCCTGTGCAGCGGACTGAGCCTCGGGGGGCCGGAGCGGGCGGGCAGGCACCCGCTGGGGGACTTCAACCCCTCGATCGCGTCGCCTCGCTCGTCTCAGCGCCCCGCCGTTGGAGCGCTGGCAGAGACCGCCTGGGGCTTCCACGGTACAGGGGCGCCTTCGACGGGGCTCAGGGGCGCTGTGGGGGGCCGCGCGGCGCTCCCCCTATGTGGCCGATCCCGTCGGGCTGCCTGTCCGCTCCCTGTGGATAGATCGCTCCGCGGGCTGGTGTCAGGGGCGGGGTTCGCCTATCATCCGCTGAAAATTCGGAGGCTACATGCGCGCGCTCACTCTCTCCTCGCTCCTGCTCCTCTCCCTCTCCGCCTGCGGTGACAAGGACGCGCCGCCCGTGGATCTGGACGGAGATGGCTACAGCTCGGCGGTGGACTGTGACGACACCGACGCCAGCGTGCATCCCGACGGGGAGGAGCGCTGCGACGGGCTCGACAACAACTGTGACGGGATGGTGGACGAGGACCCCACCGACCCCACCACCTTCTATGCCGACGCGGACGGCGACGGCTACGGCGACCAGGGCACCTCCACCGACGCCTGTGAGGCCCCTGCCGGCTACGTGGCCGACAGCGGGGACTGCGACGACCACTCCACCGCCTTCCACCCCGGCGCGGCGGAGTACGACTGCGCCGACCCCACGGACTACAACTGCGACGGCAGCGTGGGCTTCGCCGACGCGGACGGCGACGGGGTCCCCGCCTGTGAGGAGTGCGACGACTCCCGCGCGGATGTGCACCCTGGGGCCGACGAGGTCTGCGACGAGGTGGACAACAACTGCAACGGGATGGTCGACGAGGAGGCCACCGACGCCCTGCTGTTCTACGCGGATCTGGACGGCGACGGCTACCCCGGCGACAGGGTCACCCAGCGGGCTTGCGCTGCACCGGACGGCTACGGCGCGGCGGTGACCGACTGCGACGACTTCAGGGCCGAGTCACACCCCGGGGCCGCCGAGCTGTGTGACGGGCTCGACAACGACTGCGACACCACAGTGCCCCCCGCCGAGCTCGACGCGGACGGTGACGGCTACGCAGCCTGCGAGGGAGACTGCGACGAGGCGGACCGGGCGACCCACCCGGGCGGGGCCGAGGTCTGCGACGGGGCGGACAACGACTGTGACGGTCAGACCGACGAGGCCGCGGTCGACGCCCCGGTCTGGTACCTGGACGCGGACGGGGACCACTACGGCGTGGCGGGGAGCACCACCCGCGCCTGCGCCTCCCCCTAGGGCTACGCCGCCGAACCTGGGGACTGTGACGACGGGGCGGACATCACCCACCCAGGCGCAGAGGAGCTGTGCGACAGCCGCGACAACGACTGCGACGGGGTGGTGGACGAGGACGCCCCCACCGCCCCCACCTGGTACGCCGACTTCGACCAGGACGGCTACGGCAACCCGGGCTTCTCGCAGACTGGCTGCGCCGCGCCCCAGGGCTGGGTGGCCGACGCCACCGACTGCGACGATCTGCACGCTGGCTCCCACCCCGGCGCTACCGAGGTGTGCGACGGCCACAACAACGACTGCGACGGCGAGACCGACGAGGGCTTCACCACGACCTGGTACGCCGACCTCGATCGGGACGGCTTCGGCGACCCCGCCAATTCGGTGTTCTCGTGCTTCCACCCCGTCGGCTACCTCACCGATCACGCGGACTGCGACGACTCGTCCGCAGAGATCTACCCCGGCGCTCACGAGCCCTGCGGGGCAGGGGACTGGGACTGCGACGGGGTGGACGGGGACTACTGCGACTCGTGCCTCGACGTGCTGACCAACGGCGTCTCGGGGGGCGACGGGCTCTACGAGATCGACCTCGACGGCAGGGCGGGCCCGGAGCCCTCCCAGGAGGTCTGGTGTGACATGAGCGTCGACGGCGGCGGCTGGACCCTCATCCAGCGCACGGTGTGGGACTGGGCAGAGTCTGGGCAGCTGATGACCGGCTACACGGGCTGGTACGCGGACACCGTCGGGGTGGCGGACGGCCCAGGGGCCTATCGCCTCCAGGGGAGCTGGTGGCAGGACCTCAACACCCTGCAGGACCACCTGCTGGTCCACACCCTGCGCCAGGAGGCGGACGGCGCCTCCTGTGAGCCGCTCTACTATCTGGGATCGGAGGGGCTGTATGCGGTGGACCGGACCACCGCGAAGATGTCGGGGCTGATCTCGACGGTCTCCTTCTTCAACGGGCGCGAGGAGCTGTCGACCATGGACTCGGGCCCCTCGGTGGGGTGCGTTACGGGCGGCGGGCAGGCGGTTCCTTGGTTCTATTCCGGGTGCTGCGCGACCTGCCCCACCTTCTTGGGGGACTACTGGCCCGATGAGCCCCACCCGATGCAGCACTACACAGATGACGTGGCCGACATGTACGGGCACCTGCAGGGCGACGTCTGCGCTGGGCCAGTCGCCGCGGGGCGCAGCTACTGGGGCGGCAACGAGATGTCCTACTTTATCCGATAGTCTTCTCGCTTTCTCCGTGGGGCGCCGGTGCGCGCCCTACGCTCTGCCTGGAGTTCGCATGCGCACGCTCTCTCTCTTCTCCCTCCTCTCCCTCTCCCTACTGGGCTGCCGCAAGGAAGAGCCCGTTGATCTGGACAACGACGGCACCACCGCGGACCTGGACTGCGACGATCTCGACGCCAGCGCCCACCCAGGGGCCGAGGAGGTCTGCGACGGGGTGGACAACGACTGCGACGGCGAGGTTGACAACGGGGCGTTGGACGCGCTGAGCTTCTATGCGGACGGGGACGGGGACGGCTACGGGGACGCGGGCGCGGCGATCGAGGCCTGCGCCCAGCCCGCAGGCTACGTCACGAGCTCCACCGACTGCGACGACGGGGACGTGGCCTTCCACCCCGGCGCCGCAGAGGCGGACTGCGCCGACCCCGCCGACTACAACTGCGACGGGAGCGTGGGCTACGCGGACGCGGACGGCGACGGCTTCCCGGCCTGCCAGGAGTGCGACGACGCGAGCGCCAGCACCTTCCCCGGTGCCGACGAGGTGTGCGACGAGGCGGACAACGACTGCGACGGGGCCGTGGACGAGGAGGCGGTGGACGCCCCGCTGTGGCACCTGGACGCGGACCACGACGGGTACGGCGACGCGGCGATGTCGCTGGCCTCCTGCTCACAGCCCGAGGGCTATGTGGACGAGGCGACGGACTGCGACGATCTGCACGCGGCCTCCCACCCCGGCGGGAGCGAGGTCTGCGACGGGCACGACAACGACTGCGACGGCGCAGTCGACGTGGAGGCCAGCGACGCCCCCACCTGGTACGCGGACGCGGACGGCGACCAGTACGGGGATCCCGAACAGGCGACGGTGGCGTGTGAGGCCCCGGCGGGCGCGGTGGCCCGCGGGACGGACTGCGACGACAGCGCGGCGAGCGCCCACCCGGGCGGGACCGAGCTGTGCGACGGTCTGGACAACGACTGCGATGGGGCGGCGGATGAGGACGCGGGCGACGCCCCCACCTGGCACGCGGACGCGGACGGCGACGGCTACGGTGACGCCGCCGTGAGCGCGCGCGCCTGCGCCGCCCCACAGGGCTACGTGCTCGACGACCGGGACTGCGACGACGGGGAGGGGGCGGCGCACCCTGGCGCGGCGGAGACCTGCGCCGACGCCATCGATAACGACTGCGACGGCGAGATCAACGAGGCGAGCGCCGCCGACGCCCTCAGCTGGCACCTGGACGCGGACCGTGACGGCTTCGGCCGCCCAGGCGCGGGGGTGCGCGCCTGCGAGGCGGCGGACGGCTACGTCGCGAGCGCCACGGACTGCGATGACCTGGACGCCACCGTGTTCCCCGGCGCCCCGCAGCGCTGCGATGGCCTCGCCAATGACTGCGACGTGGGCCTCCCCGCGGATGAGGCGGACGCGGACGGGGACGGCTACCTGGCCTGCCAGGACGACTGCGACGACGGGGACGCGGCGATCCACCCAGGCGCCAACGAGCACTGCGACGGGGTGGACGAGGACTGCGACGGCGCCACCGACGAGGGCGCCGTGGACCCAGGCGCCTGGTACCTGGACGCCGACGGGGATGGCTACGGCCAGACCTGGTTCGTCCGCGACGCCTGCGCCGCCCCCGCGGGCTACGCCGCGCTGCCGGACGACTGCGACGACACCGACGCCACCACCAACCCCGGCGAGGTGGAGGTCCCCGGCAATGACAAGGACGACAGCTGCGACGGCCACTCGGAGCCCCTGCTGATCTACGCCGTGTCGCGCTACTCGGGGGAGCTCTGGGCCCTCGACTACTTCAGCGGCGCCGTGGTGTGGACGGTGGGCGGGCTCGGCGAGCTGCTGGACGTGGTCCACGCCGACGACGGCACCCTCTATGTCTCGGACTACTCCGGCGGTCAGGTGCTCGCCGTCTCGCACGACGGTGGTACCGTCACCCCCGTGATGACCGGGCTGGTTGACGTCCACGCCCTGTGGTGGGACCACGCCACCCAGACCCTGCTGGTCACCTCGCGCGACGGGGGCTTCATCTCCGAGTACGACCCAGCGACCGGCGCGGTGGATGAGCTGCTCACCGGCCTGGCTGGGGGCCCTATCCACACCGTGCGGATGGAGGGCTCAGACACCCTGGTCACCTCCTTCCGTTACGATCAGGCCCTCCGTTCCTACGATCCCGCGACCGCGAGCTGGACCGACCTCTCCCACTTCGCGTACACGCCCAACATCATCGTCCCCTCGGCGGGGGGCGGGTACTGGATCGGCGGCGGCAGCGACCGCCGGCTGCTTCAGGTTGAGGGTGGCACGGGGCGCGCCTCGTCGGTGCCCGCCAACGAGATGATCTACGGAATCTGCGCCGATCCCCTGGACAATGACGCCCTGTTCTTTGGGGATCACGTCGACGGGGTGAGCTGGATGGTGGGCGCAGCGGTGGGGAGCTTCTCGCTGACCGACTCCTTGGCGTCTCCCTGGAGCTGCGCCACCAACGCGGTCCCCGACATGGACGGCGATGGCTACGACGCGATCAGCCTCGGCGGCGATGACTGCGACGACACCGACGCCTCCGTCCACCCAGGGGCCGCTGACGCCGCTGGGGACGGGGCCGACACCAACTGCGACTTTGTCGATGGGACCGATGGGGACGGGGACGGGGTCGCCGTCGACGCGGCGGACGCCCTCTGCGCGGATCTGGACGACGCGAGCCGCGTGATCGGGGCCGACCCGGACTGTGTGCAGGTCTCCTGCGCGGCGCACCTCGCGGTGCGGGGCCTGGGCACGCCGAGCGGGGTCTACCTGATCGATCCCGACGCCGAGGGCGCGCTCCCCGCTCTGCCCCTCTACTGCGACATGGACCGCGACGGCGGGGGATGGACGCTGATCGGCAAGACCTGGGCGGGGGACTGGCGGGACCTCAGCAACCAGGACTATGTGGATCTGGTCGCCAACCCCTCAGAGCACGTCTTCGCCGGCAGCCTGCAGGACGCGACCGTCCCCTCGGCCGAGCGCGAGCTGGCCTTCCTCGACCGGGCCTTCACCAACGCCCTCTACCACAGCTCGGCGGTCCAGGTGACCAGGGTGGATCTGACCGGCGCTTATGCCTCCGACGGCGCTTATTACCAGCGCCGGATGGGCGCCGCCTCGGACTGGGACTACTGGCACGCGATCCGCGACTCGCGCCTCTGGACCGACGGCGCCCCTGGGGAATTCTACCTCCCGGGGGGCGGCACCGACTGGAAGGTCGGCTTCAACAACTATGACGCGGGCGCCGAGGATTTCGCGGACCTCAACGACGGCAGCTTCGGCTGGTGGAGCGACTACGTCCACACCCTCAACGACGGCTCCACCCTCCCCGTCTCGCGCCACATGGGGCTGCTGTGCGACGCCTACGCCGCCCAGGGGAACCAGTGGCTGCTGACCTTCGATCTCGACGAGCCTGGGAACCGCTGGAAGATCGACATCAACGGCAACCGCTCGCTGATCTGGTTGAAGTAGCCCGGTGGGGGCGGCCCTAGCCTCGGGGGGCCGCCCCGCGCCGGTGGGGGCGGCCCGGAGGCTCCACCCACGAGCGCGGCGGCGCCTCGCGTCCCCCAGAGGCGGCGCGGTGGAGCGCTCGGAATGGCTGCTCGGCGCACCTGGAATGAGGTACACTCTCAGCATGAGCACGCGCGCGCCGGTCCTGATCTCGGTCCTTGCGCTAGGCCTCGGTGGCTGCGCGCCGGTCTACGCGCCCGCCGCCTTCCAGGTCGCGATGCTGGAGGAGGAGGGGGACCTCCACCTGTCCGGGCAGCTGGGGCTGGAGGGGGCCGAGCTCCACGGGAGCGGCGCGATCTCGGACCACGTGGCGGTGAGGGCGGTGGGACAGCACTTCTGGGGCGAGGACACCAGGTACGACCTCTGCGCCCTGGGGCTGGGGCTGTACGGCGCGACCGGTGAGGAGGTGGGCTGGCGCTGGTCCCTGAGCGGCGAGGTGGGGCTGGCCCCCGCGGTGGGGACCCTGTCCACCGAGTCGGGGGGCACGACCCGCTTCTCAGGCACCGGCCTCCGCACCGCGGTGCAGCTGGATGGGGGCCTGGAGGTGCCCTACGGCGCGGTGGGGATCGCGCTGCGGCCTGTTGTCTACCACTTTACCCACGACGAGCGGTCCGACGACGCGGGGAACACGGCTACCTGGACGCTGGGCGAGGCCGCGGTGGTGGCGCGGCTGGGGACGCGGCCCCTCAAGGTTGAGGCCCAGGGGGGGCTGTGGCTCCCGCTCGCCGGGGCCGGCAACATCGGGGTGCCGCTCCCGCTGATGCTGTCCTTCGGTCTGATCTACGACGGGCGCTTCGCTCCGGGGACCGGGGGCGCGGATCGCTAGCGCGTCGAACGGGGGATCCGGAGCGAGCCCCTCGCGTGAGGTCCGTCCGCCAATACGCCCGCTCGAGGGGGTCGCCCCCTGCTCACGACAGCCGTCGAGTACCAGGCCGGGTCCTGCGCGATGAACGCCGTCGCGATCCTCGCGACGGATCGGCTCGGGCTCAGCAGCTCCTTGCCGCCGCGCCACGCCCGGGGAGCCTCGCGCCAGGGGGGCAACACGAACAAACGACGATCTCGACGCATGGCTCGCGCTCGGCGCCTGGCGCGTGGGGCATGCCGCGCCTCGGGCGAGCGGGTGGACCCACGGCGTGGTGCGCTCAGACGGGAGGTCCTGTCAGGAGATCCGGCCCATGTGTCCGTCTCCTGCGTTCGATAGCCGTCGACTCGGCTGGCGAATCCTTCGCTGTGGACGACATCGCGATCATCGTGACCGCCCGGCTCGGGCACAGCAGGCCCTTTCAGCCCCCGCCACGGCCGTGGAGCGTCGCGGCCGAGTGCGAATAAGAACCACCCAGCCTAATCGGCGCGTGCCTCGCTCTCCGCGCCGGGTGTTGGGTCACGGCGAGCCTCGGACAAGCCGGTGGTTTCACAATTTGGTTAGCTTGAACCTGGCTTCCTGCCTGTCCGTGGGCGCCGACAGGCGAGGTCCGGTCCCGGAGGAGGGCGCGTGCCGGAGCGTGTGACCACCACAGGCGGACGCTACGGGCGAAATCTCCCGTTGGGCGCTGGCTGACGTAGCGCCGCTCCAGGGCGCTCCTTCCGCTGGGACGGCGCCGATCCGCTGGCCTCTCGACGCGGGTCCTTGTTTCTCCCCTCGTAGCGTACAAAAGTGGACTTCCTCCCTGTGGAATTGTGGTAACGCGCCGACATGCCTGGCGACTCGGCGCCCGTCTGCGGTCTGGAGGATTCGACGAGCGACTTCATTCGGTGATTCCTTTGGAATGATGAAGCGCTTCCTGAGAGACTGTCCGGCTGATGGACCGGTGCCGCTGGGACTGAGGCTAGCGCGAGCTAGCAGCTGGCCTGTGTCGGCCTAGCCGTCGAGCAGGCTGCCAGGGCGCCACTGGTCCCAGAAGTGCCACTCCCCTGGGTGCGCGCGCAGCCACCCGTCCAGCAGGGTCGCGAGCTGGGCGGTGAGGTCCTCCGGCGCGAGGGGAGGGGAGACGTCGGCCTGATAGAGGGGGCCCGCCCTGTAGCAGTGGAGCGGCAGCACCGCGGCCCCAGTGTGCTCGGCGAGCCACGCGCTGAACACCGGGAGGCGCATCCTCCGGCCTAGCACCTGGCACACCTCGCGCCGCCCCAGCTCCTGGCCGCCCCCTGTGCCGTCGCATGCGGTGAGCACCACCTCGCCCCGCTCCAGGGCCCTCACCACCGGGCGGACGAAGCCGGTGCCATCGTGGAGGGTCGCCGCCAGCCCCCCCTCCAGCCTCCTGCGGGTGCGGGCGGCGACCGTGCCCAGGGCGCTCAGGGCCTGGGCCGGGGCGCCGCCTCCCACCTGGTGCACCGGGTAGCCCTCCAGCCCCAGCAGGTGGAGGGGCAGCTGCGGCAGGCCCAGGTGGGGGTGAGCGAGGATCACGCCCCGCCCGGCGCGCAGGGCCTGATCCAGGTGCTCCCTGCCGGTCAGGTGCAGGTAGCGGGGGGCGGTCTCCAGGGTCATCCGCTGGAAGGAGAGGCCCACGTACTGGTTGGCGAAATGGGTCTCAAAGAGCTGCGTCACCACCGCGTCCAGCTCGGGGCGCGCTCCCAGCGCCCCAGCGAGCGTGGCCCGGAGCGCCGCGCGCTGCGCCGGGAGCGCGGCCGCGGCGAGGCGCCCGAGCTGGCGGTTCGCCCGCACCTCGTTCCCTGCGGGGAGCACGCCGAGGGAGGCCCGCCAGGGGCCCCACGCCCAGAGGCGGTACAGGTCCTTGAGGGCCCCCTCAGCGAAGACCACCGCGGCTCCCGTCAGGGCTCGACATAGCCGAGCGCCTCCAGCAGGTCCCTGTCCCCCGCGCTGGTGGAGGTCTCGCCCTGGGCCTGGGTGGCGAGCAGGGCGCGCGCGTCGGCGCGGAGCGCCTCCCACAGGGCCTCGTCGGGGGGATCGTCGCGCCAGACCTCGGTCTGGTCGGCGAAGCCCTCGGCCTCCCTCACCACCACCCGCTCGCGGAGCCCGCGAGACGAGGCCATCCGCCAGCGGGGCGGCAGGTCGGGCTCCAGCGCCCTCGCGGCCCGGTTGGCGGCGCGGTCGAGGCAGATCGACCGGGCGGTCCGGCGGGGGAGGCGCTCGCCGTCGATCCCGATCCGCAGGCTGATGCCGGTGGCGCGCTGCAGATCGAGGGAGAGGTAGTCCGCGATGGTGGGGGCCACGTCGGTCAGCTCCACCGGGGTGGGGATCACCCTGCCCGCGGGGAGTGCGTCGGGGAGCCGCATCGCGAGGGGCACGTGGAGGTCCTGGTCCCAGAGGGCGTCGCCGTGGTTGAACCACTCGCCGTGCTCCCCCAACCCCTCCCCGTGGTCGCCCACCAGCACGACCATCGTGTCTTCGGTCTGCCCGGTGGCGTCGAGCCAGTCGAGCAGCGCACCCACCTGGGTGTCGGTCCAGGCCAGCTCCCCGTCATAGCGGGCCCTGACGTAGTCCACGTCGGTGATCCCCCGCAGCGCCTCCTGCATGTAGGGCGCTACCCCGCGCACGTCCTCCATCGACCGGTTGTTGGGGTCGTGCGGATCGCGGCCCTGGTAGTAGCGCTCGTCCCAAGGGGGGGGCGGTGTGTAGGGGCCGTGGGGGTCAAAGAGGTGGACCCAGGCGAACCACGGCCCGCGCTGGTCGCGCAGCCAGGCCAGCGCCCTGTCGGTGGTGAGGTCGCCGCGCCGCTGGAGCAGGTGATCCGCGTCCTGGGCGCGGCGCCCCATCTCCCAGAGCCTGCCGGCGAGGATCCTCCCCATGCCGGGGAGGGACGAGAAATCGTCGTCGTAGACCTGAAAGCCACGCTGAAAGCCAAGGTTTCCGTTGAGTACATAGCCGGAGACGAAGGCGCCGGTGGCGTAGCCCCGCTGCCGCAGGCCCTCCGGGAGCAGCTGGAGCTGGGCCGGGATCGGGGTGCCGTTGAGCAGCATCCCGTGCTCCCAGGGGGGCACCCCCGAGAGGATGGTGGTGTGGCTGGGGCCGGTGACCGGGATCTGGGAGATCGCCAGATCAAAGCGGACCCCCTCCCGCGCGAGGCGGTCGAAGGAGGGGGTGTCGCCCAGGGCCATCAGCCGGTCGGCCCTGGTGGTGTCCACCGTGATCAGCAGCAGGTTGGGGGCGAGGGGGGAGGCGCTGACCGGGGGATCTCCCAGGGACGTGCCGCCCTGCGACCACCCGGTCCAGGCCGCGGCGATCCCCAGGGCCCCGACCACCCCCCAGCGAGCCCGGCGCCCCATGTGGTCCGTCCCGAGGATCAGCAGCGAGGGGAGCGCGATCCCAAACAGGCCCAGCGCCCACCACGCCCCCTGGAGGGGCGAGGGGGCGGTGAAGGGCGGCGGATCTGAGGCCCACCAGACGCCGAGCGAGGCGAGCACCGGCGCCATCCCTCCCCCCAGCGCCGCGGTGGCGCCGTGCTCGCAGCCGATCAGCCGGACCGCCCCCGCGCCCGCCACGCCCAGGGCGGCGCCGGTAGCCGCACCCGCCCCGGCGAGCAGGGCCTGAGCGGGCAGAGAGGGGTAGAGCCCCCCGTGGGAGGCCACCCCCAGCGCCTCGGCGAGGCCCACGGCGGCGCCCGCGGCCAGTCCGAGCGCGAGGGCGCGGGGGATCGGCGCGGTCATGGGGCCTCCTCGTCAAGGGGTGGTAGGCATTCACCAGAAGGTGTGCCAACGGGATAACAGGACGTAAGCGTGAGCCTCTGCCCTCCGTTCACATGGCGCGGCAGAATTCGCGACGTCCAGACACGAGACCCCCCGGAGGCAGGAATGGAGCCCACCACCAAGCTCCTCTCACGACTTCTCCCCTTCGCCACGCTCCTGGTCTCAGGGGCAGCCTGGGCCGGCGGGACCGTGGCGGTGGCGCCGCTGATCTCCAAGGGCGCGAACGACATGGAGATCTCCAACGTGACCTCCCTGATCACGTCGGAGCTGGATTTCCGCCCAGAGTACGACGGGGCGCAGGAGCTGGACAGCAGGCCGGGGAGCCTCACCGCCTCGTGCCTGGGCAACGCCTCCTGCCTGTCGGGGATCGGCCGCGCGGTGGGGGCGCAGTACCTGGTCACCGGGAGCCTCTCCACCACCACCACCCAATTCACGGTCGAGCTGGTGCTCTGTGACGTGGGCAGCGGGCGGATCGTGCGCCGCCAGTCCTTCCCGATGTCCGCCGCCCCCGAGGCCGTGGCGGCGGGGGTGAGCAAGGCGGTGTTCGAGATCGTCACCGGCAAGGCGCCGGGGCAGGCGGCGCGGGAGGAGGAGGAGGAGATCTCCTTTGACCCCTCGGCGCTGGTGGACGACGAGTTCGACTTTGTGGGCGGCGCGGAGGTGGCAGATTGGGATCCTGCCCAGGCCGCGGCGGAGGAGGCAGAGGCGGCCCGCAGGGCCGCGGCGGCCCGCGCCGAGGAGGATCGCCGCAGGCTCCTGGCCGAGGAGGAGGCCCGCCGGGCCGAGGCGCAGCGCCGCGCAGAGGAAGAGGCCCGGCTGCGCGCCGCGGAGCAGGCCAGGATGCAGGCGGAGGCAGAGGCACGCCGCCGCGCCGAGGACGAGGCACGCCGCCGCGCTGAAGACGAGCGCCGGCAGGCCGACGCCGCCGCGGCCCGCCGCAGGGCGGACGAGGAGGCTGCCCGCGCCGCTCGGCAGCCCGCTATTACCGATGACTTCGACCCCTCGATGATCTCCTTCGGCTCCGCCGCAGGCCAGATCCAGGTGGACAGCGCCGAGGACATCCAGTTCGGTCGCCCCGCAGCCCCGGTGATGGAGCGGGTCGTGGAGGATGATTTCGATTTCAACGCCCTCGACGAGGAGGAGGAGGTCGTGGCGCCCTCGCGTCCCCGCAACCTCGACTCCCTCGACAGCGGCCCCTCCAGCCGGAAGCCCGCCCCCCGCTCTGCGGCCCCCTCGCGCGGGTCGAGCAGCAGGTCCTCGTCGACGCGCTCCTCTGCCCGGGTGGACAAGCCCGCCTCGGACAGCGGCGGGGTCACCCTCGCCCTGCGGGCGGGCTACGCCCCCTATCAGGTCTTCGGCTACCTGAGCGGCGGGGCAGAGCTGGGCCTCTCGGTGGGCGGCGGGGTCAAGCTGGTGCTCGGCGCCAGCAGCTACGCGGTGGAGCGAGACCTGCCCCCCGGCCTGCAGAACGGGAGCCCCACCGAGTGGAACTCGATCTTCCCCTGGAACGTGGGCGCGCTGTACCAGCTCTCGGACGCGGACCTCCGGCCGTGGCTGGGGGCGGATGTCTCCTTTGCCCTCTACTACGTCAACCCGGCGGGGCAGTCCTCTTGGACGGTGGGCCCCAGGGGGCGCGGGGGCTTCGACTACTACATGAGCGATAACTTTGGTCTGACCGGAAGTTTGGCGCTTGGGTACTGGCAGGGCAAGGACTGGGACCTCATCCAGCGCGAGGTGGCGGAGTCGGGGATGCTGACCGAGGTCACCGCGGGCGTGGTGCTCGCCTTCTAGCCCATGGACGCAGTGCTCCCCATCCTGTGCCTCCTCAGCGGCGTGGCCCTCACGGTCGCGGCGCTGTACCTGGCCCTGCACCGCGGCTATCGCCAGCTCGCGGTGGCGGGCAGCTACAGGGAGGTGGCGCGTCGCCTCCAGCTCACCGCGGACACCAGGGGGCTGTCGCTCCACGGCCGCCTAGCGGGGCGGCGGATCTGGATCGGCAGGGTGATGATCGGCTACGGGGCCGAGAGCGCCACGCAGTTCAGGGGGGTGCTGGACCTGCTCCGCCCGCTGGGGCTGGGGCTCTACATCCACCAGCGCGGGCGCCAGGGCAGGTGGTTCCACAGGTCCCGCTCGCCGGAGCAGGAGAGCGGCGACGCGCTGCTGGACCGCGAGTTTCACGTCCACGCCGACGAAGAAGTCGCGGTGAGGGCGCTGCTCACCCCCGAGGTGAAGGTGCGCCTGCGCGAGCTCACCCAGCGCTGGCCCGAGGTGGAGCTGACCGACTCAGAGGTCCGGGTGAACCTCCGGTCGCCAGAGGCGAGCGCGGCTAGGCTGCTGGCCCTGGTGGACGCCATGATGGGGCTGGCCTCGGCCCTGGAGGCGGCGCGGTCGAGCGTGCCCGTGCCGGCCGGTCTGGCCCACGCGGGGCCGGTGATGCAGGCCCTCGCCGACCGGTATGACCTGGCGGTGGAGGGGTGGCTGCCGGCGGTGGAGGGGGTGTTCCGGGAGCGTCAGGTGCTGGTGACGGTGGAGCGCCAGGGAGACGGCTACGCGGCGCAGCTGTTCCTCGCCTTTGTCGCCCACCGCTCCACGGGCCTGCGCCTCACCCCACAGCGCGCGCCAGACGGGTACTGGAGCGTGGGACAGGACATCCAGGTGGGGCACCCGCGCTTCGACGCGGCCTTCGTGATCAAGGCGTGGAACCCCCACCTGGTGCGGGCGCTGCTCCACGACGAGGTGCGCGCGGTGCTGCTGGAGCTGAACCAGCTCGGGGAGCTGGAGGTGGACGACCGGGGCCTGACCCTCGCGGGCCTGCCGATCTCCGAGGAGACGCTGGACAAGGCGCTGCATCAGGCGCGGGAGGCCTGTCGGCGGATCGGGTGGTGAGCCGGGCCGCGGACACCAAGGCCAGGTCCAGTGGCTGGCGCTCTCGAGATGGGTCCCGCTCGACGATTGAGCCTTGAGCCACGCGTATGAACCCCCTCTGCGGGTGGAAAGGCCCCCGACGCTGGGGGAGAACGCCGAGTTTCGTCGTCACGTGCTGCGGACGTATCCTTGCTCTGGGAGAGGCAGCGCAGCGGTGGGACGCTCTTACGAGGGCCTCAGAGATCGCCTGCCCCGAGGAGGTGAGCCAGCGGCTCCGGGGCCTTGGCGGGGAGATCACGGGGTGTTTACGAGGGGCTCAAGGAGGGATGGCCAGAGGGCGGCGCGCCTCTCCCACAGGCCCAGACGGGCAGACCTTGTGGGTGATACTCCGGATCGCGTGGGTCTCCACAGACCGGGCTGACGGCCGCCGACAGGGGGGCGGCGCCAGCTCGGCCCGACAGGATTTTTCGGGCTGACGGTC
Organism: Deltaproteobacteria bacterium; assembly: GCA_016938035.1. Taxonomy (GTDB): domain Bacteria; phylum Myxococcota_A; class UBA796; order UBA796; genus JAFGVK01. Next base: position 621 of record JAFGVK010000037.1, on the reverse strand, counting down.
TGGACGGGGTAGGAGCCGCCAGGGGGACCGAGGAGGGATCCTGCGGGCTCGACCCCAGGGGGCCTCGGGCGTGCTGTTTCCAAAGCCAAGCCGAGAGGCTCGGTGGCGCGCCGGCGGCGAGGGACCTGCGCAGCCCTCTTCACGTCATGGCGGACCTAGCCCTCTGGGGCGGCGAACCCGCGCGCCCCGAACCTGTGGGCTTGGACCCGGTGTCAGCTCGACAGCACGCTGATCAGACGGGCCAACGCGGCCTCTGCGACCCCGTCTGGGCAGGGGGTGAGCCGGCGCTCGATGCAGGGGTGCGCAGGGGCGAGCTGCTCGATCGCCACCGCCTTGGCGAGGATCTGCACCGCCAGCCAGTCGATTGGCACGCCCTCCTCCGCCGCTTTGCGGGCGAGGGCAGCGTGGAGCACGTCGGGGAGGTTGAGGGAGAAGTGGGTCATGTCGTCTCTCCTCGCGGCGGGGCAGCCGCAGTCGTCTCTCCTCGCGGCGGGGCAGCCGCACCTTGAGGGTAGCACATTCGGGCGTTTGATGAGGATAGAGGCCGATCCCGTCGGCACCGTTGGGGGGGGGGGGCCCCCCGGCCCCGGGGCGGGCGGTGGGGGCGCCCCGCCGGCCCGG
>JAFGVK010000237.1 GCA_016938035.1 Deltaproteobacteria bacterium | reverse complement strand
GTGTCGGTGTCCGTGTCGGTGTCCGTGTCGGTGTCCGTGTCGGTGTCCGTGTCGGTGTCCGTGTCGGTGTCGGTGTCCGTGTCGGTGTCCGTGTCGGTATCACCCGTCTCCTTTCCACCACAGGCGACGAGCAAGCCGAACAGGGGGAGCCAGGACAGGACACGCATGTAGACCTCCGATCAGGAGGCAGTCTATCCGGCTACCCGCTCCAGCCGCACCAACCGAAGCATGGTAAACGCGTCGGGAGCCAATTCCCCGGCGAACACCTCGTAGGTCCCGGCCGGGAGGGGCACCGCGATCCCCTCCGCATCCTCGTCACCCGGGAGCTCGGTGGCGGGCATCAGCAGGGCGCCGCCCTCAGGGAGGGACCAGCGCCCCGCCGGCGCTGCCTCACCCGGAGCGGCGCCGCGCAGCGCGGCCTCCGCCTCCTCCTCGGACTCGGCGTACTCCCAGATCACCACCCAGCCGCCCCGCGCAGTGGGCCACCAGGCCACCTGCAGCCCGGTGCTGTCCAGCACCAGCGCCGCCCCCACCCGCCCCACCAGACCGGGGGGCTCGTCATCGAGGGCGTCGCAGGCGCGCTGATAGTCGGAGGTGCCGCCCTGGCCCACGTCCTCCCACACAACCCGGCCGTCCGGCAGGGTCGTCGCGTCGGCGCGGGGCCCAGGTCCGTCCACCCAGATCCCTCCCCAGGCGGGACTGGCGTCCTGAGGAATCAACACACACGGGCCGTCGGAGCCCACCCACTCCAGTGTCATCACGCGCTCCAGGGGTCCCAGGACTGACGCATCGCCTCTTCGAAATCACGCGCCCATTGGAAGCGCTGATCGGGTTCCTCCGCCAACATCTTCAGCAGCACCTTCCCCACCGCCGCGGGGAGCTCCTCGGGGAGCGCCTGCGCGTGGGCCAGGGCGCCCCGCACCGCGGGGGGGACGGGCGGCCTGCCCACCAGCAGCTCCCAGGCGATCACCCCGAGGGAGTACAGGTCGGTGCGGGTGTCGATCACCCCGGCGCGGAGCTGCTCCGGTGCCTGATAGCGCCTGTTCGCGCTGCGGCCCGAGCGCCCAAGCCAGGGCGCCAACAGCGCGCTCCAGAAGCCGAGGATCTTGGGGGTGTTGCCCTCGAGGATCACCACCTCAGGGCACAGATCCCCGTGGATCACCCCGGCCTCGTGGATGGCCTGCACCCCCGCCGCGAGCTGGAGCACAACCTCGAAGGCTTCGGCGCGCGAAAAGGGCTTGCCGACCATGCGGTGCCGGATGGAGTGGCCGCGGTGCTGCTCCAGCGCCAGCCACGGGGTGAGGTCCAGCAGCCCGGTGCTCAGGATGCGCGCCACGTTGGGGTGATCCCCCCGTCCGGCGCCGATCGCCTCGCTGCGGATCAGCTCCACCACGTCTCTGCCCCGCTCGTCACCCAACTCGGGGAGCACGATCAGCACCACCCTCCGCTCGCTGTGCGCGTCCTCTGCCTCGTAAGAGCGCCCCCGGGACAGCACGCTGGTGATGCGGTAGCGCTCCCCCACCGTGGCCCCCACGTCCAGCGCCTCGGCCTCGGGGGGCGCGGCGCGCGGCGCCCTGGGCGCCCCTGCCTCCAGCGCCTCCGCCGCGGTGTGCCAGGTCTGCAGGGCCAGGTGCACCGCCTGATCGATGGGGAGCCGCTCTCCGCGGAGCTGGGCCGTGAGCTGGGCGATGTGCGCGGACGTTGCGAGCTGCGCCGCGAGGTGGGCGCGATCTTCTCGAGTCATGGGAGCCTCCGTCGGTCCGCATTGTCGTCCGCTTCCCTACCGGCTGTCATCCTCACAGCGGAAGTTCGCGCCAGGACCGAATAGGAGCAGCGTCATGCGCCGGCGCACCATCAGCCGCTGCGGCGCGGAGGCCCCATGACCGACCCATCCCCCGCCGAGTCCCCCGCCCCCAGCGCCTGGGGCTCGATCCGCCGCCACTGGGCCGCCAAGCTGGTGCGCGACCTGCTGATCGGCGCGGTGCTGTTCTCGCTGGCCCTCCCGGTGGTGGGCTGGCTCAGAGCCCCCGATCTCCCCGAGGTGGCGCCCTCCTTCGTCCTGCAGGACCTGAACGGCAAGACCGTGCGGCTGGAGGACTTCCGGGGCCAGGTGGTGGTGCTCAACTTCTGGGCCACCTGGTGCGGTCCCTGCCGGGCCGAGATCCCCACCTTCTCGCGCTTCGCCCAGCGCCACCCCGAGGTGCCGGTGCTGGGCATCGCGGTGGACGGGTCCCGCGCCCAGCTCAGGAGCGCACAGAAGAGCATGGGGATCGCGTACCCGATCCTGCTGGGCGACAAGGCCACGGTGGCGGCCTATGGCGCCTCGACCCTGCCCACCACGGTGATCGTGGACGAGGAGGGGCACATCCGCACCGCCCACGTCGGGGTGATGCTGCCCCCTCACCTGTGGTGGGTGACCCGCTGATCTCCCTCCCCCCGGGCGAGGTGCTGCTGCTGGTGCCCCCTGGGGCCCACGCGGACCGGCCCGCGCTGGGGGTCCACGCGATCCAGGCCACCGCCCGCGCCGCGGGCCACGACGTGCGGGTGCTGTACGCCAACCTGCTGCTGGCGGCCAGGCTCGGAGAGGAGGTCTACGCCGGCCTCTGCGACGCCCCCCTGGACTGGTTCCTCACCGAGCGCCTGTTCGCCCGGGCCCTGTGGGGCCAGGACGCGCTCCACACCCCCGCCTTCCTCGCCCTGCTAGAGGTCTGGGCGCAGATGCTCCGGCGCGAGGCCGCGGTGGCGGACGGTTACAGGCTCCCCGCCTACCCCCTCGCGGCGCTTGAGCGCGCCGAGGCGGAGGCCACCGCCCTGGTGGAGGAGCTCTCCGAGGCGATCGCCACCGCCGGCTTCTCGGTGGTGGGCGCCACCACCACCTACGACCAGACCAACGCCGCGATGGCCCTGCTCACCGGGGTCAAGCGCAGGGCTCCCCAGGTCTTCACCCTGCTGGGGGGCAGGAACACCGACGGCCCCATGGCTCAGGGGCTCGCCAGCCTCTCGCCGGAGGTGCCCGATCTGGTGGTCTCTGGCGAGGCCGACGAGGCCTTCCCCGCCCTGCTGGCGCGCCTGAGCCTCCCCCACCCGGAGCGGGTGCTCTCGCCGCCGCTGGTACAGGATCTGGACGCGCTGCCCGCGCCCGACCTCTCCGAGTTCTTCGCGCAGCGCGCCGCGAGCCTCCCCGATGCGTCCCCGCCCTGGCTGGTCTACGAGGGGAGCAGGGGCTGCTGGTGGGGCACCTGCCGCTTCTGCGGGCTGGTGGGCACCGGGCTCACCAGCAGAGAGAAGTCCCCCGGCAAGGTGGTGGAGGAGCTGCGAACGCTCACCGACACCGCCCCGGTGCGCAGGATCTCCATGGCGGACAACACCCTCCCCCGCCGCGCCCACCAGGAGCTGCTCCCTGCCCTGGCGACCCTGCGCGAGGTAGAGCTGTTCTACGAGGTGCGGCCAGACCTCACCCCCGCGCGGGCGGCGGCGCTCTACCGGGCGGGGGTGCGCTCGGTACAGCCAGGCATCGAGGCGCTCTCGACCCCCCTGCTGCGCCTGATGCGCAAGGGGAGCACCGCCGGCTCCGCCCTCCGCACCCTGCGGGCCTGCCGGGTCGCCGGCCTCGACCCCAAGTGGAACCTGCTGTTCGGCGTCCCGGGCGACGCAGCGGCCCACTACCGCGATCAGCTCGCCCTCTTCCCGCTGATCGAGCACCTCACCCCCCCGGTAGGGCTGGGCCCCATCGCCCTGGAGCGCTTCTCGACCTGGGTGGACGAGGCGGAGGCCTGGGGCATCGCGAACCTGCGCCCCAGGCCCGGCTACCGCGAGGTCTTCCCCCCGCACGCGGACCTCGATCGCCTCGCCTATTGGTTTGAGGGAGAGATCCCCTCCGCCTCCCTGGCCCTGCCCGAGCTGCAGGTAGAGCTGGCGGACGCGGTGCAGCGGTGGCGTGAGGCCTGGCTGGCCCCCACCCCTCCCACCCTCCGCCTGAGCGGCCCCTCCCCCTGGACCCTCCTCGACACCAGGGGCGGTCGGCGCGCCCTGCTCCACCTCTCACCTGCGCAGGCCGAGGCGATCCTGACGGGGGGTGATCCGGCCGGTCCTGCGGCGGCGTGGGCGCTGCGCCGCGGCTACCTCGCCCTCCTCGACGGGAAGGCCCACCCCATCGCCCTCGCGGCGCCCTCGCTGCTCTCCAGCGGCCGCTGAGGGGCCTACACCGGGCCGGGCGGACCGAGGCCTGACGTGGTATCCTCACCTTCTACGCCAGGAGTCCCTATGCGCGCCTCGATCCTCATCGCCCTCTCCTTCGCCCTGGGCTGCCGCGCACAGGTCGACAAGCCGACCCCCCTCGACAACGACGCCGACGGCTACCTGGCTGAGGACGACTGCGATGACGCCAACCCCCTGGTCCACCCCGACGCCGACGAGCTCTGCGACGGGCTGGACAACGACTGTGACGAGGCGATCGACGAGGAGGCCACGGACGCCTTCACCTGGTGGCCCGACGTGGACCAGGACGGCTTCGGGGCGGAGGGCGAGGGCCTGCTCGCGTGCGAGGTCCCCGCTGGCTACGTGTCGCGCACCGGCGACTGCGACGATCACGACGACCGCTTCCACCCCGGCGCCACCGAGAGCGACTGCGCCGATCCCTCCGACTACAACTGCGACGGCTCGGTGGGCTACCAGGATCAGGACGGCGACGGCTACCCCGCCTGCCAGGACTGCCGCGACAACGACGACTCCATCCACCCCGCCGCGGACGAGGTCTGCGACCTGATCGACAACGACTGCGACGGCACGGTCGACGAGGCGGACGCGATCGACGCGGTGCCCTGGTACGCGGACCAGGACGGCGACGGCTTCGGTGACCCGGCAAACACGGTGGACGCCTGCCTGGAGCCGGAGGGCTACCTGGCCGACGACGGCGACTGCGACGACTCGGATCCGCAGGTCAACCCCGTGGCCCGCGAGGTGTGCGACGGGGCGGACAACGACTGCGACGCTGCGATCGACGAGGAGGCGGTGGACGCCGACAACTGGTTCTTGGACGACGACGGCGACGGCTATGGCAACCCCGCGGAGGCGCTGGTTCAGTGCGAGGCGCCCGAGGGCTACACCTACAACAGCCAGGACTGCGACGACGGGGACGAGCGGGTCCACCCGGAGGCGGACGAGACCTGCAACGCCATCGACGACAACTGCGACGGCGACGTGGACGACGACCCCATCGACCCCAGCACTTGGTATGGGGACGCGGACGGCGACGGGGCCCCCGGCGCGAGCTACACCCGCGAGTCTTGCGAGCGGCCAGAGGGCTTCGCCGCGGAGCCCACCGACTGCGACGACGCGGACGACACGATCTACCCCGGCGCCCCCGAGCTGTGCGACGGCCTCATCAACGACTGCGACGCCAGCGAGCTCCCCGACGAGGAGGCGGACGCGGACGGCGACGGGGTCGCTGCCTGTGACGGCGACTGCGACGACTCCCGCGACGACGTCAGCCCCCTCGCCCC
>JAFGVK010000236.1 GCA_016938035.1 Deltaproteobacteria bacterium | reverse complement strand
TTTCTCTGTGGGAGAGTAGGTCATCGCCGGCATTCATTCTAGACCCCCCGGGTGGAGCTTCACCGCTCCCCGGGGGGTCTTCTTTTTGGGGGCTCCGGGGGAGTGCCCTCGGTGCGCCGGTCGTCGCGGCGGGGCTAGCGGGCGCGTTGTCCCAGCCAGCGCCAAGCCACCAGGCAGAGCACCGCCAGCAGCGCCGACAGGGCCTGCGAGGTGGAGATCAGCTCGCCCAGCCAGCGGACCCCCACGAAGCCCCGCTCGGCATCCCCGCGCACGAGCTCGTTGAGGGAACGGGCCGCGCTGTAGAGCAAGAGGTAGGTCAGGAGGACCTGTCCGTCGAAGCGCCGCCTGTACCAGGTCGCGTTGACTACAACCCCGATCGCTACCAGGTAGGCCACAGCGTAGAGCTGGGTGGGGTGAACCGGCACCCCGTGGGGAGCGGGGGAGAGGGGATGATGGTAGCTGACACCCCACGGAAGGTCGGTGGGAGCGCCATAGCAGCAGCCTGCTAGGAAGCAGCCCACACGCGAGAGCGCGTGGCCCAGGGGCAGCGCGGTGGCGAACAGGTCCGCGGTGCGGAGCACCGGCAAGTGGTACTGCCGCATCAGGCTGAGCGCGGCCGGGAGCCCGGTGAAGAGGGCTCCGTAGAACACTAGCCCCCCTGAGCGCAGGTGCAGCCACGAGGTCCAGGTCGGGAAGGCCTCGGGGTTGGCCCAGACGTACAGCCCCCGCGCGCCCACCAGGCCCGCCACGCTGGTCCAGAACATCACGTCCACCAGCCGGTCCGGCTCCAGCCCCTCGCGCCGCGCCCGGCCCAGGGTCATCCCCGCGATCAGCGTGAAAGCCACCGCGCCCATCACCCCGTAGGCGTGGATCGGCCAGTCGCCCAGGTAGAGGAGGACTGGGTGCACGGCCTAGGCGTCCGCGCCCTTGTCCTCAAGGAAGAGGTAGTGCATCAGGAACAGCCCCACCCCAAACAGCAGGGACATGTCGGCCACGTTGTAGGTGGGCCACTCTGCGGTGCCGAAATGGTCCACCAGCCAGGCGCGCAGGGGCGGGTGGTCGGTGTACATCCGCACGAAGTCCGTCACGGTCTGCTTGTGGACCCGGTCGATCAGGTTTCCGACCGCTCCCCCGAGGATCAGGCCCAGCGACAGGGCGCTGGTCACGTCCTCTTTGGGCAGCCTCCGCCACAGGTCCAGGATCACCCCCGCCGCGATCAGCCCGAAGGCGATGAACAGCCAGATGCGGTACTCGAAATCGCGCAGCATCGAGAAGGCGGCCCCCGGGTTCTGCGCCTGAATGAACGACAGGAAGCCCGGGATGATGGGGACCTCACCTCGGTACAGCGCGATGTTGCTCACCACCCACCACTTGGTGAGCTGGTCGAGCAGCACGCTGCTGCCGAAGACCCCGAAGAAAACCCATGCCTTTGGCCCGGTGAGGGACGGGCCCTGTAGCGAGGGGTGCCCGGCCATCAGCCCTTATCCTTGGCGGGGCGCTCCAGGATCAGCTCCCACAGCAGGTACAGCCCGACGCCCCCCACCAGGGCCATGTCGGCCACGTTGAAGGCCGGCCAGCGGTAGGTCCCGAACCAGTCCACCAGGGTCTCGCGCAGGCCTGGAACGTCACCCTGCACCAGCAGGAAGTCGGTTACGGTGCGCTTGTGGATCCGGTCGATGGCGTTGCCCAGCGCCCCGGAGAGAATCAGCCCGTAGGTCATCGGCAAATAGTAGCGATCCTTGGGGAGCTGCCACCACAGCCTCCCGATGATCCCCACCGCGATCACGGTAAACCCCAGGAACAGCGGCACCCGAAAGGACGAGTCGCCGAACGACCCGAAGACGGCGCCGGGGTTCTGCGCGTGAACGAGCGAGAACCACCTGGGGATGACCTCCACCTCACCGGATCCATACGCCAGGTGGGTGTAGATCCACCACTTGCTGAGCTGGTCCAGCGCGAGGCCGAGGCTGAGGCTGCCGAGAAAGAGGACGGACTTTGGGCTCAAGGACTCCTCCGGTCTCGGGCCGTTATCCCCCTTGCGCCTACTCCACCACTGGCAACGGCGCGCGCGAGGGCCCAGCTCCGCTCACCAGCGCCGCCACGTCGAAGCCGATGAAGGCGTTCTGTGGCACGGGGATGCCGCCGACCGCCCCGTACAGCAGCCGCTCCTGTGGCAGGAACACCAGCGAGTGGATGGCGCCGTTGTTCGCTAGGGTGCCGCCGCCATCGAAGAGATCGGCGGGGTGGGTCACTCCGGTCACCGGGTTCGTGGTGTCGCGCAGCACCTCATGGATGGTGGTCTGCAAGTCGATGCGCCCTCGCAGGTCTCCCTCGGTGAGGAGCTGCTCCAGGCGCATGAAGCGGCTGACGGTGTTGTCTTCTTCTGTCACCTCGACGTGGAGCGGCGCGGTGACCGGGTCGACGAAATGGTTGGTCGCCCACACCACGTCATTCGCCATCGACCGGCGGGCCATCCCGTCCACCGCCATCTCAAACACCCCCGCGTCCCCCGTGGCGTCCGAGATCACCAGGGTCTCTGCAGAGACGTGGTCCTGCGCGAAGAGGAAGGCGTCGGCGTCTGCGACGGTCTCCACCGTCATCAGCAGCTCTCGGGACATCTGGGTGTGCGCCCTGCCCGCGCCGTCCGGCGCTGTGACGCCGTTGGCCTCGTTGGAGGCCACCACCAGTCCCTCGGCGTTCATCCCTGAGTAGGGAGAGATGTTGCCCGGGAAGCCCCACGCCACCCAGGGGATGCCCCCCTCGGGGTGGCGCACGATGACGGTAGGGCGCTCGATCATATAGGAGACCTCGTCCCAGTCCAGGTTGCGCCCGTGGACCACGCCCCCGTCCGCGGTGGCGCTGCCCTTGGCCACGAATTGCGAGCACCCTGGGAGCTGGTGCGAGAGGGACTCCAGGATCGGGTCGCCGTAGGCGAGGATCAGGCACTTGTCCAGGGTCCATGCCTCCTCGTCGCCGACCCCGTCCACCAGCCCCTGGCACTCCTCCACCACGCTGGGGAAGGAGTTGGCGCGGGCCTCGTCGAGGAGCCCGTAGTAGTCCGCCAGCCCCACCAGGGCGCCCATACCGCTCTCGTCGATCCACTCTGCCCCCGCGAGCAGGTCCTCGCGCATCAGCTCGCCGTGCTGCTGCCCCATCTCGTAGGGGGTCCCGACGAGGCGGAGCACCCTGACCCCCTCCTCCATTTGCAGCGAAGGCTCCGGGTGGTAGGTGCATGCGGCGAGGAGCAGCGCGAGGGGAGCGAGGGTCATGGTTGGTCCCGTGATTGAGGAACTGCGAGGATACCACGCGCACAAAACGGCTTGTCACCAGGCCCCACCAACAGGGCGCTGACGCCTAAGACGGGTTATAGGGGCAGGCCGAGCGTACATCAGGGAGAAACCTTGGACTTTGCCAAGAACGTGGTGCCTATCCGTATCCAGGATGAGCTAAAGAGCTCCTATCTCGACTACTCCATGTCGGTCATCGTCGGGCGCGCGCTCCCCGACGTGCGAGACGGCCTCAAGCCGGTGCACAGGCGCATCCTCTACGCCATGTACCGCGAGGGCCTGCACGCCAACAAGCGCTACTCCAAGAGCGCCGGTGTGGTCGGCGAGGTGCTCAAGAAGTACCACCCCCACGGTGACTCCGCGGTCTACGACGCGATGGTCCGCATGGCTCAGCCTTGGAACCTCCGCTACACCCTGGTCGACGGGCAGGGCAACTTTGGCTCTGTCGATGGGGACCCCGCGGCGGCCTACCGCTACACCGAGGCCAGGATGGCCAAGGTCGCTGAAGAGCTGCTGGTCGACATCGACAAGGAGACCGTCTCCTTCTCCCCCAACTTCGACGACACCACGGTCGAGCCAGACGTGCTCCCCTCCCGGATCCCCAACCTGCTGGTGAACGGGGCGGACGGCATCGCCGTGGGGATGGCGACCAAGATCCCGCCCCACAACCTCGCCGAGGTGGTGGACGCGACCATCGCGCTGATCGACGACCCCACCTTGGAGCTCGACGCGCTGATGCAGTACATCCCAGGGCCGGATTTTCCGACCGGCGGCACCATCTACGGGCGCCGCGGGGTGTGGGACGCCTATAGCACCGGCCGCGGGCGCATCACCCTCCGCGGGCGAGCGTCGGTGGAGGAGAAGAACGGACTCAAGTCGATCATTATCGACGAGATCCCCTACCAGGTCAACAAGGCCCGCCTGGTCGAGCAGATCGCCGAGCTGGTGAAGGAGCGCCACCTCGACGGCATCCGCGGCCTGCGGGACGAGAGCGACCGCCACGGGATGCGGATCGTCATCGAGCTCAAGAAGGAGGCCTTCCCCGAGGTGGTGCTGGCCCACCTCTACAAGCACACCCACCTCCAGAACACCTTCGGCGTCATCCTCCTCGCCATCGTCGATCAGCGGCCCAGGGTGCTCACCCTCAAGGAGATGCTGCACCACTTCATCCGCCACCGGCGCGAGGTCATCCTCAAGCGGTCTCGCTTTGAGCTGCGCAAGGCGCAGGAGCGCGCTCACATCCTCGAGGGCTACCTCAAGGCGCTGGACTTCATCGACGAGGTGATCCGCACCATCCGCGAGAGCCAGAGCGTCGGCGAGGCGCGGGTCAACCTGATGACCCGCTTTGAGCTCTCCGAGCTGCAGGCCACCGCCATCCTGGAGATGCGGCTGCAGCGCCTCACGGGGATGGAGCGGCAGAAGGTGGAGGAGGAGTACGCCGCGCTGGTTGAGCGCATCTCCGAGCTAGAGGACATCCTCGCCTCGGAGATCCGCCTGATGGGCGTGGTGAAGCTCGAGCTGGAGGAGGTCCGGACCCTCTACGCCGACGCGCGCCGCACCCGCTTCGAGGAGTCTGAGGGGGAGGTGGACATCTACGACCTCGTGCCTCAAGAGGACCAGGTCGTGACCCTCTCGCGGCTGGGCTACATCAAGCGGGCCAACCCGGATCAGTGGCGCACGCAGCGCCGCGGGGGGGTGGGCAAGCTGGGGATGGGGACCAGGGACGAGGACTTCGTCACCACGATCTTCGTGGCGAACACCCACTCGATGCTGCTGGTGTTCTCGTCGGATGGGACGGTCTTCTCGCTCCCTGTGCACCGCATCCCCGAGGCGGGGCGCAGCGCCAAGGGGCGCCCGATCGTCAACCTCGTCGATCTGCCGGAGTCCACGCGGATCGCGGCGGTGCTGCCGGTGCGCGACTTCAACCGAAAGGGCGAGGACGAGGGGGGCGACGTACAGCTGCTCTTTGTGTCTCGCGCCGGGCTGGTGAAGGCCACCCCGCTCTCTGCCTACCGCAACCTGCGCCAGTCCGGGCTCCGTGCGGTGGGGGTGGGTGAAGAGGACGAGCTGCTGCTGGTGCTGCCGGTGCGCGAGGGCGACCAGGAGCTGATGCTCCTCACCAGGCAGGGCAAGGCGATCCGCTTCGCCCTCGATGAGGTGCCCGTCTCTGGGCGGACCGCTCAGGGCAACCGCGGGATCCGGCTCAAGGAGGGGGATGAGGTGGTGGACGCCGTGCTCATCGCCGACGAGGTTGCCGGCGAGCTGCTCGATGAGGAGCGCGAGATCGACTTCGAGGACGACGAGACCCTCTCGGAGGCGGAGGACAGCTGGTCCTGCAACTTCCTCACCGTCACCGAGCTGGGCTTCGGCAAGCGCACGCCGTTCCGCAGCTACCGTCGGCAGGGGCGCTACGGGATGGGCATCATCGCCCACGGTCTCACTGATGAGACCGGCAACCTCGTGGGGGGCAAGCGCGTGTGTCCCGAGTCCCAGGTGATGCTGGTGACCAACACCGGGCGGGTGATCCGGATGGCTGCCTCGGACGTGCGCCTGACCAAGGGGCGCGCCGTGCGTGGGGTGAGGATGATGCGCCTGGAGCCCGGCGAGCGCATTGTCGACATGGCGCGCCTTGAGGAGGCAGAGGGCGGGGAGGAGTAAGGTGGGCTGCCGGGCTGGCGGAGGGCACCGACGCGCTGGCCTCTCGGCGCGGGGCCTTGTCGCTGCGCTCGTCGCGTTCAAAAGCACCCTTCGGCCCAAGGGAACGGCGGCCACAGCCCGATGCGCACGGCGACTCGGGGTCCGTTTGCGCGCGGGAAGACTCCACGAGCGACTTCAACCGATGGTTCCTTTGGAAGGACAGGGATGGGCCTGGGAGACTGTCCGGCTGATGGGCCGGTGCCTAGCCGAGCGCGCTCTGAGGGCGTCCGGTTGGCCTCGGGGACCTAGGGGTGAGTGGGGGCTATTGGCGGACGGACCTCGCGTTTCCCGCGCGGAAGCAGGGAGTCCCCAGCGTCCGACGGCGCTTTTCCCGCGCGGAGGCAGGGCCTCTGCGCTAGACTCGCTGAGTTTGGTGATGGATTGGACATGAACGCTCCTCCGCGGACCCTCTGGTTGGGCCTGGGCACCTCGCTGGTGGCCGCGCTCCTCTGGCTCAGCCCCCACTCCCCGATCGCGCTCGATCGGGCCGACAGCGCCGTGCTGGCGGGCAGGGTGGAGGAGGCAGCCTCTCGCTATGACGAGGTGGCGCGGGTGGGGCTCACCGCGGGGATGCGCCGCGAGGCCCTCCGGCGGGGGGCGCTGCTATACGGCCTTGAGCTCGGGCAGGCGGGCGAGGCGATCGCTAGGCTTGAGCGTCTGATCCCGCTGGTGAAGGGCCCCGCAGAGCGGGCTGAGCTGCGGGACCTCCAGGCGCGCCTCTACCAAGATCAGGGTCGCTACACCCTCGCGGCGCGGCAGTGGACCCTGGCGTGGGCCGAGCAGGCCGAGGCCGCGCGGCTTGTGGCCGCGGCCGGAGCCTGGGAGCGCGCGGGGGACGACGGGCGCGCCTGGGACACCTGGATCTGGGTGGGGGCTGTGTGCCCCGAGCGCGTCGCCGAGAGCACGCTAGGGCGCGCCCACCTCACGCTGGCCGCGGGGCAGGTGCAGGACGCGCTCGCCCTCTACGAGCGCGCAGAGCGGCAGGCCCGCGATGGGGATCTGCGCTCCGTGGCGCGGTTGGGGGCGGTCACCTGCCTGGAGCGCCTCGGTGACCTCGACGAGGCCATCGCCGGGCTCGATCAGGCCGAGATCCCCGACGAGGCCCTAGACGCCCGTCTGGAGCGCATCTACCGGCGCCGGGGGGAGCGCGACCTGTAGTCCTCCCGGCACCGACCCGCGGGTCTCTCGCCGGGGGTCCCTGCTCCTGCGCTCGTTGCGTAGAAGAGTAGGCGTCCGTCCAACGGAATAGCGGCCCCCGCCGACACGCTTGGTGACTCGACGGCGGCTGCGCGCCGGTGGACGCGACGACCCAATTCCTGAGCCCCTCGTAAGTCGTTCCACCGCTGCGCTGCCTCTCCCAAAACGGTGGTTCGTCCGTAGCACGTTGCGACGAAAATCGGCCTTCTCCCGTAGCGTCGGCGGCCCTGCCACGCGCAAAGGGGGGTCTTACGAGTGGCTCAATTCATCGGATGGGTTTGTTGAAATGATGCAGCTCGTCCAGGGAGATCGGCCGGCTGATGGATCGGTGCCGCCCCTCCCACTCCAAGGGCCTTGATCATCGTATCGCCCATGTGGGGCAGACGGGGGGGCCTCCGGCACGGGGGAGCGCCCGACCACGGAGGGGCAGAGGCCCCAGCAGGGGCGGATTGGGGGGACGCAGTCCCCGTCCCCAACGGGGGAGGGCGAGGCCCGTTTGGCGGCTGCCCTGCGGCCGTCGGTCATCAAGATCTCAGGGCGCTGGCAGCACCCTCCCCCTCCGCCAGCACGGCAAGCGGTGAGCAGACCTTGGGCTCGCTGATGCTCTTGGCCAACCCAAGGCCTCACCACCGGGTCGCGCCCGGTGGGCTTTGACGCAGGTGGGGCCACGCCAGCCCGCTCCCCCGCCACCGAGCCCCGCCGCGGTGGTGTTCGGCGCGGGGACGCGCCCGCGAGGCATGGGTCTCTCGGGAGCAGGCGGGCGGAGACCTCGGGGGGCCGCCTGCCTCGCTCGGAACGGACCTACCTGTGGACCATCCCGGCGGCGCGGGGCTTGACCTTCAGGTCGGCGCTGAGGGCCGAGACCTTGGGGTTGGCGCTGCGGACCAGGATCGGCTGCAGGTACCCGGCGAAGCGGGGGGAGGCATCAGCGCGGACCACGGCGAGCTGGGCCAGCTCCAGCGCCGCGTCGGGCTGCACGTGGTCGAGGTGCTCGGTGACCACCAGCGCCAGGCCAGGGGTCTCGGGGGCGGTCACCCAGCGCCTGGCCGCGGTGAGCACCACCGGATCGGCCCCCTGCGCGTCGAGCACGCAGCCCGCGGCGCGCATGGGCACCCAGGAGGGGAGTGGGGCCTCATCGACCAGGGTGATCAGGGCGTCGCGGACCGCCTCCTCGCTGCGCCCGGTGTAGAGGGCCTCACAGGCGGGGGGGTGGTGGCCGCCCAGCTCCTGGTGCAGGGCCTCCTTGAGCGGGGTGTCTGCGTGGGCGGGGCTGATCAGGAGGGTGAGGGCGAGGATCATCGCTACTCCACGCCCACATAGCTGTGGGCTGCGCTGCTCTGTTGGGGGGTGAGGTCTGCCTGCGGCGTGCACGAGGTGTACGAGCAGACGGGGTAGGGGAACATCAGGTTGCTGCCAAGCTGCTGCTCACAGGTGCCCTCGCCGGAGCACTCGGGGGTGTCGCCCAGGGAGTCCCAGGTGTCCCAGGAGGTCTCGACGGGGTGGAACAGGCCCAGGTAGTGGCCCACCTCGTGCGCCATGGTCTCGGCGAAGATCCGCTCCTCCTCTGCCGAGAACATCAGGTCAGGCCCGGACGAGGTCAGGGCGGAGATCACCACCGCGCTCCGGTCGGTGGGCACCAGCGCGCCTGGGATGCCGCCGGCCATCCCGTAGATGCCGTCGCCGTCCACCATCGAGGGGACCAGCACCACGTTCACCGAGCGGGTGGAGGTGGAGGTGGAGATCTGGATGAAGTCCTCGGCGTTGCCCAGCCCTGGGCCGGGGAGCGCCCCGTTGTCGTACTCCCACTCCTCGAAGGTGAGGTCTATGCCGATCTGGCCGTAGATCTCCTCCCAGTGGGCGGTGGCGACGCCCGCCGCGCGGGCCAGCTCCTCGTCGGTCCCGGCCGCGCCGGCGTAGACCAGGTTGACGTGGAGGGTGCCGCTGCTCATCGACGGGTCGTCCTTGAGCAGCACGTCCACCTGCACGCCGGTGCCGGGCTGGTAGTAGTAGGCGCTGTCCACGGTGCCCAGCCGGATCTGCCAGGTGCCGTCGGTGAGGGAGCCTCCGTTGGCCGGCCAGTTGATGGAGGAGGTGGGGAAGGGGTAGGCCCCCATGGTCACCGAGTGGCTCGCGTCGTTCCAGGCGTCGGTGGCGGAGAAGGCCACGGTTCCCGAGGGATCCGTGACCTGGTCCACAAAGACCAGCGCCCCGTCGTCTGCCTGTAAGGTCAGCAGCATCGCCTCCTCGCCCGTCACGTCCACGTCGAGGGTGATGGTGCCGTCGGAGCCAGAGACCTCGCGGCTGCTGAGGTGGCGGAGGTCGCCGATTACCCCCTCCATGAGGGCGTCACACCCTCCGAGGAGCAGGGGCAGGAGGAGGAGGGACAGGGAGGAATGTTTCAAGGCCAACTCCATGAGAGGGCATTCTACCACTTGTCGCGGGGATTCCGCGAGAGAGAAGGCACCAGAGGGGGCGGTTTCGGGCTAGACAGGGCCATGCAGATGCTCGATTACTGGGTTGTGGTGTTCTGGTTGGTGCTCACCCTGGTCGCTGGGACGGTGTTCTCGCGCAGGGCCTCTGGCTCCACTGAGGATTTCTTTGTCTCGGGACGCTCGCTGCCCTGGTGGCTGGTGGGGACGAGCATGGTGGCGACCACCTTCGCGGCCGACACGCCGCTGGTGGTGAGCGGCTGGGTCGCCTCCAAGGGGATCGCTGAGAACTGGGTGTGGTGGACCATCGGCCTGTCGGGACCGCTCGCGGTGTTCTACTTCTCGCGCCTGTGGCGCAGGGCGGGGATCCTCACCGATGCGGAGCTGGTGGAGCTGCGCTACGGCGGCGCGCTGGGGCACTGGCTCAGAGTGGTGAAGGCCCTGTGGTTCGGGGTGTTCATGAACACCCTGGTGATCGCCTGGGTGATGGGGGCGATGACCAAGATCGTCACGCTGCTGCTAGGTCTGGAGGGGGTGACGCTGCTGGGGATGCCTGGCGAGGTGACCGTGGTGCTGGGGCTGTTCCTCCTGACCGCTGTCTACACGTCTGCGTCGGGCTTGTGGGGGGTAGTGGCCACCGATGTCGTGCAGTTCGTGGTGGCGATCTCTGCGAGCGTGGCGCTGGCCGTGCTGGCCTGGGGCGCGGTGGGGGGCTCCGAGGGGCTTAGGGCCGCCTTCTCGGCCCAGGGGTTGGACTGGGAGCGGACCACGACGCTGGTTCCGTCGCTGGGGGGAGCCCTCGACGGGAGCGGCGCCCAGTGGGTGCTCATCGTCGCGGTGGTGTGGTGGTCCCAGTCCAACGTGGACGGGGGAGGCTACCTGGCGCAGCGCCTGTTCGCGGCGCGCGACGAGCGACACGCCCTGTGGGCCTACCTCTGGTTCACCGTGGCCCACCTCTGCCTGCGGCCCTGGCCGTGGATTATCGTGGGCCTGGCGGGGATGGCGACGCTGGGACCTGTGGACGACCCCGAGACCCTCTACCCCAGGATGATGATGGCGCTCCTCAGTCCTGGCTGGCTGGGGCTGATGTTCGCGTCCTTCCTGGCGGCCTTCATGTCCACCATCGACACTCAGCTCAACTGGGGCGCCTCGATGCTGGTCCACGACGTGTACCAGCGGGCGGGGGCAAAGGGGGCGCTGGAGCGCCTGGTCGGGCGCGGGCTGGGTGGGGAGGACGCGCACCACCTGGCGGTCTCCCGCCTGGCGGTCCTGGTGCTCGCGGCGGTTGGGGCGGGTGTGTCCTTCCTGGTCCACGACATTGGGCTCGCGTGGAAGCTGGCGATCTCGGTGACCGCCGGGCTGGGCGCGGTGTATCTGGCGCGCTGGTACTGGTGGCGGGTGAGCGGCTGGTCAGAGGTGTCGGCGATGGCGGTGGCCGCGGTGATGACCCTGGTGTTCTCGGTGTTGTCGGCGCACCACCCCGCGGCCCATCCTCTGGGCTGGACCTGGTTGGCGGTGCTGCCAGCAGGGTGGCTCGGCTTCCCGTTCTCTACCGCCGCGACGGTCGCGATCTCGTTGCCGGTGTGGGTGGGCGTGACCCTCGCGACGCGGCCGGCGGATCCCGAGGTGCTGCTGAGCTTCTACCGCAGGGTCCGCCCTGGGGGCCCGGGCTGGCGGGCGGTGGCGGGGCACCTGCCCGGCTTCGCCCAGGACGGGCCAGGCTGGCAGACGCTGGTTGGCATGGTGGCGTCCTGGGTTGCGGTCTACGGCGCGCTGTTCGCGGTGGGGGGGCTGCTGCTGGGCAGGCCGGTGCTGGGCCTCGTCGCGGCGGTGCTTGCCCTGGGGGGGGCGGTGCTCGCCGGATTTCAGGTGGCGCGGGAGACTGCGGGGGCCTGAACGGTGTGGTATAGTGTAGGCACCCTGGTCTGCGGCTCACTCCTCGCGCTGCTAGGCCTACACCCCCTGCCACAGGTGCCGATATGGCCTCGCAGAGCAAGAAGTCGCCCTCATCTGATCTGTACGCGATGCTCTCGAACCCCGACTATGACCTGAGCCCCTCCTACGAATTGCCCGCAACGGACATGGGCAATTCGGCCAACGCCCAGGACATGGCGCAGGAGGGTGAGGACCGCTCGCTGGCTGACTACGTCACCAACGCGCGGAGCTGGTTGGGCAGCGAGCTGTGGGACGCGGTCTCCCCGCACCTCACCGAAGAGAGCCTGGGCAAATACGCCAACAAGGCGGTCTCCTCTGCGGTGGACTCGGTGGTCAAGTACGTGTCCGCGCAGGGGGGCGAGGTGGACCCAGGCGCGATGCAGCTGTTCTCCTCTACCCTGAAGAGCGGGCTGCAGGCCAACGTCGGCTCCCTCCTCGGCTCGGCCGAGGGCAAGGCGCTGATCCAGGCGCTGCGCGGGTGGACCAACGCCAACGCCGAGGGCATCGCCTACGTCGCGCTGCTCGCCGCGGCGGGCGCGGCCTACTACGCCTTCTCCTCTGACATGAAGGTGCCGGAGCTTCAGCAGAAGCTCAAGCTGGGGGATGGCTGGAACGCGAAGATCGGGGCACAGCTCGGCACCCTGCAGAACCTGGGTGTGCGCGAGATCAAGGCCGAGATCGAGAAGAGCTCCGGGCCGCTGACCGGGGCGATCAAGGGCGACTACACCCTCGGCCAGGATGGCGCTGAGGACACCTGGAGCGTGGCCGGCAACGCCAAGTACGACCTCGACCAGCACACGCGCCTGAACGCGTCGGGCTCCTATGACTCCAAGGGCGACGTCAAGGGCGACCTCAACCTGGCCTACGGGGACAAGCAGACCCAGGCCAGGGTGGGCGCGGGCTACGCCGATGACAAGTACCGGGCCTACGGCGGGGTGAACCACAAGTTCAACGACAACCTGTCGATGGGCGCCAACGCCTACGCACAGACCACCGACTTCAAGGACGCCAGCTATGGCGGCAGCGCCTCGCTCGACTACAAGAAGGACAACCTCTCCTTCGGCGTCAACGCGGGCTATGACTCCGATCGCGGTGCGAACGTCGGGGTGGGACTGAGCTGGAAGTTCTAGCCCCTCGGGCCTACGCACCACGCAGAGGCCGCGCTCCGTGAGGAGGCGGCCTACGGTCTGCACGGGGCAGCGCGCGCTAGCGCGTCGACCGGATCCTCCGGATCGAGGACATCGAGGCGGCCTCGTCCGTGAAGCCGGAGGGCGGCCCCGGAGGAGGGACCATGTGACGGACGACGCGCGGACGCCACGGGCGGCCCCCCCGGGAGGAGGGGCGCAGCTCGCTAAGGGCCGCGCTAGGGGAGGGTGATGTCCTTCTCCACCCGCAGCTTCACCTCATTGCCGTCCTTGTCCCACTGGGCCAGGATCTCCAGGACCCAGGTGTCGATCTCCTTGTGGTTGGCCACCGGCTCGGGGGTGGCGAAGACGGGCCAGGGCTCCACCGTGGTGCACTTGAGGCGGTGCCTGAAGCTGTGGAGCGGCGCCTCGATGTCGCTGAGGATCGACCAGCGCTTGGAGGGCTCCCGGACCCCGGCGACGTGGACCACGACGTGCCCCTCGCAGGCCTCCACCGCGGCCGCACCGTAGAGGAGGGTGTCGTCTGCCTGCACCCTGTCGGGGTAGATGCGGGGCAGCAGGGAGGCGGCGGCGGTCTCGGCACCGGCGTTGAACAGGCGGTCCGCGACCAGCGCGGCCTGCTCGGGGTCGACCGCGTTGGCGACCCGCACCAGCGCGCCCTCGAGGGCCTCGCGATCCTCGGGGCTCATCTGCCCGCCCAGCTCGGGGGGCCGCACCGCCTGATCCATCTTCTCGATGATGGCGTTGAAGGGGCCGCCCTCTGTGGCCGCACCGATCGCAGCCTGCTCCAGCACCGGGAGGGCGGCCGCGCGCATGTTGAGCGCGAAGGAGGTGATGATGGTGTTGTACTTCTCGTCGTACACCGACTTGGGCGGCTGGGCGACGATCCCCTGGGTCCAGGTGTTGAGGGTAGCGGACTCGCAGGTGAGGAAGGCGTCGTCCCACTGGCCGAACTGGATGTCGCGCAGGCCGAAGTAGGCGCCCTGCAGGAAGGGGATCACCTGGGGGTGATCGGCGCACTGGCTCCCGATCCCCTTGCCGATCTCGTCGCGGGCATCGTAGTCCGGGATCTTCTCCATCATGTTCCAGACCGGGGTGTAGGCCTCGGCGTCGATGGCCACCAGGGACAGGTTCACGATCGCGCCGACCTCGCCCGCTGCCCGCATGAACTCGTCGAAGCCCTGCTCCGCCTCGCCCTTGTCGCACGCCAGCATCTGCTTGTAGACGTCGACCACCGCCTCGCCCTTGAGGGCGGCGCCCCTGCGCAGGTGGCTGTCGCACTTGCCCGCTACCGCGGTGGTCGAGAGGGCCAAGCCCAAGAGGAGGCTGAGGGCGCGAGGGTACATGAGGACTCCTGAGAGGGAAGGAAGCCGTTTCTAACGGAATCGATCTCTGGCGTAAAGGGGCCCTCTCTGACCCCGCGTCGGGCCGCCTTGTTCCTCGCCGTGGACCGATCGCCCCTCACGCGCGGGAGAGGCGCGGGCCTGGCCGCGCGCCCGCCAGCGCCTCGCGGGTGGCGACGCGGATCGGCCAGGATCATCGTCTGGCCCAAGGTCTGAGCCACTCGTAAGAACCCCCTCTGCGAGTGGCAAGGCCGTCGACGTTATGGGAGAACGCCGAGTTTCGTCGCAACGGGCTGCGGACGGACCGGCGTCTTGGGAGAGGCAGCGCAGCGCGGGGACCGTTTACGAGGGGCTCAAGGTCTGCTCGCCGCTTGCCGTGCTGGCGGCGGGAGAGGGTGCTGCCAGCGCGCTGAGATCCTGATGACCGCCAGGCTTTGGGCCGCCGCCAGGGGGGCTTCGCCCTCCTTCGTATCCCCCGTTGGTGCCGGGGACTGCGTCCCCCCAAGCCCCCCCCTGCTGGGGGCTTGTCGCTCCCTGTCCCCCTGCGTGATCGGGCGCTATCTCCCGTGCCGGAGGCCCCCCGCAGGCCCCATCTAGGCGAGACGGTGATCAAGGCTCGCTGATCCAGTTGTGAACCGGATTCTTGTCAAATTGAAAAGCGTCGCCATCTCGCTTGCATTCTTGAGGGGCAAGGTCTCTAATGGCGTCAACATTTGTCTGGGAGGTCTTCCTATGTCTCGTCGTGTCCCCTCGGTGCTGTTGATCGCCGCGCTTGTCGCCTCTGTCGCCTCTGTCGGCTGTCGGAACAAAGACAAGGGAACGGACAACCCGCAGCTCTGCGATCTCGAGGACTCGGTCCTCACCAACTCCTCCTTCACCACCGCCCACGCGATCAACGCCGAGGTCGAGCTCCTCGACGCTCAGTGGACCTTTGACGGTCACCTCTGCACCGGTGACGAGGACTGGTTCACCTTCGACGCCTTCGCCGGTCAGACCGTCATGCTCGACCTGAGCTTCGCCCAGTCCAAGGGCGACCTGCAGCTCGAGCTGCTCTCCTCGGAGGGCTCGACCCTGGAGCTCTCCGAGTCCAACACCGACATGGAGGCGGTGCGCCGCACCCTCACCGCTGACGAGACTCTCTACGTGCGGATCTTCGGCGACAGCACCCTCACCGAGAACGACTACAGCCTGAGTCTCAACATCGCAGGCACCGCCTGCGCCCTCGACGCGATGGAGCCCAACGACTCCTCTCTCGCCCCCGCGCTCGCGGACAGCGGGAGCTACACCGACCTCACCGTTTGCTACGGTGAGGACGACTGGTATCAGCTCCCCGTGGCGGACGGGCAGGTGGCCTCGGTGGAGCTGGTCTTCGATCCAACCAGCGCCGAGCTCGACGCGGCGCTCTACCAGCTCGACGCCAGCAACAACCTCATCTGGCTGGCGGACAGCGCCCCCTCCGAGACCGGCGCCCAGTTCGTCAGCAGGGTCAGCGGGGTGGGCCCGTTCCTGGTCCACGTCACCAGGGGCGCCAACACGGTCAACGCCACCTACCAGATGAACGTGCAGATCTCCGGTGAGGTGTGCGAGGCCGACGCCTGGGAGCCCAACGACGGCTACTACGACCCCTGGATGCTGGCGGGCGACACCCTGGTGGAGGGCGGCACCCTGTGTCTGGGCGATCAGGACTGGTTCCAGATCGATCTGGACAACGGCGAGGTGATCCAGGCTGAGCTGCTGTTCCTCCAGGCCCAGAACGACCTCGGAATGCGCCTCTACCAGCTCCTCGATGACGGCACCCTCTCCTACCGGGTGGGCGCGAGCACCTGGAGCGATGACGAGCTGATCAACTACCGCCCCTCGGCGGCGGGCACCTACCTAGTGAACGTGTTCGCCGAGCACGGCACCGCGATCGGCACCTATGACCTGGACGTGAAGGTGCTCGGCGAGGCCTGCGTCAACGACTCGCACGAGCCCAACGACTCCTACCTCCAGGCCACCGACCTTGTGACCGGGAACTACGCGGACATGACCCTCTGTGTGGGCGACGACGACTGGTACACCTTCGAGGCACAGAACGGCCAGCTCATCACCGGCGAGATCTCCTTCGACCACACGGCCAACGACCTGGGGATCGCCCTGTACAAGCTGTCCGCCGACGGCGCGCTTGTTTGGCGCGCGGGGAGCGACACCTACACCGACGACGAGTCCTTCGCCTATCGGCCCTTTGAGGACGGCACCTTCGTGATGCGGGTCTACCGCTCCCGCGGCACTCAGCTCGCCACCTACACCATGGACTTCGCCGTCACAGGGGACGCCTGCGACCCGGACCAGCACGAGCCCAACGATGGCTACCCTGGCGCCTCTGACGTCGCCAACGGCTCCTACTCCGGCCAGACCCTCTGCGTGGGCGACTCGGACTGGTACGCCATCGAGGCCCACAACGGGCAGCTCATCGACGTGGCGATCGACTTCTCGCACGCTCAGAACGACCTGGGCCTGAGCCTCTACAAGCTGGGATCCGACGGGACGGTCTCCTACCGGTCTGGTTCGGACACCCTCACCGACGGGGAGGAGGTGCTCTACCGCTCCTACGAGGAGGGCACCTTCCTCTACAACGTGTACCGGTCGCGCGGCACTCAGCTGGCGCGGTACACCATGGACGTGAACGTGAGCGGTGAGGTCTGCTCAGGCGACGCCTTCGAGCCCAACAACGCCGCCACCGAGGCCACCGCCATCGCAGAGGGCAGCTACCTGGATCAGACCCTCTGCGTCGGTGACGCGGACTGGTACCTCTTCGAGGCGCGCAACGGGCAGATCATCAACGCCAACATCGACTTTAGCCACGCGGTGAGCGACCTGGGCATGCAGCTCTACCGCCTGAACGACGACGGCACCTGGACCTATCGCACCGGCTCCGACACCCTCTCCGACGACGAGACGATCCGCTATCAGCCCTACGACGACGGGACCTTCCTCCTGTACGTGTACCGGTCCCGCGGCACCACCCTCGCCCACTACGGGCTGAGCCTCGACATCACCGGGGACGTGTGCGAGCCGGACGCCCAGGAGCCCAACAACGCGGTCTTCGAGGCGGTGGCGGTCAGCGAGCCCTTCCACGGCGAGCAGACCCTGTGCGTGGGGGACGCGGACTGGTACTCCTTCGAGGCCAGCAACGGGCAGCTCATCGACGCCTCGATCAGCTTCAACCACAGCCAGAACGATCTGGGCATGGCCCTCTACAAGCTCAACGAGGACGGCTCCTGGACCGCGCGCTCTAGCTCGGACACCCTCACCAACAACGAGCAGGTGCTGTACCGCCCCTACGACGACGGGACCTTCCTCCTGTACGTGTACCGCACCAGGGGCACCAACGTCGCCTCCTACACCATGGACCTCTCAGTGGACGGGGACGTCTGCGAGGATGACAGCTTCGAGCCGAACAACGCGGTCTTTGAGGCGGCCCCGCTGTCCACAGGGACCCACCTCGGCGAGACCCTGTGCGTGGGGGACGCGGACTGGTACACCTTCGAGGCGCGCAACGGGCAGCTCATCAACGCCCAGATCGACTTCTCCCACGCCGCCAACGACCTGGGGATGGCGCTGTACAAGCTGAACGACGACGGCACCTGGAGCTCGCGCTCCGGCTCGGACACCCTCACCGACGGGGAGGAGATCCTCTACCAGCCCTATGACGACGGGACCTTCCTCCTGTACGTGTACCGCACCAGGGGCACCAGCGTCGCTGAGTACGACGTTAGCCTCGCCATCAACGGCGCGGTGTGCGACGCCGACAGCCACGAGCCCAACAACGCCGGCTTCGAGGCCGCCCCGATCACCAGCCCCTTCAGCGACGCGCAGACCCTCTGCGTGGGCGACACCGACTGGTTTGAGGTGGAGGCGCTGAACGGGCAGCTCATCACGGTGGACGTCAACTTCGACGAGGCCACCCAGGACCTCGGGGTTCAGCTCTACAAGCTGAACGACGACGGCACCTGGACCTCGCGCGCTGGCTCCGATGTGATCGCCGGCGACGAGCACATCATCTACCGCCCCTACGACAGCGGCACGTTCTTGGTCTACGTGTACCGCTCGCGCGGCACCACCGTGGCCAGCTACGACATCGACGTGAACGTCACCGGCGCCGGCTGCGTGCCGGACGCGTACGAGCCCAACAACGCCAACACTCAGGGCGCGGACATGAACGGCCTGTTCACCGACGCCCCGGCCACCTTCTCGGACCTCACCCTCTGCGTGGGCGACGACGACTACTACACCTTCCACGGTGAGAACGGGCAGCTCGTCAACGCGCGCATCGACTTCAGCCACGCCGAGAACGACCTGGGCTTCTACCTGTACCGGATCAACAGCGACGGGACCATCACCGGCATGGTCGGGTCCGACACCCTGACGGACAACGAGTGGCTGATCTACCGCCTGTACCAGGACGCCGAGTACCTGCTCCGGGTCTATCGCACCCGCGGCACCACCCTGGCCACCTACGACATGACCGTGTCGCTGTCGGACGAGACCTGCATCGAGGACGCGTTTGAGCCCAACGACCACTGGCTGCAGGCCACCGATTTCACGCCCAACGTGAACGCGGTGACCCCCACCACGATGAGCTCCTGCGTGGGCGACATCGACTACCTGAGCCTCGGCAACGTGGCGCAGGGCAAGGTGATCCGGGCGAGCGCCTACTACACCTACGTGATGGGCGAGTCCGACATCGACCTGCAGCTCTACGTGCTCAACACCGACGGGACGCTCACCAACGTCGCCTCCGCGACCACCGCGAGCGACGACGACTACCTCGTGTACACCGTCCCCTCCACCTACGCCAACCGCGAGTTCATCCTTCGGACCAACCGCGGGTCCGGTGCCGCGATCACCAACTACGACCTCGAGGTCAACATCCCCTAGCGCGCGCCAGGGGGACCACCGCGGGCGGGGGGCTTCGGCTCTCCGCCCGCGCTCGTTTGTGCTTCCAGGGCGATGACAGCTTGTCAGGACAACGGCCTGAGGGGGCGCGTGGGTGACAGCTTGTCCGTGGGGGAGGTCCAACGGGCGCGTTGAGAGGCCCTCCAGCGGCCTTCTTTGTGTTGGATCGTTTCTTGCATGGTAACCTGCGTCGGGAGGTCACCATGAGCAGGTTGAGCGCATCAGGGCTGGTAGGGAGCGTCGTGGCGCTGCTCGCAGGCGCAGGCGCGAGCCTGGGCCTGGCCGCCTCTCTCGCGCCTCCCGCCCCTGAGGCGCCGCCTGCCCTGCTCCCCCGCCCGGTGGTTCAGGCGCCGCGCGCCCTCGCGCCGCTCGGCCGCGACGCCCTGTTGGAGGGGATCCTCTCCCGCAACCTCTTCGACGCCACCCGCCCCGCGGCGGGCCTCGCCCCCCAGGGGGAGGCGCTCACCAGGATTCCCGCCACCCTCCTCGCGACGGTGGTGACCCACCCCGCGGAATTCTCCTCGGCCCTGATCGCCCTCTCGGGGGGCGAGGCGATCGGCTATGGCCTGGGCGACAGCCTGGTGGGCCGGACCCTCGTCGGGATCGAGCGGGACGTGGTGGTGCTGGTGGACGGCGACGGCCACCGCGAGCTGCTCACCCGCGGCGAGGTGGGCACCCGCGCGCCTGTCGCGACACCCGCCGGGGCCGCCGAGGGTATTGTTCCCCTCGCAGAGGGGCGCTGGGCGGTGGACCGCGACCTGCTTCGGGAGTACATGAGCGACGTCTCCAAGGCCACCGCTCTGGGGACGGCTCGGCCCGCCAAGGGACCGAGCGGGGAGGTGGACGGCTACCGGCTCTCGCGCATCCGCCGCGACTCGGTGGTCGAGCAGCTCGGACTCCAGAACGGCGACGTGGTGACCTCGATCAACGGGGCCTCCCTCGCCTCTCTCACCGAGGCGCTCGCCCTGCTCCCGACCGTCCCTGACCAGCCCTCCCTCCGCCTTGCGATCACCCGCCGAGGCCAGCCCCTCACTCTGGACTACGAGCTCCGTTGATGACCCGCCAAGCACGAGATCCTCGCATGAAGACAAGCCCCTGGATGATGCCAGTCCTCCTGGCCGCGCTGACCTTCCCCGGCGTGAGCCTGGCTCAGGCGGGGGAGCTGACACCCACCGCGGCTCCGACCGCGCTCCCTGGGCGTCCGTTGGTTCGCCCGGGCCAGCAGATCCCGCGACCGTACACCCCCGGCGCTGAGGACGGGGCCACCGAGGGAGCGACCGCAGGGGCGGGCGCGGGTGCGGACGCCGGGGCGGTCGCTGGCCCAGAGGCCACCGCTGGCCCGAGCGCCGGCGGTGTGAGCGCCGCGCCCAAGACCAGCACCTCGGCCAGCGGGGCCACGGTGCTGGGCGATCCGGCGCGGCAGAAGCCCCCCAAGCTGCGCGGTGCCGGCACCAAGGTGTCGATCGACGGCACCTTCTCGCTGGAGCAGCTGGTCAAGTTCTTCGCCGACCTCACCGGGCAGAACTTCATCCTCACCGACCCCAAGAACTTGAGGGACGAGGTGACGATCATCTCCCACCAGGAGGTGAGCGTGGAGGACGCCTACGAGGCCTTCCTCCAGGCCCTCTCCCTCACCAACTACACCGTGGTCACTCAGGGGAAGAACACCACCCTGATCAAGACCAGCGAGGCCTCGCAGTCCCCGATCATGGTGGGCTCTGGAGGCGAGGACCTCGCGTCGAGCGCCAGGTACGTCACCCAGATCATCCCCCTCGACAACGTGAGCGTCTCGGACGTGCAGTCGGTGGTGTCGGCGATGGTCGGCCCCTCGGCCAAGGTGATCTCCTACGCGCCCTCCAACACGATGATCATCACCGACTCCTCCCGGAACCTGCAGAAGGTGTACTCGATCATCAAGGAGCTCGACATCGCCGCGCCGAAGAGCCGGATGGAGATCATGCCGATCCGGTACGCCGACGCGTCTGAGATCCAGCAGATCATCCAGGAGCTCTACGGCACCGCCGACACCTCCTCGCCCGCCACCACCGCCGCCGCGACCCGCTCCAGCGCCCGCACCAGGCGCACCGCCCCCAAGGTGGAGGCGCCCACCAACGACGCGGTCACCGCTGGCAAGGAGAGCAACTACATCTCCAAGGTGATGGCTGACGAGCGCACCAACTCCCTCATCGTGCTCGCCAACGACCAGGGGATGCTGGCGGTCCGCGACCTGATCGGGAAGCTCGACGTGGACGTGGACATGTCCTCCCGCTCGCAGATCCACGTGGTCTACCTGGAGCACGCCAAGGCAGAGGACGTGGCGCAGGTGTTGTCCAACCTGTCACAGAACCGCTCCGGCTCCTCCTCTACCCGCACCACCGGCACCACCCGTCCTGGCACCACCGCGCGCAACGCGGCCTCCACCGCCGCCCCCAAGGCCGAGGGCGAGGCCGGTGAGGCCGGGGCGATCGCGGCCTTCGACTCCGGGATGCGGATCACCTCCGACGAGAACACCAACTCCCTGGTGATCATCGCGTCCCCAGAGGATTTTCGGATCGTCAAGTCGGTCATCGACCAGCTCGACGTGCGGCGGCGCCAGGTGTTCGTGGACGCGGTGATCCTCGAGCTCTCGTCGGACGACACCCTCGAGATCGGCACCGCGGTCCACGGTCCCTTCGCCCCCACCGCGGACCTCACGGGGATCGTGGCGGGTCAGTTCGGCACCCAGTCGCTTGGGCTCTCGCAGGACCTGCTCTCGGGGCTGGCGATGGGGGTGTTCGGCGAGTCGGTGTCGGTGCCGATGGCGGACGGCTCCTCCCTCGACGTGCCGGCCTTCGGCGTGGTCATGAACTTCCTCAAGACCAACTCCGGCACCAACATCGTCTCCAACCCCAACCTCCTCACCCTCGACAACGAGGAGGCCAAGATCACCGTCGGGCGCAAGGTGCCCTTCCCCACCCAGTCCGGCCTCAACAGCCTGGGCCAGCCGGTGGTCAGCTATCAGCGCGAGGACGTTGCGGTGTCGCTGGAGATCACCCCGCGGGTCAACTCCACCAACTTCGTCACCCTGGAGCTGGTGATGGAGGCCTCCGAGATCGAGGAGGACGACAAGGGCCTGGACGTGAACTCCTCGGGCTTCATCACCTCCAAGCGCGAGGTGGAGACCACCGCCCTGGTCCGCGACAACCAGACGGTGGTGCTCGGCGGGCTGGTGGGTGTGACCGAGAACCAGGTCGAGACCAAGATCCCGGTGCTCGGCGACCTGCCGGTGGTGGGGGCCCTGTTCCGCGGCTCTCGCAACCAGGCGCGCAAGTCCAACCTGATGATCTTCATCACCCCCCACATCATCGACGATGAGGAGGACATCTGGGAGATCATGCGGGTCAAGGAGGCCCAGCGCCAGGAATTCCTCCGCCGCTTCTACGGGCAGTCCCGCGAGAAGCAGATCACCGAGTTGCAGGAGCTGCTCCGCTTCTCGATGAACGGCGTCGATCAGCCCTCGATGTTCCGGGGGCCCACGCAGCTGGAGGAGACCCCCAAGGTGGAGGGCCAGCCGATCTCGGACGAGAGCCGGGCCGCGGTGGAGGAGGCGCTCTCCGAGCACCGGGGTGACGCGCCGGGCGCTGGCGCCGGGAGGCTCCCCGAGGACGAGCCCCTGCTCAACGACCTCCCCGAGCAGGAGTAGGCATGGGCATCCGACGGGCAGGGCTCGAGGACCTACTCCGGCAGCGGGGCGTAGAGCCGCGGCTGGTGGCGCAGGTCAAGGCGGCCGCCGACAAGGCCGGTCAGTCGTTCGCCGAGGCGGCGCTGGGGATGATCGACGCTGAGACGCTGGTGAAGGCCCTCGGCGAGTTCACCGGCCTCCCCGTCCTGCGGGACGTGGACCCGGACGCCATCGACCCGGAGCTGGTGCGGCAGATCCGCCACAGCATCGCGGAGGAGAACGGCATCTTCCCCCTCTATCGCGCAGAGGGGCAGGTGGTGGTGGCGCTCAGCTCCCTGAAGGGCCTGGGGGTGCTCGACGACCTGCGGATGGTGATCGGCGAGCCCCTGCGCCCGGTGCTGCTCCCGTCGGACCGGTTCAAGGAGCTGATCACCACCGCCTACGAGAAGGCCCGCGAGTCCGCCAGCTCGGTGCTGGAGGACGCCGAGAACGAGGAGAGTGAGGAGGAATTCTCGCTCGAAGACGCCGACCTGATGGACGACTCCTCGGACGCGGTGATCATCCGCTTCGTCAACGCCGTGCTCTCGGAGGCGATCAAGGAGCGGGCGTCCGACATCCACATCGAGCCCTTCGAGAAGGACCTGGTGGTCCGCTTCCGGGTGGACGGGGTGCTCCACGAGCGGCACAGGCCCCCCGCGCGCTTCAAGAGCTCCATCGTGAGCCGCATCAAGATCATGGCCGGCCTCAACATCGCCGAGAAGCGGCTCCCGCAGGACGGGCGCATCCGCAAGAAGATGGGCGGGCGCGAGATCGACATGCGGATCTCCACCGTGCCGGTGCGCCACGGCGAGCGGGTGGTCATGCGGCTGCTGGAGAAGGGCGGCGTGTTCTCCCTCGACGGCACCGGGATGCAGGGGCCGCTGCTGGCGCAGTTCCGCGAGCTGATCCGGCAGCCCCACGGCATCGTCCTGGTGTGCGGCCCCACCGGCTCGGGAAAGTCCACCACGCTCTACTCGGCGATCTCCGAGATCAATTCCCCCGACAAGAACATCCTCACCGTCGAGGACCCGGTCGAGTATGAGCTGCACGGCATCGGCCAGGTGCAGGTGAACAGCCGCATCGACCTGACCTTCGCCTCGGCCCTCCGCTCCTTCCTGCGGCAGGACCCGGACGTGATCCTGGTGGGTGAGGTGCGCGACCGCGAGACCGCCGAGAACGCGGTGCAGGCGTCGCTCACCGGCCACCTGGTGTTCTCGACCATCCACACCAACGACTCCGCCGGCGCCTTCACCCGGCTGGTCGAGATGGGCATCGAGCCCTTCCTGGTGGCGGACTCGATCCTGGGCATCCTGGCGCAGCGGCTGATGCGCCGCCTGTGCCCGGTGTGCAAGGCAGAGTACACCCCCTCCGACACCGACCTGCGCGAGCTGGGGGTGGCCCGGCACGACTTCCTCACCCTCACCGGGGGCAGGGGCACCGCCTGGAAGCCGGTCGGCTGCAAGGAGTGCGGAAATTACGGCTACAAGGGGCGCGTGGGCATCTTCGAGCTGCTCACCGCCACCGACGAGCTCAAGCAGGCGGTGGTCGCCAACCGCGAGCCCGGCTCCATCAAGAAGCTGGCGGTGGCGCACGGGATGATCCCCCTGCGCGACGATGGCCTGCGCCAGGTAGCGGCGGGCGTCACCTCGTTTCAAGAGGTCCTGCGGGTCACCCGCGAGGACTCGGAGTAGCGCATGGCGGTCTTCGAGTACTCGGGCCTGGACACCAAGGGCAAGGCCGTCGGCGGAATCGTCGACGCGGAGAGCGCCAAGACCGCGCGGGGGCGCCTGCGCAAGCAGGGGGTGTTCGTCACCGAGATCCACGAGCAGACCAAGAAGGCCACCCGCGGCTCCGGCCTGAACGTCGAGATCGACTTCGCCCAGTACTTCCAGCGGGTCACCACCAGCGACCTGGCCTCGATGACCTCGCAGCTCGCCACCCTGATCGGGGCGGCGGTGCCCATGTCGGAGTCCCTCGCGGCGCTGGTGGACCAGTCCGAGAAGCAGAAGCTGAAGGTGGTGCTGTCCGCGGTGAAGGAGAAGGTGAACGAGGGCTCCGGCCTCGCCGAGGCGCTGGCGGATCACCCCAAGGTCTTCAACAACCTGTTCATCCAGATGGTGCGGGCGGGGGAGCGCTCCGGCTCTCTGGACGAGGTGCTGCGGCGCCTCACCGCCTTCACCGAGGCGGCGGTCCGGCTGCAGGGCAAGATCCTCTCGGCGATGATCTACCCCATCCTGATGTCGGTGGTGGGGGTGCTGATCCTGCTCGGGCTGTTTATCGGGGTCATCCCGCGCATCCGCGAGCTGTTCCGCGACCTGCCCGGCGGCGAGGAGGCCCTGCCTTTCATCACCAGGGCGGTGTTCTTCTTCGGAGACATCCTGCTGTCGCCGTGGATCGCGGTGATCCTGCTGCTGGTGGCCGGCGGTGGGCTGGGCTTCCGCCGGTGGATCCGCACCACCGCCGGCCGCGCCTGGTGGGACGGCTTCCGCCTGAGGCTGCCGGTCTTCGGTGGGCTGACCCGCAAGGTGGCGGTGGCGCGCTTCTGTCGCACCCTCTCCACCCTGCTCCTGTCGGGCGTGCCCATCCTCCAGGCGATGGACATCGTCCGAAACGTCGTCGACAACGCGGTCATCGCCAAGGCGATCGACGCGGCGACCGACAACATCCGCGAGGGGCAGTCGATCGCGGCGCCGCTCAAGCAGTCCGGGCAGTTCCCCGCGATCGTCACCCACATGATCGCGGTGGGCGAGAAGACCGGCGAGATCGAGCGCATGCTCAACAGCGTGGCCGACGCCTATGAGATCGAGGTGGACCGGGCCATCGAGGCGCTCACCTCGCTGCTGGCCCCGCTGATGATCCTGCTGATGGGCGGCACCGTCATGTTGGTGGCCATCGCCCTGCTACTTCCCATGATGAGCATCTCGAGCATGATCCGCTGAGGCGGACGATGGAGGTTCCCGTGAACGAGCAAGCCAACCAGGCCGCAGAGGTGGACGCCGCACAGGTGGGGCGCGCCCTGCTCCGCTCCCGCCGGGGCATGACCCTGGTGGAGATCATGGTCGTCATCGCCATTATCACCACGGTGATGGGCATCATCGGGGTGGGCGTGATGCAGGTGTACCAGGGCACCCGCGTCGACACGACCATCCTGCAGATGGGCGAGATCAACAAGCGCATCGAGCTCTACTCGCTCAAGAAGGGCGTGCCCTCCACCGGCGAGGGGCTCTCGGCGGTGTACGGCGGCGCCAAGGTGCCCCTCGACGGCTGGGGCCACGAGTTCATCTTCCTCTCTCCCGGCCCCAACGGCACCGACTACGACCTGATCTCCTACGGGAAGGACGGGGTAGAGGGCGGCACGGGGCTCGGTGAGGACCTCAAGTGGAGCGAGCAGAGGTAGTGGCACACCGCGCCGCACAGCGCAGACTCCGCCGGGGCATGACCCTGGTGGAGGTGATGGTGGTCCTCGCGATCATCGTGGCCCTGGTGGGCCTCGGGTACGTGGGGTACGCCCAGATCACCGCGCTGGAGCAGCGTCAGGTGGCGAAGAAGCTCGCCCTGAGCTACGGCATGCTCCACGATGAGGCGGTGCTCCGCAACGCGACCTTCCGCATCGCCTACCACCTGGATGGGGCCTACTACGTGGTCGAGGTCGGTGAGCCCGACACCCTGATCTACGCCACCCCAGACGAGCGGATCGAGGCGGAGGAGAAGCGGCAGTCCGCGCTCCGGCGCTACACCGAGCGGGAGATCGCCGAGGGCGAGGCCAAGCACCTGGAGGACAACAAGTTCGCCGAGCTTCAGGCACGCTTTGGCACCAAGGTCCAGCTCCCGCGCGGCTCCCGCTTCGGGGGGGTCTACACCCCGCAGTACGGCGAGTTCGTGGAGCCCTCCGGCGCGGAGGAGGAGGACCCTGAGCAGCCGCTGATCGTCTACTCGTACATCTTCGCCAATGGCTTCTCTGAGCATGCCCTGGTGCAGATCGTAGACCGCAAGGACCCCACCGAAGGGTACACGGTGGAGGTGGAGCCCCTGTCCGGCAAGGTGACCCTGCACGGTGAGCTGGTCGGCTACCAGGACGCCTGGGACTGGATCCCCGAGAAGGGGCCGGAGCTGCCAGGATGACCGCACGCCACCCCCACCGCCGCGGCTTCTCTCTGCTGGAGGTGATGGTCTCTCTCGCCATCCTAGTGGTGAG
Source organism: Deltaproteobacteria bacterium (assembly GCA_016938035.1). Lineage (GTDB taxonomy): Bacteria > Myxococcota_A > UBA796 > UBA796 > JAFGVK01. Next base: position 18,048 of record JAFGVK010000236.1, on the reverse strand, counting down.
CATGACCATCCTGATGGAGACCCAGAACACCGCGGTCAAGATGACCCGCGAGGCCGAGCGGGTCGTGACCGGCACCCACCTGGCGCAGGAGAAGCTCAACGAGGTGCTCCTCCAGGTCGAGGAGGAGGGCTTCGGCGACCAGGACATCGAAGAGCATGGGGATTTCAAGGACTTCGGCAGCGAGGAGCTGGACCTGAAGATGGGCCAGGCCCTCGACGACTACTACTACGCGTGGTCGGTGCTCGAGATCGACCTGGGCCTGGCGGGGGACATCGCCGGGATGGGCGAGAGCATGGCGGGCTCTGGCTACTGGGGCGAGAGCCAGCCAGAGGTCCAGTCCAACGCCGCGGGTGGTGGCGCCCCCGATCTCTCCGCGCTGGGCGTCTCCAACGAGATGATCACCGAGATGCTGGGGGCATACATCCGCGAGGCGCGGGTGGTGGTGTGGTGGGGCACTGAGGACCTCAAGCTCGCGGAGGAGCGGGGTGACCAGGTGATCCTCACCACCCACGTGATCAACCCTACCGGGCAGATCATCCCCGGCGGCGACGCCATCCAGCAGGACAACCCATGAGCGCCCCGGGCCGCAGGTCCCGCAGGGGGATGAACCTCATCGAGGTGATGGTGGCGGTGGCGGTGCTGGTGGTGATGGCCGCCATGTCGTGGGAGATCCTCGCCTCGACAGGCGACGCGCGGGCGATCCTCGCTGAGCGCGACGAGACAACCCGCTCCGCGCGGGTCACCCTCTCCCGCCTGCGCCGCGAGCTGCAGCTCGCCTACCTCACCCCCAACCGCGGGGCGGTGAACACCTACTGGACGGTCTTCGTCGGCGAGAACTCCGATCCCGACACGCTGTTCTTCGCCTCGCTCGCCCACCAGCGCCTGTACCGGAACTCCCGCGAGAGCGATCAGACCGAGATCTCCCTCTGGGCGGAGCCCTCGCGCGAGCGGGGGCAGGGCTACGTGCTCTTCCACCGCGAGGCGCCTCGCATCGACGAGGAGCCCGATGAGGCCGGGGTGGTCTTCCCCCTGGCCTACAACGTCCGCTCCTTCGACCTGCGCTACCTCGACCCCAAGACCAACGAGTGGCGGGACGAGTGGGACTCCCGCTCCACTGACACCCCCTACTACCTGCCCAGGGCCGTGCAGATCGGCATGGTGCTCATCGGGCAGGACGCCTCCGATGCGGACAAGACCATCGACATCCCGGTGATGACCACCGTGGTGCTCCAGTACGCCTCGCCGCTCAAGCGCTCCCTCTTCGCCAAGGAGGCCAAATGACCCGCGCCCTCCGAGCCGTGTGGTGGGAGCTGACCCGGCCTAGGGGGCGGCGGACGCACCGCTTCTACCGTGGGGCCCGCAGGTCCCGCTCGGGCGTGGCGCTGGTGATGGTGTTGACCACCATCCTGTTTATGACGGTGCTGGTAACGGAGATCTCCTACGCCGCGCTGGTGCGGGTGCAGCTCGCCTCGCAGGAGCGCAACGAGGTGAAGGCCGAGGCGCTGGCGATGACCGGCCTCAACCTGTACCGGCTGATCCTGATCGCCTCCAAACAGCTCGGCTCCAACAGCATGATCGGGGATATGGCGGCGAGCTTCGGGGTCTCGATCGGCGACACCCTGTGGCAGATGGTGCCGGCGATCAACACCGGCCTGCTGCGGATGCTGCTGGTCTTCGATGACGGCTTGGACGAGGACGACGTGGCCGACGTGGAGCAGGCGGGGGGCCTGAGCGAGGAGCAGCTCGCGGAGACCAGGGAGTCAAAGGGGTCGGAGCGTAACTTCCTGGACTTTGACGGTGATTTTTTCGCGGAGGTCCACGACGAGGACCGCAAGATCGCCATCACCGGCATCAAGGCGACCTCTTACGCCGACCTGATGACCGATCCGGTGGCCCTCAAGCTCTACTCGCTGATGTCCGGCGTGCGCACCTGCGGAAACACCAAGCCCTTCGCCACCCCTACCAACGAGATCGACGATCAGGACCAGTTCTTCTACGAGCAGAACCTCGACCGCTGGGAGCTGATCGCCAACCTGGCGGACTGGAATGACTCCGACAGCGACAGGCTCTACCAGGGCGGCGCAGAGGAGTCGCTCTACCAGCGGCTGCAGGACCCCTACATGCCGAAGAACGCCCCCTTCGACACCCTGCAGGAGGTCCGGCTGGTGGACGGGTGGCACCGCGACGACGTGTGGGAGCGCTACGGCGACAAGATCACCGTCTACGGCGGGGGCAAGGTCAACGTCAACACCGCTCAGTGCGAGGTGATGTGGGCGCTGGTCAAGGCCTACTACCCCTCGGCCCCCGACCCTCAAATCGAAGAGATCATCCGCTACATCGAAGAGTACCGGGCGATGTCCACCTTCGCCTCGGACAAGGCCTTCGTCAACTACCTGACCCAGGCCTACCCCACCGTCGACGCCAATATCAAGAATTCCGTCTCCACTCAGTCCACGATCTTCCGCGTCCTCTCCACCGGTCAGGTGGGAGAGGCTGCGGTGAAGGTCGAGGTGGTGCTGGATTTTACCAGCTCTGACCTGGGGAAAGTCGTTTACTGGAGAGTCGAGTAGATGTCCCGCTATCTCGCCATCGATCTCGGCACCTGTGCCGTCAAGGTCTCAGCCTATCAGTCCGCAGGGCGCGGCGCCCCAACGCTGGAGCTGCGGGAGGCAGAGCGCGTCCCGCAGGACGGCGTGACGCCTGTCACCCTCGCCGAGCAGCTCGCGGCGCTGGACCAGATCCTCGCCCGCCACCCGGACTGGCGCTCCGGCAGCGCGGCGGGGCTGGCGTGGCCGTCGTCCCGCGCCTCGTCCCACCCCATGCGGCTCCCGTTCACCGACAAGGCGCAGATCGCCAAGACCCTCCCCTTCGCGGTGGAGGGGCTGGTGCCTTTCGACGTGGACGACATGATCCTCGCCTGGCGGACCCTGGCGGTGGTGGAGGACACCGCGCTGCTGGTGAGCTTCGCCCCTCACGCCGAGGTCGCGGAGGCGATCGCGGCGCTGCAGGGCAGGGGCCTCAACCCCAGGGTGGTGCACCTCTCGGGGGAGCTGCTGGGGGCGCTGGCGCTGCCGACCGGCGCCGAGGCGGTGGTGGACATCGGCCACACGAGCACCACCGCCTCGCTGGTGGTGGACGGGGTGGTGCGCCTGGTGCGGACCGTCTCGGTGGGGGGCCGAGACCTCACCCTGGCGGTGCAGCGCGCCACCCACACCACCTTCTCCCAGTCCACCGCCCGCAAGGAGGCGGACAGCAGGGGGGAGCTGCGCAGCGTCTATGGACCCGCTCTGGCCCTGCTCGTCGCCGAGCTGCGTGCCACCCTGGTCGCCCTGGAGGACGCGGCGGGGGTTGAGCTCAGCGCGGTCCGGCTCGCGGGGGACGGGGGACGGTTGGAGGGCTTCGCGGCGCTGCTCTCGGGGCAGCTGGGGATCTCGGTGGCGCCCCCCGATGGCGAGGGCGGCTTCGCGGTGGCGGACGCGCTCGCGGAGCGCCTGGCGGGGCAGGGGGGCGGGGAGCTGACCTGCCTCCGCAGGGGCGCCCTCGCCTATCGCGGGAGCATCGATCTCTTCCGGGTCGTGAGCACCTACGGGGTCGCGCTGATCGCGTTCTTCCTGGTGGCCTCTGTGGCGGGCTGGGCGTGGCGCTCCCACACCCTCTCGGTAGAGATCGAGGCCTCGCGGGCGGCGGTGCTCGCGGTGGTGACCGACAACTTCCCCGAGGTGCCAGAGTCCAGCCTTCAGAGCACCGCGCAGATCAAGTCGGTGATGAAGGAGCGGACCGACGACGCGGTGGAGCGGGCCAAGGTGCTGGGCGCCGAGAAGGACACCCCCCCCACGGTCTCGCTGCTCCGCGGCCTCACCAAGGCCTTCCCTCCCCCAGAGGAGGTGACGGTGGACGTGAGCGAGCTGACCATCGCCCCCGGCGCCATCACCCTCGACGCGGAGACCAGCGGCTTCGGTGACGTGGCCACCATTGAGGAGTCGGTGCGCGGCGACGCGCGCTTCGCCGCGGCCACCTCGAAGGACCCCAAGAAGGTCCGAGATAAGATCCGTTTTGTCCTGAACATTCCGCTGGAAGGCAAGGAGTAGTCATGAGCGCGGTGCTCGCCTCCCTCTCCCCTCGCGACCGCAAGCTCCTGGCCGGGCTGGTGCTGTTCTTCGCCGTAGTCGGCGGGGGGCTGCTGCTCTTCCTGGCCAAGGGCGACCTGGACGCCAAGGCCGCCCAGCTCCGCTCCGCCAAGGACACCATGGAGGTCATGGTGGCGATGGAGGAGATGTACCAAGAGGCCTCGACCAAGCTGGCCGCCTCCGAGAGCCACCTCAAGGAGGCGCGCGGTGTGCGGCTGGACGCCCACGTCGAGAAGATCGCCGCCCAGACCGGGGTGAGCGATCAGCTCCGCTCGGTGGATGAGCAGGGCTCCGAGATGGAGGGCAACCTCAAGTCCACCAGGTACAGGGTGGAGCTGCGCAAGGTGCCCCTGTCGCAGGCGCTCGACTTCCTGTATGACCTGGAGGTCTCGGACTACCCGGTGTCGGTGGACCGGGCGCAGTTCAAGACCATCAAGGTGGACAACGAGACGATGATCAACCTCACCCTCGACCTGGTAACCCTCACCCTCAAGGATGGCGTGTGATGCGGAAGCTCGGAATCGGCCTCCTCGCCTCGCTGTGGTTCGGCCTGGTCTTCCTGGTGGGGCTCTGGCTCACCTTCCCCGGCGAGGAGGTGGCGGAGCGGGTGATGTGGGAGTGGTCCGAGCGGGTGTCGAAGGACGTCGCCCTGGACGTGGGCGAGGTCTACCCCGCCTGGATCGGGGTGAAGGGCAGCGAGGTGCGCCTGCTCTCCAAGAACCTCGATGGCGACGGCGAGATGGTGCAGATGCTCGCCCTGGACTCGCTCAAGGTGAGGACCGGGCTGTTCGGCCTGATCTCCCGCTCCCCTACCGTGTGGGGGCGGGCGGTGATGGGGAGCGGTGACGTGGACTTCGAGACCTCGCTGGTCGCGGCAGAGGAGGGGGGGGGGATCAAGGCCACCTCGATCGCGCTGGAGGCCAACGGCTTCCCGATCTCTGCGCTGCCGCCCATCAAAGAGACGCGGATCGTCGGGACGGGCACCCTCGACCTGGACGTGGAGCTTGCCGCTGCGGACGGGCTGGGCAAGGCAGAGGGGCGCGCCTCGCTCAAGGGGGAGGAGCTGGCCATTCAGCAGATCCAGGCCAAGGCGCTGGAGGGCTTCGACTTGGGCGAGATCCTGATCCACCACATCGACCTGGCCTTCGACGTCACTCAGGGGCGGGCGCGGGTGAGCAGGGGAGAGATCTCCACCTCGGTGGGGGAGGTCGAGCTTCAGGGGGACGTGATCCTGGCGGATGACCTCAGCCGCACGCGGTTTCGCCTGAAGGTGGTGCTGTCCCTGTCGGACGACTTCGCGATGTTCAAGGGGCTGCTCCAGAGCGCCAAGTGGTCGGACGACCGCTTCCACTACAGCCTCTCCGGCACCGCTCAGCGGCCCAGGTGGACCGAGGACCGCGAGCGGAAGGCCCGCTCCCGCATCGACGCCAAGGTGAACCCCCGCGACAAGGTGATGGACCGCGCCCAGACCGAGGATCCGGGGGACCTCGACGCGCGGCGCGCCGAGCGGATCTCCGAGCGGAGGTCACGCATCAAGAGCCCCGCGCTCCGCCCCAGCCGCGACGCGCAGGTGGTGGACCCGCAGCCCGAGAGGGCGATGGAGCCCGAGTTCGTCGACGAGGAGCTGCCCGAGGAGCTCCCCGAGGAGCTGCCCCCTGACGAGGAGGACGAGCTCGCGGGGCCTGAGGAGCTGGCGATCCCCGAGGAGGGCTTCGAGGAGTAGGGGGCCGCGAGAGAGGCGCTCACCGCCCCCGCCGGCGGGGGAGAGCCAGGGGGCCGGGCGTCGGGCCATCGTCTCAGACCGCCTCCGAGCGCGGCGAGACGCGCAGGCGCAGGCGGCTCCTGCGTCGCACCGACCGCCTGCGCTCGGGGGGGGCCCCCGCCCCTGAAGGGCTGGATCGGGTGTCCCACGGGAAGCGGCGGGCTGTGGCCCTGCGTCCCGCGCTGCTCGCCGCGGCGCGCCCCAGCGCTGGCCGTTGTCGGAGGCGGCGTGTCTTTGGTGGATCTGCGACGCCGGGCCTGACGGGCTGCGCGCTGCCTGCGGGCCTGGAGCGGCCAGCCTGCGCCTGGGTTTACAAAAAAAAGAGCCCCTCTGGGGAGGGGCTCATGCGCTGCCGAGGCGGGCTCGCTACGCCAGGGCGCCCGCTACGATGCCAGCGAAGCTCACCGCAGAGAGCGCCGCGCCGCCCACCAGCGCGCCGTCGATGTCGGGCTGGGAGAGCAGCTCAGCGGCGTTGGAGGCCTTCACAGACCCGCCGTAGAGCACGCGCGTCTCGTCGGCGATCCAGGGGGCGTAGCGCTCGCGGAGCCAGGACCTGATGAAGGCGTGGACCTCCTGGGCCTGCTCCGGGCTCGCGGTGACGCCGGTGCCGATGGCCCACACGGGCTCATAGGCGAGGGTCACCGTGCCCACCTGCGCCTCGCTGAGCCCGGCCAGGCCGGTCTCGAGCTGGCGATGGATCACCGCCTCCACCTGCCCCGCTTCGCGCTCGGGGAGCGTCTCACCGATGCAGAGCATCGGCAGCAGCCCGGCGGCGAGGGACGCGTGGACCTTCTGGCCGATCAGCGCGTCGCTCTCGCCGAAGACGTGGCGGCGCTCGGAGTGACCGAGCAGGGCGTAGGTGCAGCCGGCCTCGCGGGCCATGGCGGCGGAGTTCTCGCCGGTGAAGGCGCCGGTGGCCTCGACGTAGACGTTCTGCACGCCCACGCTGATGCCAGCGCCCTCGGTGGCCTGGAGGGCGGCGGTGATCGACAGGGCGGTGGGGAACACCGCCACGTCGATGTCTCCCCGCGCTGCGAGGCGGACCTTCAGCTCGGCGCCCAGGGCCGCCGCAGCGGCGGGCCCAAGGTTCAGCTTCCAGTTGCCCGCGATAAACGGCCTGCGGCTCATCGGCTCTCCCTCAGGGCCTTCAGGCCCGGAAGGTCTCCCTGCTCGACGTAGGCCATAGAGGCGCCACCGCCGGTGGAGACGTGGTTGACGCGGTCTTCCATGCCGAAGTGGGCGATCGCGGCGGCGGAGTCCCCCCCCCCGACCACGGTGAAGCCCTGCAGATCGGCGAGGATCTCCGCGACCCCCTTGGTGCCCGCCGCGAAGGCGTCCCACTCGAACACGCCCATCGGGCCGTTCCAGAAGACCGTCTCACACGGGGCCAGCAGCTCAGACCACTGCGCGAGGGTGGCGGGCCCGATGTCGAGGCCCATCTGCCCCTCAGGGATCTCGGTCACCCGCGTGGAGGTGGCGTCCTCGGCGAAGGTCGCCGCGACCACGTGATCCACCGGGAGGTAGACCTTCACCCCGCGGTTCTCGCACTTACGGAGGAGGCTCGCCGCGAGCTCCACCTTGTCCGACTCTACGCGGGAGGAGCCCACTGGCACCCCGCGCGCGGAGAGGAAGGTGTAGGCCATCGCGCCGCCGATGAACAGGCGGTCCACCCGCTTGGAGAGCGCGTCGATCATGTCGATCTTGTCCGAGACCTTGGCCCCGCCCAGGATCGCGGCGAAGGGCCTCGCGGGCTCCTCCACCAGGCGCGACAGCGCCTCGATCTCAGCCTGCACCAACAGGCCCGCGGCCGACGGGAGGTGGCGAGCCACCCCAGTCACCGACGCGTGCGCCCGGTGCATGGTCCCAAAGGCGTCCGAGACGTAGACCTCGCCCACCGCAGCGAGGGCCTTGGCGAACTCGTCGTCGCCGGCCTTCTCGCGGGGGTCGAAGCGGAGGTTCTCCAGCAGCATCACCCCACGGGGGGGGAGCTCCTTGGCGAGCTGCACCACCTCGTCCGAGATCACCTCGTGGGCGAACACCACCTCGCTGTCGAGCAGCTCGGCGAGGCGCGCGGCCACGGGGAGCAGGCTGAGGGCGGGGTCGGGCTTGCCCTTGGGGCGGCCGAGGTGACTGCACAGCACCACCTTGGCCCCCTGGTCGCGCAGGGCCTGGATGGTGGGGATCGCCCGCCTGATGCGGGTGTCATCCGACACCGCCCCATCCTTGAGGGGGGTGTTGAAATCCACCCGCACCAGCACGCGCTTGTCCCTGAAACTCAGGGTCTCGAGCGTGGGGAGGGGGCTCATCCCTGCGCCTTGACCGTGACCAGGATGCCCAGGTCGAGGATGCGGTTGGAGAAGCCCCACTCGTTGTCGTACCAGGAGAGGATCTTGACCATGTTCCCGTTCATCACCTGGGTCAGCGCCAGATCGGCGATGGAGGAGTGCGGGTTGGTCATCAGGTCGGACGACACCAGGGGCTCATCGCTCGCCTCGAGGATGCCCTTGAGGGGGCCGCTCGCCGCGGCGTCGCGCAGGGCCTGGTTGACCTCCTCGACGGTGACGTCGCGGGAGACCCGGAACACGCCGTCGACGATCGAGACGTTGGCGGTGGGGACGCGCATCGCCATGCCGTCCAGCTTGCCCTTGAGCTCGGGCATGACCAGGCCGATCGCCTTGGCGGCGCCGGTGCTGGTGGGGACCATGTTGACGGCCGCGGCGCGGGCCCGGCGGAAGTCGCCCTTGCGGTGGGGCCCGTCGAGGAGGTTCTGGTCCATGGTGTAGGAGTGGATGGTGGTCACCAGCCCGTCCTCAATGGTGGCTAGGTCGTGCAGCACCTTGACCACCGGAGCGAGGCAGTTGGTGGTGCAGGAGGCGTTGGAGACCATCTTCTCCTCGCCGGTCACCAGGTGGTCGTTCACACCGATGACGTAGGTGCCGTCGATGTTCTTGCCGGGGGCGGAGATGACGACCTTCTTGGCGCCCGCCTCGAGGTGGGCCTTGGCCTTGGTGCCGTCGGTGAAGATGCCGGTGCACTCGAGGACCACGTCCACGTCCAGGGCCGCCCAGGGCAGCTCGGCGGGGTTCTTGATCTCGCTGGTCGGGTAGAGCTTGCCGTCCACCTCGATGCCGCCCTCTACCGCCTTGACGTCGCCCTTGAAGGGACCGTGGACGGAGTCGTGCTTGAGGAGATAGGCGAGCATCTCGTCCGAGGTGAGGTCGTTGATGTGGACGATCTCCACGTCGGTGCGCCCGTGGGCGATGCGGAAGACGTTGCGGCCGATGCGACCGAAGCCGTTGATAGCGATGCGAACTGCCATGATAACCTCCATGGGTTTTGTCAGGGGTCGGGTTCTATCCCAGGCCCCAGGGGTGGTCAATGCGGGAGAAATGGAGTTAGAAAGGGTCGGGAGGTGCTCTTGTTTTTGATGGTATCTGAGGTTACGTTGGCGGAGCGTGACTCTGACCCGATTCACGCCGTGGCGGCGCGTCTCGGGGTGAGTATCGCGAGCGCGGTGGCCGTCAAGCGCAGCCTCGACGCCAGGGGGCACAGGCCCAGGTGGCTGGCCGTGTGCAAGGTGGAGATCGCCGACCGGGACGCGGCGCGGGTCGAGGGGCTGCACGGGGTGCGGCGGTGGAGCCAGCGCGACGAGGAGCGCTACGGTGAGCCCGAGGCCTTGGTCCCTCGGGTGAGGCGGTGGAGCGGTCCCCCCGTGGTGGTGGTGGGCTCCGGCCCCGCGGGGCTGTTCGCAGCGCGGACCCTGGGTGACGCGGGGGTTCCGGTGGTGCTGCTGGAGCGGGGGCAGGCGGTGGAGCAGCGGGTGCCGGAGGTCAAGGACTTCTGGAAGCGCAGGAAGCCGCTCGACCCCGAGAACAACCTCCTCTTCGGGGAGGGTGGCGCCGGCACCTTCTCGGACGGCAAGCTCACCACGAGGCGCCGCGACGGGGAGGTGGGGCAGATCATGCGCTACCTGGTCGAGGTGGGCGCGGACCCCAGCATCCTCGAGACCGCCCACGCCCACCTGGGCACCGACGCCCTGAGGAAGATCCTCCCCACCCTGAGGGCCAGACTCGGTGAGCTCGGCGTGGAGGTCCGCTTCGGGGCGAGGGTGGTGGACCTGATCGTGGAGCGGGGCAGGTGCGCCGGGGTGGTGCTCGCCTCGGGGGAGCGCGTCGCCGCCCACGCGGTGCTGGTCGCAGCCGGCCACTCCGCGAGGGACACCCTAGAGATGATGGTGCGGCGCGGGGCCAGGGCGGTGGCGCGACCCATGGCGGTAGGGGTCCGCATCGAGCACCCGCAGCGGGTCATCGACGAGGCGCGCTACGGGCGGCGGGCGGGTGAGGGGCTCCCGCCAGCGTCCTACCGGCTCACCTGGTCACCGCCGGGTCAGGCGAGGCGGGCCCACACCTTCTGCATGTGTCCGGGCGGCACCGTGGTCCCCGCGGTGAACGCCGCTGAGCGCCTGGTGGTCAACGGGATGAGCTACGCCGCCCGGGGCGGGAGCTGGGCCAACTCGGCGGTCGTGGTGGGGATCCAGCCCCAGGATTTCGGCGGCACCGGGCCGCTCGCGGGCTACGCCTGGCAGGACGCCCTGGAGGCCCGCGCCTTCGCGGTGGCGGGGGACTGGCGGGCGCCTGCGCAGCGGGTGGTGGACTTCCTCGCCGACCGGGGCTCCGCGTCGCTCCCGCGCAGCTCCTACCCCATGGGGATCGTCTCCCACCCTCTGGCGGCGCTGTTCCCGCCCGGGCTGGTGGCGGGGCTCAAGGGGGCGCTGCTCCACTTCGACAGTCAGCTCGCCGGCTTCGCGGGGGAGGAGGCCCTGTTGATCGCGCCAGAGTCCCGCACCACCTCGCCGGTCCGCCTCCTGCGGGGGGACGACAGGCAGAGCGAGGGGCTGCCGGGGCTGTACCCCGTGGGGGAGGGGGCGGGGTACGGCGGGGGGATCATCTCTACCGCGCTGGACGGGCTGAAGGCCGCCAGGGCGGTGATCGCGGCGGCGGGGTGAGCGAGGGGGTCTTGGTGGCGGGCCCCCCGGCTGTCTCGCCGGTTACTGGCAGGAGATCCGGCCCATGCGTCCGTCCCTTGATCACAATAGCTGTCGATTCGCCTGCTAGATCTTTTGCTATGGGCGACGTCGTGATCGTCGTGACCGATCGGATCGGGCTCCGGAGCCCCTTGCAGCCCCCGCTACGCCCGGTGAGCGTCGCGGCGGGGTGCTAACGCGAACGAACCAGCGTGATCAGCGCGCGCCTCGCTCTCCGCGCCGGGCGCTGGGTCATGCCGAGCCTCGGACAAGCGGGTGGTTTCACGAATTTGTTCGCTCAGACCAGAGTTCCTGACCGGGCGCTCCGCTGCGCGGGCTGACGCGCGCGCGCCCTCGCGCGGAGGGCCTCCCCCAGGTGAGGGCGCGCGGCGATGCGGTGGTGTTTGCCGAGGCGACCCGCTCAGAGGTGGGGATCGCTCCGGGGATGCCCACGGGGCTGGGGGAGGGGACACGAGGCTGGGGAAGCGTTCTCGTCGCGCGACAGCGATGTGAGTCTTCATCGGTATAGCAGCGCTGAACGACAAAATCCCCCGGTCCTCGCGCGGTGGAGCGGGGGACGCCGGTGGCGTGGGGCTGATCAGTCGCCGACGACCACCGCGCTCCACGCCCCGCGAGAGAACCACTGGTCGTAGTTGGACGCGCTGATGCCCAGCGAGCTGCCCCAAAACACCCGCGAGTAGGCGGCGTTCGACCAGGTCGTCCCCGAGATCATCCCCGGCAGGAACACGTCCTTGTACCCGTCGTGGTCGAAGTCGCGGACCGCGGTGCCGAATTCAATGCCATGCCCGGGGAGCGAGAGGCGGTGGCTGTTGTCATAGGACCCGTCGGGCTGCCCCCAGAAGATCATCGAGTCCGCGCTGTAGTCCCCGTCGTGGTGAGAGCCGAGCAGCAGGTCGATGTTCCCGTCCATGTCGATGTCATCTGCGGTGCCCGACAGGATGCCGCGCGAGGTGATCTCGGTGCGGTTGGCGCTGCTGTAGTTCCGGGTGCCGTCGCCCCAGTAGATGTAGGTGGGGACCATGTTGGACCAGGCACCGTTGTAGTAGCCGAGCACGACCACGTCCTGGTCGCCGTCCTGATCCAGGTCCTCGATGATGCCCTGGAAGCCCCCGTACCCGTCCAGTGTGGTGCGGTTGGCGGTGGAGAAGGTGCCGCCCACGTTCCAGTAGATGAAGTTGTTGTTGGAGTGGTGGCTGGAGCCGTTGTAGTGGCTCCAGTAGATCAGATCGAGGGCCCCGTCCCCGTCCACGTCCCTCATGTCCACGTTGTAGGCCCCCACCGTGGGGAGGGTGAGGGCGCTGGCGTTGGACGGGCCCGAGGCGGTGCCCCAGAACAGGTAGGAGCTCGTGCTGTAGTCCCCGTCGTTGTAGCTGGAGAAGGCCACCTCGGGGTAGCCGTCGCCGTTCACGTCGCCGATGGCGCAGTGGGTGGAGCCGTAGGTGGTGAGGTTGGTGGCGTTGGCGCTGGAGAAGGTGCCGGCGTCGCTCCAGTAGATCCAGGAATTGGCCCAGAAGTCGCCGTCTTGGTAGCCAGCGAAGACCACGTCCTCCCACCCGTCGCCGTTGAGGTCGCCGACGCAGGGCCAGTGGGCGCCGTTGGTGGGGAGGGCGGTGCGGTCGGCCTGGTGGTGCCCGTCCTGGTGGCCCCAGTAGATGTAGGAGCTGATGTTGTAGGAGCTGCCGTTGTAGTGGCTGGCGTCGATGAGATCGATGTAGCCATCGTGGTCCAGGTCCGCCGCCTTGGCGCCGAGCGCCCCGATCTGGTTGATCGACTCGGACGCGAGGGCCAGCCCGGAGGGGCCGGACAGGATCTCGAAGGGCTGGGTGATGTTGTAGTCCCCGTCGTGGTAGGAGGGGATGTGGATGTCGGGCAGCCCGTCGCAGTTGAGGTCGGTGCAGACGTCGTGGCCGTCGCAGTCGGTGTCTACCCCGTCGAGGGGCACCTCGGGGGCGGTGGAGCCGGGGAAGACGTCCACGTCGCTGTCGAGGCAGTCGGTGCCGTCGACGAGGTGGTCCGCCGGGAGCTCGCAGGCGTAGACGTCGGTGTCCGCGTCCCCAAAGCCGTCCCCGTCCGCGTCGGGGTGGTAGAGGTGGGCGTCCACCGCGCCCGCCTCGAGGTCGCCGTCGCAGTCGTGGTCGACGGGATCGCAGCGCTCGTCGGCGCCGGTGTAGACGGTGTCGTCGCCGTCGTCGCAGTCCCCGGCGGCGAGGATCCAGCCGGCGGGCGCGAGGCAGGCGACGGTGGAGGTCAGCGCGTCCCCGTAGCCGTCGAGGTCCTGGTCGGGGTGCCAGGTGGAGGCGTCCTCGGCGCTGTCCTCGTTGACCTCTGTGTCGCAGTCGTCGTCGTCGGGCGTGTCGCAGCGCTCCGGGGCGCCGGGGTGGACGGCGGCCCTGGTGTCGTCGCAGTCGGTGCGATCGGCGACGTAGCCGGCCAGTGGGTCGCAGGCGCGGACGGTGGTGGTCACGTCTCCGAAGCCGTCTCCGTCCGTGTCGGCGAACCAGGTGAGGGTGTTGATGGCGTCCGTGTCGATCACCTCGTCGCAGTTGTTGTCGAGGCCGTCGCAGAGCTCCACCGCCGTGGGGTTGATGGCGGCCTGGGTGTCCTGGCAGTCGCCCTCGCAGGGCATCCAGCCGTCCCGGTCTGCGTCTGCCTCGTCGTCGGGCAGGGCGCCGCAGTCGTTGGCGAGGCCGTCGCACAGCTGCGCCGCGCCGGGGTAGACCACGGCGCGCAGGTCGTCGCAGTCGTCGGCGGAGGCGACGTAGCCTTCGGGGGCCTCGCAGGCGCGCAGGCCCGCGCCGGGTCGACCGTGGGCGTCTCCGTCGGCGTCGAGGTGCCAGGTGGTGGCGTCCGCGGCGTCCGCCTCGTTGATCTGCCCGTCGCAGTCGTCGTCGAGGGGGGTGACGCAGGTCTCTGGGTTGCCGGGGAAGCGCCCGGCCTCTGTGTCGTCGCAGTCCCCCCCGCGGGAGGCCGTGGCGGCTGGCTGGGCGCAGGCGCGGGTGGCCTCGTCGCTGAGGCCGAAGCCGTCGCCGTCCTCGTCGGTGTACCAGGTCCCGGCGTCGGTGGCGCTGTCGTCGGGGGTCCCGTCGCAGTCGTTGTCTAGCCCGTCGCACCACTCGTCGAGGCCGGGGTGGCGGTCGGCGGAGGTGTCGTCGCAGTCGGTGTGGTCGAGGATCAAGCCCTCTGTCGGGTCGCAGGTGGTGGTGGCGGTGGTGGGGTCGCCGAAGCCGTCCTGGTCCGCGTCGGCGTACCAGGTGTGCGCGTCCACCGCGCCCGCGTCGGCGTCCCCATCGCAGTCGTTGTCGAGGCCGTCGCAGACCTCTGTGGCGCCGGGGCGGGCGGCGGCGTGGGCGTCGTCGCAGTCGGAGCCGTCCGCGACGTAGCCCGCGGGGGCCTCGCAGGAGACCACCTCGGTGCTCGGATCGCCGTAGTGGTCGTGGTCCGAATCGGCGTACCAGGCGACGGCGTCCCCGGCCTCCAGGTCCACTGTGCCGTCGCAGTCGTTGTCGAGTCCGTCGCAGCGCTCCTCGCCGCCTGGGTGTGAGGCGGCGGCGAGGTCATCGCAGTCGGTGTTGTCTGTGCTGTAGCCCGCTGGCGCTTCGCAGGCGTTCAGGCTGACGCTGGGGTCGCCATAGCCATCTCCGTCCACGTCGGCGAAGAATTCTGTGGCGTCGGTGGCGTCATTGTCCACCAGGCTGTCGCAGTCGTTGTCCACCTCATCGCAGATCTCCGGGTTGCCGGGGAAGCGGTCGGCGCTGCTGTCGTCGCACTCCTGGCAGGCGGCGAAGCCGTCGCCGTCCGCGTCCGCGTAGCCTACGGAGCCGTCGCAGTTGTAGTCGGCGGGGTCGGCGCAGTCGGCCTCCGGGGCGCCGGGGTGGAAGGCGGCGGAGCTGTCGTCGCAGTCGTCCCCGTTGGCGACGTAGCCCTCGGGCACGGCGCAGGCCTCGGTGCTGTTGGCGGGGTTGCCGTAGCCGTCGCGGTCCACGTCGGCGAAGAAGGTGGCGGCGTCGATGGGGTCCTCGTCGATCGCTGCGTCGCAGTCGTTGTCGAGACCGTCACAGCGCTCGGGCGCGTCGGGGTGGACGCTGTCGTCGGTGTCGTCGCAGTCCTCGGTCTGGTCGTAGCCGTCACCGTCCAGATCGAGGGGGGTGTCGTCCTCCTTGCGGCAGCCGAGGAGGGAGAGGGCGAGGAGGGGGAGGGCGATCAAGGGGCGCATGAGGTCTCCTTTGGGCGTGTGTCGCGGACGGTATAGCGGTGATGAACGACGAAATCCACCGGTCCATGGAGGTCGGAGCGCGGGGTGCCGGTGGTGCGGGCCCGATCAGGCGCTGACGACGAGCGCGTCCCAGGCCCCCCGGGTGGGCCACGCGTCGTAGACGCCGCTGCTCAGGCCCACGGCAGTGCCCCAGTAGACGCGGGAGTAGGGGCTGGTGGCCCCGTTGTTGGGGCGTGATGCACGAGCCGGTCGATGTGGCGCTGAGGTCCCGGCCGACTCGGCCAGAACCGGGCACGAGGGTCCTGCAGAACCGGGTCTTGAACCACAGAGGCACAGAGCCGCCGGAGGATGGCCAGCCAGCCCTCTGGACCGGACCACGGATCGCGCCCACCTTGGGCCAAACGACGTTCGTGGCCAATTTCCCCTCTCCGGCCCCGGTCGGATAGTCTCCCCTCAACCCCAGGAGCCGCACATGCCCGCGCCGATCCCCGCCCTCTCTCTTCGCAGGTATGTGCTGCTCAGCGTGGTGGGAGAGGGCACCGCTGGCAGGGTCTACCGCGCGAGGCTGGTGGGGGAGGGGGGCTTCTCGCGCGACGTGGCTCTGCGTCTGCTGCGGGACGAGGCGGCGCTGGTGGCTGCGCGGCGCGAGGCTCTGGTCCAGGCGCGGGACCGCGCCCTGATCTCGGTGGACCCGCCAGTCCGCCTGGGGCCACACTGGGCGGTCCCGATGGAGCTGGTGGAGGGGGTGCCGCTGTCGGCGCTGCCCACCCCGCTCCCCCGGACCGTGGCGCTGGAGCTGGTGGGAGAGCTGGCCCGATGTCTGGACGTGGTGTCTCAGCAGGGCGCCGCCTTGGGGGACGCCGGGGTGCTGACCGCCGATAGGGTGATGGTGGGCCGCACGGGGCAGGTCAAGCTCCTGTCGCGCGCGCTGGGTGGCGAGGCGCACCTGCCGGAGCTGACGCACCTGCTGTCGACCCTGACGGGTGGGATGACCCTGTCGGCGGACACCCCTAGGGCGCTGGAGCGCGCCTGTCAGGACGCTCTGGCCGGGTTGGACGGGCCCTCGCTGCGCGAGTGGGCCTCGGAGCTCCCCCTCGCTGAGGGGCTCCCCGACGACCTCATGGTGGGGCGCTCGCTGGTCGAGGCGCCGCCGCCGAGCCCCGGGAGGGCGGCGCGCCGGCTGGGGTGGATCGGGGGCTGGACCGCGCTCGCCGGGCTGGTCACCTGGGGCGCCCTGAGCCTGTGGCCCGCAGGGGCGCCGTCGCGGCTGGAGGCGCAGCGGGTGTTCTCACACGGGCAGGCCCTGCGACCGGTTGCCTTCGCCTTCCACCCTGACGGGCGGCGGGTGGTGTGGGCCGACCCGCAGGGGCTGTGGATAGGCGACCCTCATGGTGGGCCCCCGGACCCCGTCGCCACCCCCCCTGGGGTGGTGGTAGGCGACATGGCGGTGCTCCCTGACGGGAGGCTCCTGGTGGGGGGGATGTACGGCGACGCGGTGCGCTTCTGGGTCCTGGGCGAGGGCGGGGGGCCCCGCGAGCTGGGGGTGTGGCCCGGCCAGCAGATGGCGCTCAGCCCCGACGGGCGCACCCTGGCCCTGGTGGTGGCGCGCGGGCTGCTGCTGGTGGAGGTGGAGACCGGCGCCGCAAGGGAGCTGCTGCGCTGGGACGAGAGCGCCTTCGGCGGGCCCCTGGCGTGGCGACCCGACGGGCGGACCCTCGCGATGGGGCGCCTGGACCTGGCGGGTGGCGAGGCGCAGAGCGCGGTGGTGCTGGTGGATGTCGCGACGGGGGCTGTGTCTCCCCTGGTGGAGGGCACCTCCCTGCGGGGGGCGGAGGGGGAGCTCAGCCCGCTCGCGTGGCGCGGACAGGACGAGCTGCTGTTCTTCCGCTTCCCACAGGAGCGCAGGGTGTCAGCGCTGCGCAGCCTCAGGATCGGCACCCGCGAGGAGCGCGCGCTCGCCTCGCTGGACGCGCAGGGCATCCTCCAGCTTCAGGTGCAGGGGCCCAGGCTGGGGGTGCTCAACGGCGAGACCCTGCGGGACGCCTACCTGGCGCCGCTGGGCCCTGACGGCCTCGGCGAGGTGCGCCAGCTGACCGAGGATCAGCGGGTGGACTACCCTGACGCCTGGCTCCCTGACGGGCGGCTGATCCTGTCGTCGGACCGCTACGGCACCTATGATCTGCTCGCCGTCGCCGTCGAGGGCGGTCCGCCGGAGGTGCTGCTGGGGACCCCGGCGCGGGAGCGGGCGGGGGCGAGGGTGGGGGAGGCCCTGGTGTTCGCGAGGTTGGATCCTGACGGCTGGTGGTTCGTCCGGCGCCTGGGGGATCAGGAGCAGCGCCTGCTGCGCCTGTCGGATCCTGACGACGGGGTGTGGGAGCTGTCCTGCGGCGACGCGGTGTGCGCCGCGCAGCGGCTGGAGGGAGAGGAGGTGGTGTGGCGGCTGGTGGACCCCGCGACGGGGTGGGTGGGACCGGTGTTCTCGCGCAGGTCGGCGAACCCCTGGCCCATCGCGGCGCTCTCGCGGGACGGCGCGCGGCTGGCGGTGGTGGCGCTGGAGGACTGGGTGGACCTGGTGGAGGTGGAGGGGGGCGCGACCCGCACCTTGAGCCTCCCCGACCCGCCGTGGCTGCTGGACGGGGTGGGATGGCATCCGGACGGGGCCTCGCTGGTGCTCACCAGCTTTGTCGGCGAGAGCCGCCACACCCTGTGGCGGCTGGGGCTAGACGGCGAGGTGCTCGACCGCGCCGAGACCCCGCGCTGGGTCGACCACCCGGTGGTGTCGCCGGACGGCGGGTGGGTGGCGCTCGCGGGTGCACAGGCCTCCGCGACCCTGTGGGAGCTGGTGCCAGCGGGCGCCTTGGGGCCGCCCGCCCCGTCGCCCTAGGTGACCGGGAGCGGTGGT
>JAFGVK010000235.1 GCA_016938035.1 Deltaproteobacteria bacterium | reverse complement strand
GACACCGACACCGACACCGACAGCGACAGCGACACCGACACCGACACCGACACCGACAGCGACACCGATAGCGACACCGACACCGACACCGACACCGACAGCGACAGCGACAGCGACAGCGACAGCGACACCGACACCGACACCGACACCGACAGCGACACCGACACCGACAGCGACACCGACAGCGACACCGACACCGACACCGACACCGACACCGACACGCAGTCAGACCTACCCGAGCGCAAGGGCTGCGCTACCGCGCCCCCGGCCCCGCTGGGGTGGATCGCGCTCCCGCTGTGGTTCGCCGTTCGCTCAAGGCGGCAGCGCCGCGCTCCCCGGTAGTGCGCTGGGTTTTCCCTTTAGGTAGGCAACACTATCTGTTATCGTCCTCCCGTCAGCACGGGGCGGTAGATGCGAGGCGGTGGTTCAAGCGTCGATATTCTCAGCGCACAGCGCGACTTGGCGCTGGCCCTGAGCGCGCCCCGAGGCTGGGACGAGCTGCCCCGCCTGGCCCTCCAGGTGGCCCTCACCCTCAGCGGGATGGACGGTGGCGCACTCTACGTCAAGGACGAGCGCGGCGACTTCACCCTCGTCCACGCCCACGGCCTGAGCCCCCGGTTCGTCGAGCTTGCGGCGCGATTCGGCCACCCCAGCGAGAAGGCCGCCCTGGTCCGCAGGGGCCTGCCGCTGTTCATGAACTACGACGAGATCGAGGCCCACGTGCAGGCGGTTCGGGACGAGGGCCTGCGCTCGCTGGGGCTGGTGCCCGCCCTGTGGGAGGGGGAGGTGCTGGGCTTCCTGGCGCTGGCCTCACACAGCGAGGAGACGGTCTCCACCGAGGTGCGCGACGGGCTAGCGCTCCTCGCGGGGCAGATCGGGCGGGACCTGGCGCACCAGCGCGAGCGCAACCAGCGCCTCCTGGTGGAGTCCAACCTGGACACCTTCTTCCACGCGGCCCTCGACTTCTTCTACGTGCTTGACCTCACGGGCCGCATCCTCCAGGTCAACCGGGCGCTTGCCGAGGCGGTGGGCCTCCCCGCGGAGCAGCTCGTCGGGAGACAGCTCGGCAGCCTCTATCCAGACCGTTCCCTGGAGGAGCTGACGCAGGCCTGGGCCGACATGTCCTTCGAGGACTGGCACGCCTGCCCCTTCCCCCTCCGCACCGGCGACCGGACCCTCCACCTGGAGACCCGGCTGACGCAGGGCCAGTGGAACGGTGTGCCCGCCATCTTCGGCGTCTCGCGCGACGTGACCGACAAGGTAGAGGCCGCTGAGCGCCTGCGCGAGAGCGAGGCCCGCTACCGATCGATGTTTGAGCACCCCTTCGTGGTCAAGCTGCTCATTGAGCCCTCCACGGGGCGCATCGTCGCCGCGAACGAGGCGGCCTGCCGCTTCTACGGGTACCCTCGCGAGGAGCTGGAGCGCATGGCGATCTACCAGATCAACACCCTGAACCAGCGAGCGATCGACGAGGAGCTCCAGGCGGTGGTCAGCGGCACCAGAGACTTCTTCGCCTTCAGCCACAGGCTCGCTAGCGGAGAGGTCCGCGAGGTAGAGGTCTACGCGGGCACCATCCGGGTGAGCGGCGGGCCCCTGGTGTTCTCGGTGATCCACGACGTCACGGCGCGCAACCGAGCCTGGGCGAGGGAGCGGCAGGTGGAGCGACAGCACCTCAAGGCCCAGAAGCTCGAGTCCCTGGGGGTGCTGGCGGGGGGCATCGCCCACGACTTCAACAACCTGCTGGTGGGTGTGCTGGGCAACGCCTCGCTCCTGTCTGAGGTGCTCCCTCCCGACTGCGACCACCGCGCGCTCGTTGAAGAGATCGAGGCGAGCGCCGAGCGCGCCGCGGGCCTTGTCAGGCAGTTGCTCGCCTACGCCGGGCGGGGCGCGATGCGGATGGAGCCGATCGACCTCCACGCCCTGCTGCGAGACATGACCCCCCTGCTCCAGGCGTCCCTCTCAAAGCGCGCCACCCTCACCATCCGCGCCCCCTCGGACGCTCCCCTCATCCGAGGGGATGGGTCACAGATTCGCCAGGTCATCCTGAACCTGGTGGTCAACGCCTCCGAGGCCCTCGAGAGGGGGCCTGGCGAGATCACGATCGCGCTGGAGCGCACCGCCTTGTCCACCGCGGCGGCGGGGGAGGCGGACGGGGCGCTCCCGCCTGGCGACTACGCTGCGCTCACCGTGACGGACAACGGCGTAGGGATGAGCCCCCTGGTGCGCGAGCGGCTGTTTGAGCCCTTCTTCTCCACCAAGGCGCTCGGGCGCGGGATGGGGATGCCCGCGGTGCTGGGGATCCTGCGCGAGCACGGCGGCGGCATCCAGCTGTCGTCCGAGCAGGAGTCCGGGACCTCGATCCGCTTGATCTTTCCGGCGCTGCCGGCCTACTCGTAGCGCAGGCCCTCTACGGGTCGCAGCGCGGCGGCCTTCCAGGCCGGGTAGAGCGTGGCCACGAAGGAGATCCCCATCGCCGAGACGGCGACCACCACCACCGTCTGCCAGTCCACCACCACCGGCAGGCTGGAGAGGTAGTACACGTCGGTCTCCAGCGGGTACTCGTAGCGAGAGATCACCTCGCAGCCCACCAGCCCCAGCGCGGTGCCCATCACCGACCCGACCAGGCCGATGAGCGCCCCCTCGATGACGAAGATGCGCAGGATCCCCCGGTTGGAGGCGCCCATCGCCTTGAGGATGGCGATCTCACGACCCTTCGTGAGCACCAGCATCACCAGGGTCGTCACGATCGCCAGCGCCGCCACCCCCACGATCGTGGACAGGATCAGCCCCATCACCCACTTCTCCATCTCCAGCGCCTCGAACAGCGGCTGGTTGAGCTCCTTCCAGTGGCGGGTGTAGTAGGGGGGGCCGAACGCTGCGTTGATCGCCGCGGCCACCTGCTCCACCGCGTCCTCGTCGACGACCCGGGCCTCAACGCCGGTCCAGGTGTTGCCCACCCGAAGGAAGGACTGCGCCTCCTGGTTGAGCACGTACGTCCATTTGGTGTCGTACTCGTACATCCCAGAGTCAAAGACCCCCGCCACCCTGAAGGTGCGCACTGAGGGGGTGGGCACCCCCATCAGGCCGGTGCCGTCCCCCAGCGGGTTGATGACCTGCACCTTCTCACCGGGGAGGACGTGGAGCTGCTCCTGGAGCTCCACCCCGAGGATGATCCCGGGATAGGCCTTGTCGTCGACCCCCGCCAGGGGCGGGATGGGCTCCTTCATGCTCTGGAAGAGCGCGTCGCGCTCGGCGTCCGTGCTCAGCTCGCCCGCGGGCCCAAGCGAGAGGTTGTCGCGGATCGCGGTGACCCGCCCGGTGTGGTCGGGGTCCATCCCCTTGAGGATGATCCCGGCGGTGCCCCAGGCGGAGCGGATCATCATCTCGGTGTAGAGGAAGGGGGCTGCGGCCTCGATCCCGGGGAGGTCCTCGAACCGGTGCAGGATCTCTTCGTCGGCGGGGACGTTGCCCCCCTGCCGCAGCATCACCACATGGGCGTTGGTGCCCAGGATCTTGTCGCGCAGATCGTCCTCAAAGCCGGTCATCACCGCCAGCACCCAGTTGAGCACCGCGACGCCCGTGATCACCCCGACGATCGACAGGCCGGTGGTCAGCGAGATGAAGTCCCCAGAGCGGCGGGAGCGCAGGTGCGACAGGGCGATCCACCACTCGGCGGCCAGGCTGCTCCCGTCCTCGACCGGGGGGAGCGCCGCGAAATCGAGGCTCACCTCGGTGGAGAAGGGCCGCTCCTCCTTGCGGGCCACCGAGGTGGTCTTGGCGGGGGCGCCGCCGGTCCCCAGCCAGGCGAGGACGTTGCGGACGAGGAAATAGGCGGGGAGGTGGACGCTTACCACGCTCCACCAGCCGAAGAACAGGGTGATCAGCGAGCTGCGGAGGAAGACCCTGCGCGAACAGGACTCGCAGAGATCGCCCTCGTGGTGGTGCACCGCCCGGAGCAGCACCAGCCCGGTCACCTGCCGGTAGTGCCTCCTGCGGAGCGGAGCGGCCACCCCGCAGCGCGAGCAGAGGGTGAGCGGCTCACTCACCGGGCTCGTCCTCCCAACGCTCGGGGCGCAGGGTGGGGAACAGGATCACGTCGCGGATCGAGGGGCGGTCGGTGAGCAGCATGACCAGCCGGTCGATGCCGATCCCCTCCCCTGCGGTGGGGGGCATGCCGTACGAGAGCGCCCGGACATAGTCGCGGTCGAAGAACATCCCCTCGTCGTCGCCCGCCGCGCGGGCGTCGGCCTGCGCAGCGAAGCGCCCGGCCTGGTCCACCGGATCGTTGAGCTCGGAGAAGGCGTTGGCGATCTCGCGCCCGGCGATCATCAGCTCGAAGCGATCGGTCCGGCTGGGGTCGGCGTCAGACCTGCGCGCGAGGGGAGAGATCTCTACCGGGAAGCCGGTGACGAAGGTGGGATCGATGAGGTGCTCCTCCACGTAGGCGTCGAAGTACCACTCCCACCACTTGCCCCGCACGGTGGGGAGCGCCTCGCCCTCCGCCACCTCGTGGTGGGCGCGCCACCAGACCTCCATCGCCGCGGGATCCTGCAGCGCGTCGAGGCTGAGCCCGGTGGCCTCTGCGATCAGCTCGTCCATCGCGGCCCTCCGGAAGGACTTGCCGAAGTCGAGCACCTGCCCGTCGAAGGGCACCTCGGTGGAGCCCAGGACGTCGGTCGCGATCCCCCGCAGCAGCGCCTCGGTGAGGTCCATCAGGTCCTCCCAGGTCGCCCAGGCCAGGTAGAACTCCAGCATGGTGAACTCGGGGTTGTGGCGCGGCGACAGCCCCTCGTTGCGGAAATTGCGGTTGATCTCAAACACCCGCTCGAAGCCCCCCACCACCAGCCGCTTCAGGTACAGCTCGGGAGCGATGCGCATGTAGAGGTCGATATCCAGGGCGTTGTGGTGGGTGACGAAGGGGCGCGCCGCCGCCCCCCCGGGGATCACCTGGAGCATGGGGGTCTCTACCTCGAGGAAGTCGCGGTCCTCGAAGAAGTCCCGTATGTAGCGGATGACCCGGGACCTGGTGCGGAAGGCCTTGCGGGTCTCCTCGTGGAGGAAGAGGTCGACATAGCGCCTGCGAGAGCGGAGCTCCTGGTCCGCGATCCCGTGAAAACGGTCGGGGAAGGGCGACATGGTCTTGGAGGCAAGGCGCACCTCGGTCGCGTGGAGCGAGAGCTCCCCGGTGCGGGTGCGCATCATCCGCCCCTTCGCCCACAGGATGTCGCCGATGTCCAGCTTGCGCAGCGCCATGAAGGCGTCGTCGCCCAGCTCATCGCGGCGCGCGTACACCTGGATCAGGCTGCCCTTGAGCTGCGGCTGCCCCGCGTCGTCCGTGCCCATCTGCAGCTCCTCGCCCCGGTCCTTGAGGCGGAGGAACATGGCCTTGCCCATGTGGTTGCGGAACATGACCCTGCCGCCCACCGCCACCTCGGCCCACCCCTCCTCCTGGGAGGGATCCGCCACGTCGGCCAGCGCCTGGTGCAGCTCGGTGGAGGTGTGGGTGACGCGCAGGCCGCTGGGGTACGGGTCTATCCCCTGCTCGCGGAGGGCCTCGACCTTGGTGAGCCAGTCGGGTTCGAAGCGGTACATGCCAGGATCTCCTCGGTGACGCCGGTGCGTTGGAAGGCGCCTCTCTAACGGAGGACCGGCGCCGGCGCGACCCCTGGGCCCCGGTCGTCGGCTCACCTGGGGGCAGGGACGCGTCGGCGCCGGGTGGGGTTCACGCGCCGGTCTCCGAGGAGGGCGAGGCAGGGACGCGCGGCGCAGGGCAGCCCCGCTGGGGCCCACACCCCGTCTATGGCCTCCATCCGGAGTAGCCGACGCTGGCACCGGCGCGCTCGGTCTCTCGACGCGCGTCCTTGTTCCTATGCTGATCGCGTGAAAAAATACGCTTCCTTCCTAGTGACCGGTGGCCATACGGCGAGCGGCTCGGCGCCGCCGTGCGGTCTGGAAGATTGGACCAGCGACTTCGTCAGATCGTTCCTGTGGAAGGATGAAGCGCCTCCCGGGAGACTGTCCGGCTGATGAATCGGTGCCCCGACGCTCGACCGCGGCCTCGGCGGCGCCCGGGTCCTGGGGTGGGTGCCCCCCCGCCGAGCCCCCGCAGGCCAGGGCTCGCGGCGCTCGCCGCGACCGGCGGCGGAACCTCGGCGGGGACGGCGGCACCCAGCACCTCGACGACGCCCCCCCCCTGCATCCTGCGCCGACAGGGCCGCGCCCGTGTGCTATGAGGCTTTACCACTTCGTCCCCAGGAGCCTCCATGCGGTGGATCCCCCTGCTCGTCGGTGCGCTGCCCCTCGTCGGCTGCAGCCAAGGGATGCACCCCTTCGGCTGGGGCGCCTCGGGGGACGACACAGGCGAGGCGCTGGACTCCGGTGCAGCGCCACAGCGCCTTGAGGGCGCGATCGATCGCGTCGTACCCGCCTGGGGCTCCACCCTCGGAGGGGAGGAGGTCCACATCCTGGGCGGGCCCTTCGACGACACGGCGGAGGTGCTGTTCACCGGCGCCGGCGTCCTGATGCAGGCCACCGTGCTCTCCGCGACCAGCACGCAGCTGACGGTGCTCACGCCAAGCTGGGCCGAGGAGGTCTCGCTGACCTCGGTCGAGGTGAAGACCGACACCCACCGCGCGGTGGCCCCCGACGCCTTCCGCTATTTTGAGGACGGCGCCGGGCTCACCGGGATGCTGGGCGCCCTAGAGCGCTTCGAGCGCCTCGGGGAGGTGGAGGCCGGCGCGGCGCGGACCTGGGCGCGAGCACAGGCCCTGTTCACCCGGCCCACCGTCCTGGACTGGGGCAAATACCGCTACGCGCCCGGCGTGGATCAGTGTCGCGTGGGGTACGAAGGCCCCCCCGACGGGGAGCCGCTCCAGGTCTACGAGACCGAGCTCTCGTCCCTGGAGCTGTCGAGCAGCGCCGGGGGCTCTGTCCACCTCGCGGTGGACCCCGGGGCGAGCTGGCGCTTCGCCGCAGAGCCCGACCCCAGCGCCTTCGTCCATGGTTCGACCTACCACCTGGAGCCCACCGCTGGCAGCGCCGGGGTGTGGCCCGAGGTCTCGCTGGACGCGCTGTTCGTGTCGCCGAACCCCCTCTCGCTCTACAGCCCCTACCTCGACAGCACCTACCCTCCGAGCATCGGCAGGGACTGGTTCATGCTGTCCTGGGACACCTCGGACCCGGCCGACTACGTGGTCGCCGACCTGCGGCGCTACCACGGCGACACCCTGGTCGAGACCGTCACCTGCAAGCTCGCCGACGACGGGAGCTTCACCGTCCCCCCGACGGCCTGGACCGGCTGGGACACGGGCTCCGCCCTCTCGATCCGGATCGGTCGGGTGTCCGAGGGCACCGCGACCCTGCCCTACAACGGCGCCCGCGCCGGCGTGGTCGGGATCAGCTGGGTGGTGGGGACTGGCGCCCAGCAGTGAGGGGTGCGGCGGGACCCCACCCCAGCCCCTCCTCCCGCGCGTTGGCCGTCCACGCCGGGTCAACGGGGAGGCGGCGCTCAGCGCACCCGCACCCTGCCCTTCCCCACGGCGAGCCGCGCGCCCCCTGGGAGCAGCACCGAGCCGTGGCCCCGCGCCAGGGCGGCCATCGCCGCGTCCAGGTGCGAGGACCTGGCCTGCGGGAGGTGTCGCAGCAGCAGGCGGCGCACCAGAGGGGCGGGCGCGTTGATCAGGGCCTCCCTGGGCCAGGGGTGCTCTAGTCGGGCCTCTAGCTCGTCGGTCAGGTGCTCCAGGAGGGCGGCGTCCTCCGCGGCGTGGGTCGCCGAGCGGGCGAGCAGGGCGCTCACCCCTGGGCGCACCGCCTCCAGCGCGGGCAGCACCTCAGCGCGCAGGCGGCTGCGGAGGTTCCCGCCGTCGGCGTTGGTGGGGTCCTCCACCCAAGGCAGGCCCCGGTGGTGGACCCAGCGGAGCAGCTCGACCCGCCCCACCCCCAGCAGCGGCCTCACCAGATCGCCGGCGCGCCAGCCCATGCCCCCCAGGCCCAGGGTCCCGCTCCCCCGCATCATCGCCAGGAGCGCCGTCTCTGCCTGATCCTCGCGGTGGTGGCCGGTGGCGATGCGGGCGGCGCCTAGCGATCGCAGGGCGGCGTAGCGCCCCTCGCGGCACAGCGCCTCCGAGGCGCCCGCCCCCAGGCTCAGGTCGAGGCGGTGCGCCGGCACGCCCAGCCCCTCCGCCAGGGACACGGCGAGGTCCGCCTCGGCCCCGGAGCAGGGGCGCGTCCCGTGGTCCACCACCCCCGCGAGCAGGGTGGCGCCGTGCCAGTCGCTGGTGTCGTGCAGGAGCGACAGCAGCGCGACCGAGTCCATCCCGCCGCTCAGGGCGACCAGCACCGTGTCGCCGGGAGCCCACAGCTGACGCGAGGCGATGGCCTGGCCCACCTTGTGGCGGAGCCTGCCAGGACCGCTCACCCCTCCCCCTTGGAGAGCGCGACGATGGCCCGCCAGGTGTCGGGCTGAGCGCCGTCGAGCAGGGCCTTGTTGCGGTGCTGCTCCCCGCAGGCGCGGCAGCGGTAGTGGATGGTGACCCGCTCACCCGCCAGCTCGACCCCCACGGGGTCCATCAGCCCCCCGCAGGGGTTGGCCCTGTCGCCCGGCACCACGTCCACGTGCAGGGAGCGGAGGCAGTGGGGGCAGTGATCGCGGGCGGTGTGTCCCATCGGAGGCACCTCGGCGCCGCAGTGCAGGCAGGTGAAGGCCTCGTCGCGCATGATGGGGTTGGTGCGCACCCTGGCCGCCTCCTCGTGGCCCCGGGCCAGGCGGAGCAGGCGCTTTCCCTGCCAGCCCGCGGCCTCGTCGGGCAGCTCCACCCCCCTGCGCCGGGCCTCGGCGACCACCGCCTCACGCAGGGGCAGGCTCCCCTCGCCGTCCAGAGCGCGCGCCAGGCGCTTGACCTCGCCCCGGCCGAGCCTCTCGGCGCGGTCGAGCAGGGCGTGGGCCTGATCTCGGATCGCCTCGCTCAAGAGGCCTCCCGCGGCCAGGATCGTCGGCTGGCCCAGGGTCCGCTCACCGCTCGCCGTGCTGCCGGAGGGAGAGGGTGCTGCCGGCGCGCAGGGTTCCTATGGACCGACGGCCCTCTGGCCGCCGCCAAGGGGGCCTCGCCCTCCCGCGTGTCCCCCGTTGGGGCCGGCCCCCATTCCCCCCCTGCGGGGGCCTTGCCGCCCCCTCTCCCCCCGCGTGAGCGGGCGCTCCCCCCCTGCCGGAGCGCCCCCCCCCTGCCCCACTCGGGCGAAGCGATGATCAAGGGGCCTCCCGCACCAGGGTCACGTCCAGGATCCGGTCCCCAACCTGGAGGCGCTCCGCCACCTCTAGCCCCTCGGTGATCACGGCAAATTGGGTATACTCGCCGGTCAGGTGGGGGTGGTGACCGGTGGTGAGGAAGAACTGGCTCCCCCCCGTGTCGCGCGCGCCTCGCGCCATACCCACCGCGCCAGGGGCGAAGTCCAGCGCAGAGACCTCGTCAGGGATCACCCAGCCAGGGCCCCCTGTGCCGTCGCCCCGCGGGCAGCCGCCCTGCGCCACGAAGCCCGGGATCACCCTGTGGAAGATCAGGCCGTCGTAGAAGTCCGCCTCCGCCAGCCCGGCGAAGGCCGACACCGCGAGGGGCGCCACCTCGGTGAGGAAGCGGAGGTGGAGCTCCCCCTTGGAGGTCTGGAGCACCGCCTCCCGCAGGCTCAGGTCCACCGTGAGCTCACGCTGAGGCTCGGGCGGGATGGGCGTCCCCGCGGCGTCGAGCGCCGCCTCGCGCACCGACCGGTCCTCCGCCACCGACAGCTTGGCGATCAGGTCGGGATCCGGGGTGCCCTCGAGCAGCGCGTAGGCGGCGGCGCTGCGCACCCGCTGCGAGGGGTCGTGGAGCGCCACCCCAACCCGCGCCTCCGCGTCGAGGGAGCCCACCGAGGCCGCGCGCACCGGCGCAGGGTCCCCGGGCGCCCACGGCACCAGGGCCCCCGCGGCGCTCAGCGCCTCCACCCGCTCGGCGGCGCGCCAGGGGTCGGCCCCGTCGAGCCCCCCCTGCAGGGCTCGGAGCGCGGCCTCGTCCCCCAGGCGCCCTAAGGCCGCGACCGCCTCGGCGCTGACCCAGGGGTGCGGGTCGGCGAGCAGGGGGATGAGCGCGGAGGAGGAGGTCTGCCCAGCCTGCACCAGCGAGAGCTGCCTGGCCCGGAGCGCCGGCGAGGGCTCCAGGAGCACCAGGGTGAGCAGCTTGTCGCGGGATCGGGCGTCCGCCGCGGGCCAGACCGCCGAGAGCAGCTCCGCCTTGGCGGCGGCGCTGCCCGCGGTGCGGACCCGCCCCACCAGCGGCCGCCAGGGGTCACCGCGCTCCGCGTCGATCCCGATCCGGCGCAGGGCCCAGCCGCAGGCCTCCACCTCGTAGGGTGCGTTCCGACCGGTGCAGGCGATGAGATCGCCCACCGCCTCGCTCACCCCTGGCACGTCGGACCTGCCCAGGCGCCCCAGGGCGCGGGCCGCGCCCCCCATCATCGGCCAGGGCCCCCGCAGGGCCTCCCGCAGCACCGGCAGCGAGCGCTCGGTCCCGACGTAGCCCAGGGCGTCGAGCAGGTGGGTGCGGAGCTGGGGCTCCTCCACCGGCGGGGCCGCCGCGAGCAGCGAGAGCACCGCCTCCTCAGCCCCGGGGGTGAGCCCCAGCGCGCTGGCAGCCTCGACCCGCACCGCCTCCTCCGGGTCGCCGCACAGGGCCACCAGGGGGCTCAGGGCGGCGGGATCGCGCAGGCGCCCCAACGCGCGCGCCGCCGCTAGGCGCACCTGCGGGTCGCCTGACTCGGCGAAGCGGACCAGCTCCGCCGCGGGACCCCTGGCCCACGCGATCGCCCTCACCTCGTCTACCGGCCCCGCAAGGGCCAGCGCTGCCCACAGAATGAACATCTCGGTCTCCGCTGCTGCCCTCCACATACCCACTCCCGTGGTCGCGAGCCGCTCTGGGAGCGGGGGATCGGGGGGGGGCTGTCGGCGATGGGATCGGCTGGCAAGGGTCTGGGGCGCCAGCCCCTCCAAAGGGACCACCGTCACACGGGGGCCGCGACACCACCACCTCCCCCCCCCCAAAAGGCCGCCCACCACCGGGTCCCGCAGGGAACTTCCGCTGAGATCGCGCCGCAGTGGGCGCCGTTGGAGGCCACGGCCCGCCCACCAGCGCCACACGGCCCGCCGCGGGAGGCTCAGGGCGCCAGCCACTCCGGGGGGAGCACCGTCACGGGGTACTCCCCGCTTTCATCGACCGCCACCAACACCCTCAGGGCGCCAGCCACTCCGGGGGGAGCACCGTCACCTGGACCCCCTGCCGGAGGGACAGCAGCCGGGCCTCCACCTCCTCCCCCCCGGGTACGAAGGCTGCCACCACCGGGTCGAGGAGGGCATCGCCCGCTGAGATCGCGCCGCTGTGGGTGCCGTAGGGGGCCACGTCCTGACCCACCAGCGCGAGGCTGCCCGCAGAGAGGCCCAGCGGGTGGGCCCAGCTAGGGGGCTGGATCCAGCCGGCGCCCAGCCGCAGCGCGCCCTCCCCCACCACCGCCCACTCGCCGGCGGGGTCCTCCGCGATCAGCGCGGCGGTGCCCACCTCAAGCGCCCAGGGGCGGATCCCCTCTAGCGGCCCCTGCGCCAGGTCCAGCCCCAGCGGCGCGGTGGCCACCAGGCTCCGCTGCCCCCAGCGCTGAGGCCTGTCCGCCACCCCCCACCACCAGGAGCGCTCGTCCACCGCGCCCCCCAACCGCTCCTCGCTGCGCAGCACCCCCAGCAGGGGCCCGTCCGCGAGCACCTGGACGGAGGCCTCGCTCCGCGCCAGCCAGCCCCCCGCGTACACCCCGTCGCGGGCCTCCGCGCCCCACCCGCTCAGGGCGAGCAGGGCGCCGTCCGCCCCCAGCGAGAGAGACGACGCCCCAGTGTCCAGCCGCAACGGCGCCGCGTTCAGCGCGCCGTCCCCCTGCCAGGAGGAGGCGTGGGGGCGCCAATAGAGGGCGATCTCCTCGCTGCCGAGCGGCTCCCAGCTCTCGGGGTCCCCGTCGGTCTCCCACAGGAGCACCACCTCGCCCCGCCCGTCCCCGGCGGGATCCTCGGCGACCGGCCCGTCGGGCAGGCCCACCACCGCGTCCGACCACTGGGAGGGGAGCACCACCGCGTCGCAGCCCCCGGCCAGGGCGCGCAGCCCCCAGCGCTCCACCGCCTCGGGGGGCACCCCCAGCGCGGCGCTCAGGTCGAGCGGCACCGCCACCACAGGGCCCTCAGAGGGGCCAGTCAGCCGGACCCTGACCCTCACCGGCCAGCGGGGGTCCCACCAGGCGTCGGCCCCGTCCACCTCCCCGTCGCAGTCGTTGTCCACCCCGTCGCACAGCTCCGGCGCGCCGGGCCACACCCTGCTGTCGGTGTCCACGCAGTCGGTGGCCTCGCTCAGCCAGCCGACAGGGGCCTCACAGGCCACCGCCGCGCCCTCCACCCCCGCGGCGCCGTCGCCGTCCCGGTCGGGGTACCACAGGGGCCCGATGGCGGGGTCCTCGTCCACGCCCCCGTCGCAGTCGTTGTCGGCCCCGTCGCAGGCCTCTGGGGCGCCGGGGAAGCTGGTGGCGTCCTGATCGTCGCAGTCTCCTCGCGCCTCGGCCAGCCCGGCACCGCCGCACCCGGCCACCAGCGGCCCGGCGCCCCAGCCGTCCCCGTCGCGATCCGCGTACCACAGCCCGCCGCCGCTCTCGTCGATCAGGCCGTCGCAGTCGTTGTCCTCACCATCGCACAGCTCGTAGGCGGTGGGGCGGTTGTCCGCGTCTTCGTCGTCGCAGTCGTCCCCGATCGCCACCGCCCCGATCGGCGGGGAGCACGACAGGGCCCCCTGCCCCGCGGCCCCGTGCCCGTCCCGGTCCCGGTCGGGGAACCACAGGGAGCCCTCCACGGGGTCCTCGTCGATCAGGCCGTCGCAGTCGTCGTCGAGGCCGTCGCAGCGCGCCGGGGCGTCGGGGTACCGGTGCGGGTCCGCGTCGTCGCAGTCCACCCCCGCGGAGAAGCCGTCCCCGTCCAGGTCATCCACCACACCGCAGGCCAGCAGGAGCAGCAGGGCGATCACCGCCCCTCCAGCGCCCGGCGGTAGGCCGCGTCGGTGCCCCGCACCATCGCCTCCACCGTGAACAGCTCCGCCGCCGCGGCGCGGGCCGAGGCCACCGGTCCGGGGTCGCGGAGCGCGTCTCGCAGGGCGTCGCGGAGCGAGAGGGGGTCCCGCGGCGGCACGCCCCTCCCACCCGCGGCCAGCACGTCGGCCAGTCCTCCCGCCGAGGACGACACCACCGGCACCCCCGCGAGCATCGCCTCCACCACCACCTGCCCCAGGCCCTCCTCGCGGGAGGGGTGGGCGAAGACGTCGATGGCGCCGAACAGCGCGCCGATCTCCTCCACCTGCCCCAGCAGGATCAGCCGCACCCCCACCCGCTGGGCGAGGGCCCTGAGCGCGTCCCGCAGGGGCCCCTCCCCGGCGATCACCAGCTCGGCGTCCACCCCGACCATCGCCCGGATCAGGCTCTGGTGATCCTTGTGGGGCACGAGCGCCCCCGCCGCGCCCACCAGCCTGGGCCGCACCGGCAGCCCGAGGAGCCGCCGCGCCTCGGCCCGGCCCCAGACCCGCGCGGCCTGCGCCACGCCGTCGTGCACCACCTCGATCCGGGTTGGGGCCACCCCGGCCTGGCGCAGCACCTCTGCGACCCGCTGGCTCACCGCGACAAAGCGGTCTACAGCGCGGTACTTGGGCCTACTGCACCATCGGGGCGGGAAGTCGAGGCGCCGGTGGACCACCACCGGGCGCCCGGTCGCGGCCAGCAGGGCGTGCCCGTGGGCGCGGGAGGTGTGGGCGGCCAGCAGGTCCGGCTGCCGGTCGGCCACCAGGTGCCGCAGGGCAACCGCCCAGCCGAGGGAGGTCCGCGCGCGGATCCCGTGCACCCTCACCCCCGCGGCCTCCAGCGCGGGCCGCAGGGGCGCGTCGGCGGGGAGGACCACCTCCCCCGGCAGGGAGCGCACCAGGTGGAGGAGCTGGGTCTGCCCCCCCCTCCACTCCCGCCCGGTGTCCAGGTGGAGCACCCTCAAGAGGGCTCGCCCAGCTCTGCGGGCAGCGCCTTGCGGGCCAGCTCCTCCACCATCCAGGGGACGCCGTCCACGATGGGGTAGGTCAGGGCACACTCAGCGCAGAGCAGCCCGCGCTCCACCTCGCGCAGCTCGCCCCTGCAGCGGGGGCACACCAGCAGGTCGCGCAGCTCAGGGTCCAGGCTCATCGGTCCTCCTCGCAGTCCAGATATCCCAGCGCGCACAGGGCCTCCCGCCGCTCCCCCACCTGCGGGGCCGGGATCACCCCCTGCAGGCGCCGGCCCAAGGCGCGCGAGCGCTCGGTGATGTCCTCCAGGGCGCCCCCCAGCGCGGCCACCTCGGCGGGGCGGTCGGCCGCCAGATCCCGGCGCTGGTCGGGGTCCTCGTCAAGGGCGTAGAGGCGGTCCTGCCCCCCCCACCGGATCAGCGCGTCACCGCCTGCGAAGATCGCGCGCCCGTCGGCGTACTCGCTCACCACCGGCGCCTGGGGAGGGCGCCCGGTCTGGAACATCGGCGCCAGCGAGGGGTAGACCCACGAGGGGTGTGGGGGCAGCCCAGCCAGCTCCACCAGGGTGACCGCGCTGCTGCCCGTGGAGACCGCGCCGTCCAGCACCTGCGGCGCCACGCTCGGGGCCCGCAGCAGCCAGGGCACCCTGACGTTCTCTTCCCAGAGGTGCTCGTGCAGCACCCCGCCGTGCTCAAGCAATTGCTCGCCGTGGTCGCCCAGCACCAGCACCACCGCCCCCTCCGGCAGCGCCAGGAGCAGGTCGCCCAGGGCCCGGTCGAGGTAGCGGACCTCCGCGTCGTACAGGGCGTTGAGCTGGGCGGCGTCGGCCTCAGAGGGAGAGAGATCCCCCCGCTTGATCGCCTCCAGCTCTTGAAAGGCCCCGGTGAGGGGCGACAGCCCCGGCTGCGCGCCCGGCGCCTGGTAGGGGGCGTGAGGGTCCATGTAGTGGAGGTAGAGCAGGTCGGGCCTGTCGTCGCCCTCCGCCAGCCAGGACAGGGCGGCGCGGGTCAGCTCTGCCCCGCTCTCGCCTGCCGGGCCCGCCCCCGGCACCCGCTGGTAAGTGTCGAAGCCCTGGGAGAAGCCGTCCTCTGGCGCCAGCCAGTCGGTCTTGAGCAGGGCGCCCGTCCGGTAGCCCCCAGCCTGGAAGACCTCCGCCAGGGTGACCAGCTCGGGCGACAGGCGGTTGAGGGCGAGCCCGTCGGCGTCCTGGTGGCGGAGCACCCTGTGGGCCTGCGGTGGCAGGGCGGTGAACAGGGACGACACCGCTGGCACCGTCCACGCCGCCGGGGTCCTGGCGTGCGTGAGGCGCGCGCTGCCCTCTGCCCAGCGGCTCAGCGCCGGCATGTGCGCCGCGTCGGCCCGGTCGGCCCTGAGAGAGTCCGCCAACACCACCACCACGTCCGGCGCCCCAGGCGGCGGCGCGGGGGGCCGGGTGCAGGCCAGGGCCAGCAGCAGGATCAAGGCGCCTCTGGGACCGGGATCAGCCCGAGCGCCTGCCAGGCGGGCAGCGCGGAGCCCTCCACGCCCGGTCCCGCGACGAGCTCGGTGGCGCCCACGTCAGGGATGGGTTCGCCGGGGGCGATCCAGAGGAGCTTGCCCTGCTGCCGGTACATGAAGCCCCGCCCGCCCTCCGCCTGGCGGGACGAGGCGGTGGGGTTGCCCACCGCGACCCAGACCCGCTCGGTGAGGCGGCCCGCGCCGGTGTCAAAGACCGACATCGACTCCAATTCGGTGTCGAATTGGTCGGCGCCGCCGCTGGGCACCACCATCCCCCTGCCCTTGGTCTGAACCACCGCGCTGGCGCCCCGCAGCGCGATCACCTCGTGGATGAACTCAGAGGAGCCCAGGGTGCCCACTGAGGAGGGCGAGCCCATCAGCACCGATCCGGTCTGCGACCAGGCGCCGTAGGGGGCCTTGCCCTTCTTGGGGAGCTGCAGGTCAAAGCCCGCCACCGCCCGGGTGACCATCAGCCGGAGGTTCTCCTGGATGCGCCGCTCGCGGTTGTTGGTCTCGCTGAGCCCCAGCAGATCGACCGCCTTGAGCCGCCCATCGGTCCCGAACACCAGCTCCACCTGCGCCCCGGTGAGGTGGCCGTCCACCTCTTCGAGGATCGGCGGCAGCACCTCCGCCTCGGAGGTCATGGTGGCGGCCTTCAGCCCCACGTCCTGCAGGGTGCAGAGGGTGGACCACGCCCGCTTGCCCTCCGCCACCGCCGGCGCGCACTGGAGCACCGCGCGGAGCTGCCAGGTAGGCACCCGCGCCTCTTTGTTCTGGATCGCGGCCAGCCACAGGTAGCCAGGGAGCTGCACCTCGCTCTCGAGGTAGTAGGTCTGCGCGTCCGCCTGCCCCCGCCAGTCCAGGCCCTCGGTGGGCTCTGCGGCGAGCGCGGTGGCTCCGTAGAAGATCAGGGCTCCCAGGGTGGGTCGCATGGCGGCACCTCCGTCCAGGGAGCGTATCCCGCGGCGGCGCGAGATCGCTACGGTTGGCGGGTCGCCGAGAGGATCGCGTCCAGATCCTGCACCGGGATCAGGTAGCTGGCGCCACCGCGGGCGTCACGGGCCACCCTGGCCTCGCCCACCTGCTGCCCCAGCTCCACCGTCCACTGGGTCTGATCGTCGGTGCGGCCGATGATCGCGCCCCACGACTCGGTGATCGGCTCGACGGCGTCGCGCTGATAGCGGATCCGCGCCTCGTCCACCGCTCGGACCAGCGCCGCGGGGTCCGGCACCTGCCCGACCCAGCCCTCGCCGTCCCGGTCCAGGGTCAGCTTGGTCCCGCCGAGGTCCAGGTCCAGGTGCTCCACCGGCCAGTCCCTCACCGGGAAGGCCCAGGGATCGCCCAC
The DNA here is from genome assembly GCA_016938035.1 of Deltaproteobacteria bacterium. Classification (GTDB taxonomy): domain Bacteria; phylum Myxococcota_A; class UBA796; order UBA796; genus JAFGVK01. The sequence continues at coordinate 6,433 of JAFGVK010000235.1, read as the reverse complement.
ATCGCGCGGCCCCTGCCCCAGGAAGGCGAGTGGGCCGGGGCGGACCCAGCCAGCGGGCCCGCCGTCCACCGCCACCAGCACCCCCTGTGGGGACTGGCCCCCCACCGAGAGGCTGTGGCGGACCTCGCCGGCCTCTGTGTGCTCGCTGAGGGTGAGGGTGTACGAGGGCTCCTCGATGGGCCCCTCGAAGCCCTCGATGAATTCGTCGAAGCGCAGGTCGAGCGCCGCCATCAGCAGGTCCTGCACCTTCTCGTACTCAGCCCTGGTGAAGCCCTCGAGCCACCACTGCCCCTCCGCCCGAGACAGGTCCAGCGTGCCCTGCTCGCTCCAGAGGGTGATGTGATCGACCGCGCCCCGCGAGTAGCGGAGCAGCTGGGTGGAGCGATACCACGAGGCACCCCGGCTCCCCAGGTCCTTGGTGAGCAGGCTGCCCACCGCGACCACGCCGCCGGTGGCGCTCATCGCGTAGAAGCGCTCCTCGATCGCGGCGTCATCACCCACCTTGAGGGTCTCGACGCCCTCGGGGGTGGTGAGCTCCACCGTGAAGCGGGGGGGCTCCAGCCCGTAGCTGGCGGGGTCCACGTCTGGGATGGGGATGCCGCGCCGCACCAGGGCCAGATCGCCCAGCAGGCGCCCCACCCGGTAGTCGTCGGCCCGCTCGTCGATCGGCTCGCGGATCCACCACGCGCCGTCCACCTGCTCCAGCGCCAGCGGCGCCTCACCCCCGGCGATCCGCACCTTGGTGACCTGGTCGCGCGCTACCGACCAGACCTCCTCGGTCGCGCCCTTGTCCCAGTCGGGCGGGGACTCGGAGGGCTCCCACAGGAAGACCCCCGCCGCGAGGGCGGCGAGGAGCACGCCCAGCACGCCCATCTGCCGAAGCTGCCGCTCCTCCATGCTACGCCTCTTCGCCCTCTTCTTCGGGCGGGACCTCGACCGGGGCGGGGGGCGGCTCGTGCTTGCCCACGATCACCCGCGCGACCTGGAGCACCTTGTCACCGAGCAGGTAGCCGGTGTCCTGCACCGCCAGGATGACGCCGTCTTGGGCCGCGTCCATCACCGGCACCAGCGCCAGGGGCTCGTGCATGTTGGGGTCGAAGGGGGCGCCCACGCCGGGCACCTCGCGGAAGCCCTGCTCCTTGAGCACCGACAGGAACTGCTCCAGCACCATCGCCACGCCGGTCCCGAACACCCCGATGTCGGAGCCGGGGTTCTCTACCGCCCGGCGCAGGTTCTGGACGGGGTCGAAGACCGACTTCATCAGCGAGCCCATGCGGTGATGGACCTTGGCGTCCGCGCGCTGCTCCATCCGCACCCGGAAGGCGTCCATCTCGGCCTGCAGGTTGCGGTAGCCCTTGGAGACCTCGCGCAGGCGCCCCAGGCCCTCGTCACGGTCCTTGCGCAGGCGCTCCACCTCCTGCTCCAGCGAGGCCTTGGCCATCTGGAGGGCGTCGCGCTCGCGGATCAGGTCCTGCACGTCGATGACGTCGGGCGCCTCTGCCAGCTCGGCCTCGATGAGGGAGATCGCGTCCTCCTCGGCGATCACCTCGACCGCCTCCGCCGCGATCTCCTCCGCCGGCTCCTCGACGACGTCCTCGGCGCGCTCCTCGGGGGCGAGCGCGGGCTCGTGCTCAGCGGGGGGGACGGGGTGGACATCCTGGGGGGTCGGTTCCTGCGTGCTCATGCTCACCTCTGGCTTGGCGGAACCCTAACCGCGGTTCCCCCTGCGGCAAGACAGCGGGAGGGATCGCGACGGTCCACCGACCCACGGGCCCCGGATCGCTGCCCCCAGGACACCGAGGGCGCTGTCAGCCGCACGCTGCGCTCGCTTGCGTCCACCGCGAACGAGCGTTCGCGTCCTCCCTTCCTCCTAGCCCTCGACACCCTGGACCTCAGCGCTCCACCCGGGCCACGATCATCGTCTGGCCCAAGGTCTGCTCACCGCTTGCCGCGCTGGCGGAGGGAGCGGGTGCCGCCAGCGCGCTGAGATCCATATTACCGACGGCCTTATGCCCGCCGCCAAGGGGGCCTCGCCCTCCTTCGTCTCCCCCGTTGGGGCCGGGGACTGCGTCCCCACCCAAATCCTCCCCCTGCTGGGGGCTCACCGCCCCCTCTCCCCCTGCGTGATCAGGCGCTACCTCCCGTGCCAGAGGCCCCCCGGCAGGACCCACTGGGGCGAGGCGATGATCAACGCCTCCACCAGTCGGGACTCCAAGGCACCGCTTTCAACCGGTGGTTGGAAGGCTGCTGTGCCACGAGAGGCGGTAGACCGGGGCCTCTCACCCTGCGGGCCTCCTGGTTCGCAACAAGAAGGAAAGGAGGTGCATTGTTGGCGAGAAGGCGGCGATCCTCTCCCGCAGACCCAGATGGGCAGAGCCTGCCAGTGGGGTGACACTCCGGATCGCGTGGGCCGAGGTGGCGCCCTCTGCAGCCGAGCCGCCGCGCCTGCACCCATCGCGCACAAGCGCGCAGCGCCTCTCTGGCGAAGGGCGATCGCGCGCCCTCGCCCCCCCGGGGTCGTCCGCTTGAACACGCTCTGGGTTGGTCCTTGAAAACACCGACGCCTCGCGGGAGGCCGCGTCCCCGCCGACGGGTTGGTGCCCGCGACGGGGCGAGGCCCCGTTCAGCTCGCGCTGACCTCGCCGGTGCCGTCCAGCGTCACGGTGACCTCTCCCACCTCTTCGGTGATGATGTCGCCGGTGCCGTCGGTGATCTCCACCGCGCCGCCGATCCGGTACAGCGCGATGTCGCCGGTGCCGTCCACGATCACCGCGCCGCCCAACACGTCCTGCACCCAGATCTCGCCGGTGCCATCCCACAGGGTCACGTCCCCGCCCACGTCGCCCAGGTAGGTGTCGCCGGTGCCATCCACCACGTCCGCCGCGCCGCCGATCCCCATCAGCTCCAAATCGCCGGTGCCATCCACGATCACCGCGTCACCGACCACGCCGCAGAGGGAGAGGTCGCCGTTGCCGTCCACGATGTCCACCGCGCCGGCCACGTCGCAGATCGCCGCGTCGCCGGTGCCGTCGGTGAGCACCAGATCGCCCCCGATCCCCTCCACCACCAGATCGCCGTTGCCGTCCGTGAGGTTGGCGCAGCCGGCCACCTCGCGCACGGTGAGCGCGCCGGGCCCCGCCTCCAGGTACAGGGCGCTCACCCTCTCCACGCGCACGTCCCCCACCAGCGAGCGCAGCTCCACCGCCAGGCGGCTGGGGGCGCGGAGCTCCAGCGTCACCTCGCTGGTGACCAGCCCGCTGAGCACCAGGCCCTCGACGGTGATCACCCCGTCCGCCTCGCTCAGGGTGAACAGCTCGCCGGCGTCGGCGGGGACCTGTCCCTGCGCCCTCACCTGCACCGCGTCCAGATCGTCCACCCCGGTGACCGTGACCGCGCCGAAGCCGTTGGTCACCCGCAGCGCGCTCGCCCACGAGGCGGGCAGCTCGGCGGAGAGCTCGCGCGTCTCCACCTCGATGCAGGCGGGGAGCAGGGCGGCGAGGGGGAGCAGGGCGAGGATCGTTCGGGCCATGTTGGCCTCCTTGTGGTTCTTCCAGACAGACACCGCGCGCCCCCTGCGGCGCTACCGCTCCCCGGATCGCCGCAGCGATCACCCGCGACCCCGCTCCTCGGGGCGCACACGCCGCTGCGGGTCGGCTGGGCGCAGCGTCCGACGGCGGGATCTGCGCCGAGCTCTGCCAGCGGGGCGCACACGCCGCTGCGGGTCGTATGGGCGCAGGCTCCCTCTGAGTGGATCACCGCTGGAGTGCCGCACCTCCAGCGGGGAGGAAGCGGCGCGGGGTCACCACATCCACAGGTGACCTGGCCAGGCCAAGGCGGTTCGCACCCACAGGACGGCGCCCTGCTCCTCCTCCAGCGCCCACGCGAATTCGACCGCGGTGCCGGCGACCGAGAAGCCAGCCCCCGCGGTGGGGAGCAGCGATTGCCCGGTGCTGAAGTCCAGCTCGGGGCTGATCGCCAGGCTGCCCGTGGACAGGGCCCCCGCCCAGGCGTCGAGGGTGATGGCCTCGGACCCGCGAAAGAGGCGCTGGCGCCCTCCTAGGCGCGCCTCTCCAGCGACCCACGAGACCTGCCTCCCGCTGCGGAGGGCGTCCCAGCGCGCCTGGTAGGGGAGGCCCAGCGCGCCCGAGAGAAAGACGCGGTCGCGCAGCGAGACCTCCAGCTGCCCGCCGCCGGAGAAGGTGCCGCCGTCCCCCAGCCAGGTGCCCGCCCACAGGCCCGCGGAGACGGTCCCGCCCGGCGCCCACAGGCCCCGGGGGTGCTCCAACAGGTGCGGGATGCGCTCCGCGCTGCCTGCGAAGCCCATCGCCTCGCCGCTCAGCCTCCGGCTCACCACCCCCACCAGGCGCTCCTCCCCGTCCACCACCGGCCCGCCGGAGTTGCCGGGGTTGACCGCCGCGGTGATCTGCAGGGCCACGGCGCCCACGTTAGACACCACCCCCTCCGAGACCGACCAGCGCAGGGTCCCCGCGAGGAAGCCCACCTGCTCCCTCACCCCGAAGGGGTGGCCCCAGGCCCGCACCGGCTCTCCCTTGGCGACCGGGGTGTCGCGCAGCGCCAGATGCGGCGCCCCCCGCAGGTCCCTCACCTCGATCAGCGCCAGATCGGTCCGCTGCTCCCAGCCCACCACCCGCCCCACCGCCTGCTGCCCGGCCCGGGTGGTGACCAGGGGCCGTCCACCCGAGGCGACGCAGTGGTAGGCGGTGGCGACGTGGCCGTCCCCGTCGATGAAGGCGCCGGCGCAGACGCTCCCCCCCTGCTCAACGAGGACCACGGCGTCCTCCGGGGTGGCGGCGCGGGCGGAGAGGGTGAGCAGCAGCGCGATCAGCATGAGCGCTCCCAGCGGCGCGAGGCGCGTTAGTCGGAGCCCAGGAGGCCCGATGTGGTGGACCCTGCTCCTAGCCTGTAACGCCCCCAGCTACGACACCTCGTTCACCTGCGACGCGGTGGCGCTAGACGCCGAGCCCACCTGGGAGGGGCACCCGTCGGACGGCTGGTCGTGGGAGAAGACCGGCGCGCTGTTTGACACCTCCCCTGTGGCGGGGGACGGAGACCTGGCGCCGACGCTGTTCCCGTTCCAGGGAGCGCTGTGGATGGTGTTCTCGCGCAAGGTAGGGGTGGAGATGAGCCTGTGGACCGCCCACTCACAGGACGGGGCCTCGTGGAGCGAGCCGACGCCCCTGATCGGCGTCCCAGACGGCGCTGCGCAGTACGCTGCGGTGGCCCCAAAAGAGGGGGCGCTGTGGATGTGGGTGGGCAGCGGCTCGCTCGATCAGTACCGGTCCGAGGACGGGCTGCGGTGGGACCTGACCGCCTCGGGGGTGTTCCGCGGGCGGGAGGGGGATTTCGACGCGCTCTCGGTGCTCTACCCCTCGGTCATCGCCGACGTGGTGGGCTGGAGGATGGTCTACACCGGCTTCGACGGCGCGACCTACCGGGTGGGGATGGCGACCTCCGCCGACGGGCAGGTCTGGACGCGGGGCGACCACCTGGCCCTCGAGGCGGGCGACGGCTTCGACAACGCGGCGGTGGCGCAGCCTGCCCTGCTGGCGATGGAGCACGGGTGGTGGCTCTGGTATGGGGGCTACGACACCTCTTCGACCAACCCCGGTCCCTGGCGGGTGGGTCTGGCCCGCACCCTGGACGGGGTGTTCTACGACCGTATGGGGGTGAGCGTGCCCCTTTCCGAGGAGGGCGCCGACGCCTGGAGCGCCCGGGACCCTGCGGTGGCCTGGTATGACGGGGCCTGGCGGATGGTGTACGCGGGGATGGGGACGGATGGGGTCTACCGGCTGATGGGTGCCAGGTCTGCGGTGTGTCCATAGGGCTTGGCATGGGAGGGGGCTTGTGGTAGTCAAGAGGGGCGCCTGGGCGCGGATCTTTTACAACCTGTTGGGGGATCAAGAAATCGAGGTTTGCCCGTTGGGGTTTGCACTCGATGTGATTTCCTCGGTTTATAAGGATGAAGCGGTAGAATTACCCATTGCAGGTCAGGGGGTAAAATGCGAGTCACCCAGGGGTCAAAAATGACAGGGAGGGGGGTTTGCAATTTTGCCCTCGAGAGTGGAGGAAGGAAGACCCACGCTGGGGGGTGCCCCTGCAGTGGGGTGCCCGTTATGGAGGGCATTGAAACCTGACCGTTGACCCCTCCCCTCATGGAGTCTCGGAGGGCGCGCCTGCAGTGGGGTGCCCGTTATGGAGGGCATTGAAACCTCGTCGATGCGCGACGAGTTCTCGTTGACCCGGACCTGCAGCCTGCAGTGGGGTGCCCGTTATGGAGGGCATTGAAACCGAGGACCCGAAGCGCCCCGACGATCTGGTTGTTCACACCTGCAGTGGGGTGCCCGTTATGGAGGGCATTGAAACGCTCAGCAGAAAACGCCCGGCACCGACGGCACACGGGGGCCGATAACGG